>CAJMQQ010000013.1 GCA_905215625.1 uncultured bacterium
CAAGAAGCATCGGAGATTCCTCCGATGTGAAATCTGGTGTAAAAAGCTGTTTACATGCCAGCTTGACACGACTTTTTACGCCAGATTTCCCGCCGTCCTGAATAGTTACGTATTATTCAGCCAGAAGTGCACCGATTTTCTCATTCATCTGAGCGATACCTTCATCAATGGTAATGCTCTCGGTCATGATACCGTCGTGAGCCTCGTTTAAAATTGTTTCCATTTCTGCGCTCTTTGCATGTACTGGCATTTCCAGATACAGATTTGCAGTCTGAAGAGCTTCCTTGCTGCTTTCGTCAGCCGGGAATCCGTCTACAGATGCTACCAGTTCTGCAATCTCGCTGTTCATGGTTGCAGGAATAGAACCAGTAGAAGCAATAATCTCAGCGCCTTCTTCGCCAGTTACGAATTTTACAAACTCCCAGGCCAAATCCTTATGAGGAGCAGAAGTCGGGATAGCTAAAGAGGTAATGGTTGCCAGAGTAGAACCTGGTTCTACGCCTTCTGCATGAGGGTATTTTGCAAGACCCCAGTTGGTGCAGTCGGTATACTCGCCAGCTTTAATCTTGTCAATCAGGGTTGGAATGAACCAGGAACCCATGTTCATCATAGCTACGTTGCCCTGAGAGAATGCGCCGGAGTAATGAAGGCTGGAGGTCTTTAAGGTTGCATAATCCTGGCATACGCCATCCTGCTGCTGTTTTAAAATCATCTCATAGTATGGCTTTGTAAAGTCGTAGTTGCCGCCTACGATAGAGTTTTTGCCATCCAGAATGCCGAACAGCTGAACTGCACTTCTCCAGGTGTGGTAATGAGCGCCGTAAACTTCCTGTCCTGGCTCGGTGTTGGTTACTTTTCTTGCCAGTTCGTCATACTGCTCAAATGTCATATCATTAGAAGGATATTCTACGCCAGCTGCATCAAAGATATCTTTGTTGTAGAACAGTACCCAGAAATCGCTTCTGAATGGCAGTTCATACAGCTTGCCGTCTACGGTTACCTGATCGGTGATTCCGCCGTATGCGCTTAAGTCAACGCCGTCTTTTGCAATCAAATCATCCAGCGGCTCTAATACACCTTTGTTTACTAAGGTTGCATATCCTGGAACGTCTTTTACACAAACAACGTCAAAGTCAGATCCGGAACCAGTTAATTCTGTTGCAAGTACAGTCTGGTAATCAGAAGAACCCAGGTCTATCATTTCAACGGTTACTCCAGGATGGGAAGCTTCAAATGCTTCGATTAACGGCTCATAATATGTGGTCAGGCTGATATCCCATACAGACCATTTTAATGTGGTGTTTTCTCCGGAAGCTGCAGCGGTCGTATCTGCTGCTGCCTCAGAACCCTCTGCTGCAGTCGTATCTGCTGCTGGAGCTGCGGTAGTTGCATCTGCGTCGGAACTTCCGCATCCTGCCAGACTTGCTGCTGCCAAAGATGCTGCCAGTGTAAGGCTTACCAATCTTTTTTTCATGTTACATCCTCCTCATTTCTCTGTGTTTGTCGTTCTTGACTATGGTTTTATTATATCTTCTGCTTCTTTTTTTCTGAATGGAATATTGTTTAGAAAAGATTCACTATTCTAATCCTTTTTTTCACTTTCTTTTTATCACTTTGCATAAAAATGTAATTTTCTACGATAAGACAGTAAATTTTTAAGATATTTCTTTTCTATTATTTTCAAAAATCAAGAAAAACGCTATAATAGATAGCATATAAATTTCAGTTATATGATAGGAAGTTTTAGGAGTTTCCCATGAAAATACCGAAAATACCATTTCTCAAAACCATCCGGACCCAGCTGATGGCCGCTGCAGCAGGCTTTACCCTGCTGATTTCTCTTATTACACTGACTATCTATTTTTCTGTATTCCAGTCTTTTTTGCGGAAAAATCAGATTCAGTCCTCTGAATTTAATCTGCAGTTAGTGACTACCCGCGTTGCTTCTGACATGGCAGATATTATTTATTTTAGCAAATGGACCTGTTCCAACAGTGAGGTTTTAAACTACCTGGAGAAAATGGATTCTGCATCTGCACTTTCTCCTTCTTCCAGCACAGAAAACGAAAATCTCCGTTCTCTGGCTTTAAATTCCTTTGACCGTTTTAAGGAAGAGTATCAGAACACGCTGCCCAATGACTATATTACCCATGCCCTGATTTCTACCAACAGCCGGAAGCATTTTCTCCATATTTTAGGACCGTCCGAATCCAGCAGAACCAATGCTTCCGAGCTTATCTGGCAGGCGCCTTATTTTGAATCCCTGCTTCAGGCTCCTGATTTTAAGTGGATTGGATTACAAGACGACTTATTTTTTAAGGTAAACCCTCCAAAGGTCATCCCCATTATCCGCCCTGTTTATAATGCATATAATTCGGATATTATCGGATGGTCTTATTTAAGCATCAGCGAAAAGCTCTTTACGGATTACCTGTCCTCCTATCCGATTGGAGAAGACGGAATCTTATTTTTTACCATGGGAGATATTACATACTGTTTAAAAGACGGGCATTTTGAAACTGCCGGACCGATATACACTCCCGTAGAAGAACTGGATTTCTATTCCTTAAATGATACTACCAAAGTCCAGACTGTAAAAATGGCAGATAACAAAAAACGTACCATGATTACCATTCCTGTAGAAGGCGTAACGGGATGGTCTTTTTCCCAGATTCTGTCGGAACAGCAGTTTGCCCAGCAGAAGGGCTTCTACTATCTGCTGATTGCCGGAATCTGCCTGGTGATTTTCTGTCTTGGCATTCTTTTGATGATTCTCTTAAACCGGATTATCAATGTGCCGGTAAAAGCGATCCGGACGAAAATTGATGCGGTCTCCCATGGTGATTTTTCCAGGGATCCGGCAATTGAATGGGATCACGAACTGGGCGACATTGGAAAAGGAATCAATTCCCTTTCTACCAGCATCGTTACCCTGATGAATAAGCGGATTGAAGATGAAAAGCACAAAAAAGATTTGGAATATCAGATTCTGCAAAGCCAGATTAATCCTCATTTTCTCTATAATACCCTGAACTCGATTAAATGGATGGCAACCATCCAGGGAGCAAAGGGCATTGCCGAAATGACAACGGCTCTGGCAAGGCTGATGAAAAATGTATCAAAAGGAACTAGTCTTCCCATTCCCCTTAGGGAAGAGCTGGAACTGGTAAATGATTATTTTCTCATTCTCCAGTACCGGTACGGCGGAAGTATTGCACTGGAATGTAAGGTTGCCAGTGAAGATTTATATTCCTGCCTGATTCACCGGTTTACACTCCAGCCTATTATAGAGAATTCCTTATTCCATGGCATCGAACCCAAAGGACAGGCTGGTACCATTACAGTAACTGCCGTATCAAAGGAATCGGATTCTGGGAAAATACTGGAAATCTGTGTAAAAGACAATGGCGTCGGTATGTCCCCTGAAACCATCCAGAAAGTGTTAAATGGAGAAGAGTCTGCCAGCACAGACTTTTTCCGCCATGTCGGAATCCATAATGTAAATCAGAGGATTCAGTATGCATATGGAGAAAACTATGGCATCTCCATTACCAGTGAAGTAGGGGTATATACTGCTATCACCATTACCATTCCTTATGAATTAGCAGAAACGGGAGGAAATTTATGATAAAACTTTTAATTGTCGATGATGAACCGTTAGTCCAGATTGGCATCAAATCTATGTTAAACTGGGCGGATTATGGGATTGAAATATGCGGGACTGCCGCAAATGGCCAGGCAGCGCTTGCTATGATTGAAGATCTTGGGCCGGAACTGGTTATTACGGATATTAAAATGCCAATTATGAACGGTCTGGATCTGGTAAAACAATGCAGGGATCAGTTCGGTCCCATTCCGGTTTTTATCGTCCTTACAAGCTATGAAGAATTCCAACTGGTGCGCACCGCCCTTTCCTATCAAGTTGCCGATTATTTAGTAAAGCTGGAACTGGATCCGTCTTCTTTAGCAGAATCCATTACCAGAGCCTTAAAACGTCTGGAAGAGAAAAAAGCCAGCGAGGCCTACAAAGCCATAGGAGGACGTCCCCTGCTCCAAAGCTATCAGGATAAATTTTTCATGCGGCTTCTTCACAACCTGTTTGACAGCGAAGAACAATTTCTGTTGCAAGTCGCTGATTTAAAATTAAATTTTTCCGATTCCTGTTATTTTGCCGCTCATTGTGAAATCCATGAATCGACTCACACCCAGATGAATCACTCCCAGCTGATGAACTTGTACTCCAGCAGTCTGCAGATGATTCGGGAAATCCTTTCCCGCTATTTATCCTGCTATGTGGTTTCCCTGGATTTAAAACACTTTGCCTTGATTTTCCACTTTCCTTCTATAAAAGAAGCAGACTGGACCCAGATTTCCAATGCGTTAAGTAATGCCTGCACTATGATTCACAACTATTTCAGCGTCTGGCTGTCTGCCGGAATTGGTTCTCCAGTGGATCAGCCCCTGCTGATTTCCCGTTCCTATCAGGAGTCCAGACAGGCGTCTGCAAAAGCGACCCAGGAAATTCCCATTGCATTTTTCCAGGAAATCGAAGAGGACAAAGACGCCTTCCGCAATTATTTCAATATGTCCGTTTTTAAAGAATCTATCAAACAGGCTTTTGAAGAATTTGATACGGACGTCTTAGAAACCACGATTGACGAAATGTGCCAGCTCTTTTCTTCCAGTTCCTGCAGGATTTTGCAGGCTGTGGATGGGGCCTGCAATATTCTCTATCTGGCCATTTCCCTTCTGCCGGACGGAGAAGACACCGTGGCTGAAATTTTCGAAGATATTCCTGACGGTTACCGTTCCATTTACCAGGCGACTACTCCCCATCAGGTTATAGAATGGCTGGAGGTTTTAAAAGAGGGCCTGTGCCGCGTCCTTCAGTCGAAACGGAAATCTTATAAAGGCAATGTCATTACCAACATTCAGAAATATATCGAAGTCCACATTGAAGACCGGCTTCTTTTAAACGAGGTTGCCGGAGTATTTGGGTTAAGTCCCAATTATTTAAGTTCCCTGTTTAAGAAAACCTGCAATATTGGTTTTACAGAGTATGTTACCCAAAAGAAAATCAGCCTGGCCAAAAACCTGCTTCTAGAAGAAAACTTAAAGATTTATGAAGTAGCAGACCGGCTGGGATTTGAAAGTGCCTTTTATTTCAGCAAGGTATTTAAAAAAGTAGAGGGAATCTCACCCAGAGAGTTTATACAACAGCATACAGAGGAGGATTTATAATGTTTTCCCAACTTTTACAAAACTGGACCATGAAGCAACATGATAAACCGGATTTTCTTGATTTCCGGCCTTATCCCCAGGCATCTGATCGCAATGCCTGGGAAAACCTTCCGGCGTCTGTACGAGAACGCCTCATTAAAACCGGAGAAGAGTTTCTACATTACCAGTATCCGCCGCTTATGGCAACGGACTTTATGGATTTTTGCCGTACCGGCAACCGCGAACGGTACCAGGAACGGCTCTTTAACCGCCGTCTGGCCTTAAATGCTCTGGTTCTGGCAGAATGTGCAGAACATCAGGGACGATTTATGGACGATATTATCAATGGCTTTTTCTGTATTTGTGAAGAAGCTGCCTGGCAGCTTCCTGCTCACAACTCCTATATCCGGGATACCCCCCAGTTGATTCTTCCGGATGTCAATCGTCCTGTCATCGACCTGTTTGCAGCTGAAACCGGCGCCATTCTTTCTACTGCCGCTTACCTTCTGCAGGAAGAATTAAATCTGGTGAGTCCTTCTATCCTGGGAATGGTGCAGACTAACTTAGAAATCCGTATTTTTAAACCCTATCTGAACGAGCATTTCTGGTGGATGGGAGATGGAAAATCTCACATGAACAACTGGACCTCTTGGTGCACCCAGAATGTCCTGCTGGCATCTGCTTTCTGCCTGCAGTGGCAGCCGAGTCCGGCATCTGGCGGCCAGTCTTATCTGAATCTGTCAGCAATCTTAAATCAGGCTTGTAAAAGTCTGGACTACTTTCTGGATGAATACGGAACAGATGGCTGCTGCGATGAAGGTGCCCAGTATTTCCGACACGCCGGACTGACCTTATTCGGGGCTATGGAAGTCTTAAATGGAATTTCCGGCAATGCCTTTTCTTCTTTATATAAAGAAGAAAAAATCCGCAACATTGCTTCCTATATTTTCCATGTCCATGTCTCCGGCCCTTATTATGTAAACTTTGCTGACTGTTCTCCAATTGCAGGACGATGCGGGGCCAGAGAATTTTTATTCGGAAAGCGGACCGAAAATGAGGATTTAATGAATTTTACAGCCAGAGATTATAAAGAAAGTTCCTATCAGCTATTTGAAGATGAACACAATTTATTTTATCGCCTTCAGTCTGTCTTCACTCATGAAGAGTTAATAAACCGCGACTGCTCCCAGCCTCTTGCTTATCCGGATCTTTACTATCCAAGTGCCGGACTGTTTTTAGCAAGAGACAGCCATCTGTGCCTGGCTGTCAAAGCCGGTGACAATGACGACAGCCATAACCATAATGATGTAGGAAGCTTTACGGTTTATAAAGACGGCAAGCCTCTGTTTATTGATGTTGGCGTGGAAACTTATACGAAAAAGACCTTTTCTCCTAACCGATATGAAATCTGGACCATGCAGTCCCGCTTCCATAACCTGCCTGCCTTTGGAGATGACAGCAAAGTAACAGCCAGCGATGACATCCCTCTTAATATAGGCGGTATTATTCAAAAAGCCGGAGAGGAATATGAGGCCAGCCAGGTCTCTGTAAATTTAAATTCCGTTCATCCGGAAATTTCCATGGATATCGCTCCGGCCTACGGCGATTCCAGAGTATTGTCCTATCGTCGAAATGCTGTGCTTCATAAAGGAACAGACTCCTATATTACCATTACCGACACCTACCAGACAGAACACCTTCCTGTTTCTTTGTCTTTGATGACTTACGAAAAACCGGAAGTGGTTTCTGCCTGTGCTGCGAACAGTAGCCCGGCCTCTGCTCCGTCCATATGTATGAAAATTGGTGAGCTGGGAACCTGTCACATTATAGGCGCTTCCCATGCAGAAATCACTCCGATTCCTATTACCGACGCCAGACTTCAAGGCGCCTGGAAACATGAAATTTATAAATGTCAGGTATTATTGGATTCTGAAACCAAAGGACAGGCTGTGATAACTATTTCATAAATTTTATCAGAAAGATGATGTGAACCAGAAGTTTAAAAACCAGGAGGCTAAAATCGGCTAAAATCCGATAGCCTCCCTTTTTATGTTTACTTATATGTTTATTTTTACGTTTACTTTGCCCGAATCTCCTGTCTCATAAAGAGAACATAGGAAGCGCAGAACGTCCCCAGCATAAATGCCGTCAGACCTGCCAGGTGCGGCCAGATTAAAAGCAGGCTCTGACCAAAGGATAAATATCCTTCAATAGCTCCGGATAATGACTGGACCGTCATCAGGCCAATGGTTCTGACACTTGGATTCATAATGGTGGTCACTGCCTCACTAAACAGATAATACGGGGAAATCCGGTTTAATGCCAGCTGGCAGGAATAATTTTTTGCAGAATTTAGCAGCGCTTCCATATTTGTCCCTACTGGATACAGTGCATTGGCAATTACACTGACTAACATTGTCATAAACAAAGAGAAAAACAGCCAGATAGAAATGGACAGCATTGCCGAAGTTGCCGCATTCTTGCAGATTACAGAAAATAGCAGCGCCAGCCCCAGCCAGAAACAGATATAGACACAGGTCAGAAGCAGGAATACAAAAATTCTCGCAATTTCTTCTGTCGTAGGTACAATTCCAGTTACCAGCATCCCTACTGCTCCTATCAGGATTCCCATGGAATATACCATCATTACAATGATTGTGGTTCCTGCTAAAAACTTTCCGTTAATAATAGAATCCCGGTAAATCGGCTGGGAAGTCAGTCGATACAGCGTCCGTTCTGATTTTTCCCCGATAATTCCGTCAAATCCCAGCGCCAGCCCTACAAACGGACCCAGAAGAGCGATGAAAGACACGAAAGAGGGTATGGAGTTTCCGCTAGCCGTATAAAGCTGAAGGAATAAAAACTCTACTTCACTATAAGAGGTAATTACTGACAGCGCTCCATAAAGGCTGGCAAAACTGGTAAGTCCAATCAGAGCCAGAACAATTAAAATCCGTTTGCTGCGGAAGTGATCTGTCATCTCTTTGTTGTAAAGGGCAATCAGCCCCTGTCTCTGATCATAACGTTCCCCTTGGAAAGCCTCCTGTTCCTTCTCTTCTGTTTTCTCAGGTTTCCTGCTCAAAATATTGGCGATAGATTTCATCCAGTTCCCCTCCCTTCTGCTTTAATCCTAGCAAAGCGTACCCCTGTTCCACTAATCGCCGGCCCATTTCCTTCCGGATGTCTTCTGTAGAGTCAATAATCAGGGATTGTCCTTCCCGATTTACTGCCTTTACCGTTTCAATGGATTCCAGGAGCTGAGTTAATCGTCCATCCATTGGATCTGCCTGGATTTCAGTCACAAAATGCCCCTCTTTTTCCAGCTGCTGCCCTAGTGTCTCAATCGGGCCGCAGGCAATCAGTTTTCCTTTTACAAAGATTCCCACACGATCGCAGACCTGCTGAATCTGCTGGAGCTGATGGGAAGAAATCATAATGGTTCTCTTATCTTCCTCTGCCAGTTCCCTGATTAATTCCAGCAGTTCACGCATTCCCTGAGGATCAATTCCTAATGTAGGTTCATCCATAATAATGACTTTGGGATCTTTCATTAAGACATCTGCAATTCCCAGCCTTTGTTTCATACCTCTGGAATAGGTTCCTGCTTTTTTGTCTGCTGCTTCAGCCATACCAACCCTCTCCAGCAGTTCCTCTATCCGCTGTTCCAGGAAATCTCCGCTTAATCCATTTAGCCTTCCGGTAAATCTCAAATTTTCCCGTCCTGTTAAATCATTATAAAATCCTACGTTATCTGGAAGGTACCCTACAATCCTCTTTACTGCAATTGGCTCCCTGATACAGTCATGACCATCAATCCATGCAAATCCCTCTGTTGGCTCTGTCAATCCTAAAAGCATCAGTACCGTCGTGGTTTTTCCGGCTCCATTCGGACCTAATAAACCAAACACTTCGCCTTTTCCTACGGTCAGATACAAGTTATCCACTGCCCGTTTTTCGCCGTAAACTTTTGTAAGACCGGAGATTTTGATGATTGGCTCAAGTTTTATCATTTCATCCATGATGCCACCGCCTATCTTCTGCCATATTTCTTAAATACATAACCCAAACCGGCAATCAGCGCTGCAATAACCGCAATTGCCACAATTCCCCAGACAGTTGCCGTCTTTACGGTAACACGGAACTCTGCGCTGGCAGAAGTTTCTGCAACGGATGCGGAAATAGAGGTTACATAGTCTCCGGTCATAGCATCCTCTCCTGGAGTGATGTGGGCAACTACTTCTTTTGTTGCACCTGCATCCAAACTTTCAATAGTAGAATTGTCAAATTCCACTGTCCATCCAGCCGGTGCAGAAGAAGTCAGACTGATGTTTTCCAGCGCTACATTGCTGTTATTAATCACATTTAAGGTTACTGCTGATTCTTTTCCAGCAGAAGTATCCAGACTTAACAGGCCTGTCGGAGTGGTTACTGCCAGACCATAAGTTCCGGTAATGTTGACATTTAAATCCAGATTCATAGTTTCTTTGGACGAAACGGCTGTAATCGGAATCTTGTATTCCCCTGCTTCTACATTTTCCGGTGGAATAACGGTTACGCTGATTCCCTGTGTTCCTGCAGAATCAATTTCGATTGCTGCAATCTGGGTAGTCTCTCCAGATGGCTTAAAACTTACCTGCCAGCCGCTTGGAGCCTGTGCAGACAAGCTGTATGACTGAGTATCTGCGCCATTATTTACAAGAGTAGTATTAAATGTAAACGTGGTTCCGGATGGTCCCTCCTGAGATGGGTACTCCGTGGTAAAGCTGCTTTGTCCATATTCATTTTCACTGATGGTAAAGTCCAGCGTTGCTGTATCAGAAATCCCGCTGTCTGCTGCAGCGTTCAGCTGCACCTGGTAAGTACCTTCCGCCGTGTCTTTTGGAATTGTCATCTGGAACGTTACGCCGCTCACAGTTTCTCCATTTGCCGCATGAACCTTGCTAATCTGCTTTCCGCCTCCGCTAAAATAGCCTTCCCATCCTTCCGGCATGGATATGGTTGACAATGCTGCATCAAAAGCGGCTCCGCTGGTATTCTCCAAATCCAGATTTACAGAAACCGCCTCTCCTGCTTTGACCGTAATTCCAGGATAAGCGGTACTTAGCTCAATTCCTCCTGCTGCTTTTACCGTTAATGGGCAAAATAATGCCAGCAAAAGGGACAGCAGTACCGTAAAAATCATAATCTGTTTCAGTAATTTGTCTTTTTGCAGTGCACAAGCTTTTGTCATAATGTTTCCTCTCCTTTAGTTCTTTTTAGTACTATATTAAGGAGAATTTGTGCTCGAAGTATGTTTTTTGTATAAAAAAAGTGTGTTGCCTTTCTAAAAAAAGTATAAAGCAGCCAGAAGGCTTCTCCCCTTTGTAATCTCCTGAGGCTTGCCGTCATCAGGCTGAATGCCTAAGATGCAGCGTGAAAGCTGCAGTAGAATAAATAGAATATTAGAACCCTCCGCAATTGGAAGATAAGAAATGATAAAAACAGCACCACCCCCAACTTGGATGATGCTGTTAGTATAACAGACTTTATTCTGTTTATCAAAGTCTATTAAAGTCGAAAAAGGTCGAAAAAAGTCTATTTTCAAGATTGTTCTTCCCAAAGACTCTGTTTTCCAAAATTACATTAATTTTCTAAACAGTTCTTTCAACTCTTCTACATTGGTGTCCTTTGGATTTCCAGGACGGCAGGCATCTGCATATGCAGACTCTGCTAAGAAGGTTAAATCTTCTTCTTTTAATGCCTCTAATTTAGAAGGAATGCCGACATCCTGGGAAAGTTTCTTCACTGCTTCCACTGCTGCCTTGCGGTATTCTTCCTGGCTCATGTCGTCAACGCCCTTTACTCCCATTGCGCGGGCAATTTCCCTATACTTCTCGCCAGTACATTCTGCATTGTACTCCATAACGATAGGAAGCATCATTGCACAGGCAACGCCATGAGGGGTATCATAAACAGCGCCTAATGTGTGAGCCATCGAATGAGCGATTCCCAGTCCGACGTTGGAGAATCCCATACCGGCAATGTACTGTCCAAGAGCCATTCCCTCGCGTCCTTCTTTCGTTCCTTCTACTGCCCCTCTTAAGGATTTTGAGATAATCTCAATGGCCTTTAAGTGGAACATATCGGTCATTTCCCAGGCAGCCAGAGTGGTATATCCCTCAATTGCATGGGTCAGGGCATCCATACCAGTAGATGCAGTCAGTCCCTTTGGCATGGAGGACATCATATCTGGATCCACTACTGCAATAATTGGCATATCGTGAGGATCCACGCAGACAAATTTTCTCTTTCTCTCCACATCAGTAATGACATAGTTAATAGTAACCTCTGCCGCCGTACCTGCTGTAGTTGGAACTGCAATAATCGGTACGCAAGGCTTCTTGGTAGGAGCTACGCCCTCCAAACTTCTCACATCTTCAAACTCCGGATTGGCAATGATAATACCGATTGCCTTTGCTGTATCCATAGAAGAACCGCCGCCGATTGCTACAATATAATCTGCCTGGGCATTTTTAAATGCCGCTACGCCATGCTGTACATTTTCAATCGTAGGATTTGCCTTAATGTCAGAATAAATTTCGTAAGCCAGTCCGGCCTTGTCCAGTACATCGGTTACCTTCGCAGCAACACCAAATTTAATCAAATCCGGATCGGTGCAGACAAATGCCTTCTGAAAGCCATGTGCCTTTGCCTCATTGGCGATTTCACAAATAGCGCCTGATCCATGATAGGAAGTTTCGTTTAACATAATTCTGTTTGCCATAACTAATCTCTCCTTTTCTTTTTTGCCTGGCGGATAATTGGCGTCCGTCTTTTTCTTTGTTATTATTTTAACAGAACCAGTCAAGAAAAGAAAGTTACACTTTCCCCTTTTTGTAACATTCTAACAATTTTTCCTTATCAGACCAACCCTAATTGCTGAAACAGTCCAAAAATCGCCTCCGGCATGGCATCCACTAAAAGCTTGGCCATTTCTTCCGGCGTTTCTTTCATTCCTCCCAGAACCCATTTTACCGTCATATAAATGGAACCCTGACAATACATTTCCAGCAAAAAACGGATTTTTTCTTCTGGATCTTTTCCAGTTTTTTCTCTGATTCTTTCCGTATAAAATTCCAGAATCAACTGAAAATCATGGCCTTTCAGCGAATTATAATCATCTGACCGGAACGCTCCGGCAAAAAATACCCGTTCCTGTTTGATATATTCAAACTTTTTCACCAGACCTTCATATACCGTCTTTCCTTCTCCCATATGGGCAAAGGATTCCTGGAGAAGTTTATCAAAATACCAGTTTATCAGGTCGTATTTATCTTGAAAATTCCGGTAAAAGGTCTGCCTGGTAACCTGGCAGGCTTCTACGATTTCCTTTACCGTGATTTTGTCTACGGGCGTGGTTTTCATACATTCCTTTACCGCCTGGGCCAGACGGTATTTTGTTTTCTCATTTTTTCCGGAACCTTCTGCCATAGTTCTTCTCCCTTCCAGTCTTTTTTTCCATTATACTGTCTGCTTCTAATCTTGACAACCTTTCAAAATCCTGTTAGATTGTTAGAAATACAACTTAGCCGCAGTCAGGCGGCAGAATGGAGTATGCAATGGAGCACGCAGTTGTCCGTATTAAAAAAGGGCAGGGCCGTTCTTTAAAAGCCGGCAGCGCCTGGATTTACGATAATGAAATTGACCGCATAATCGGAAATTTTGAAAATGGAGACATCGTATCCGTAGAGGATTTTGACGGTTATCCAATGGGCTGGGGTTTTCTCAACACCAATTCTAAAATTGCAGTCCGCATGATGTCCCGCAGAAAAGATGCAGTCATTGATGAAACTTTTATTGAAATGAGGGTACGCAATGCCTGGGAATACCGGAAATCTACAGTCGATACCTCAAGCTGCCGGATTATTTTTGGCGAAGCAGATTTTCTGCCTGGTATCGTCATTGACAAATTTTCTGACGTTCTGGTAGTCGAATCCCTGGCTCTGGGTATTGACCGGTTAAAACCGCTGATTATAGAAAAGTTAAAACAGGTTCTGGAAGAAGACGGTATCCAGATCCGCGGGGTTTATGAGCGGAGCGACGCAAAAGTCCGTCTCCAGGAGGGAATGGAGCGGTACAAAGGCTTTATTGGCGAACCATTTGACACCAAAGTAGAAATCTTAGAAAATGGAGTCCGCTATCTGGTAGATGTAAAGGACGGACAAAAAACCGGATTTTTCCTGGATCAGAAATACAACCGTCTGGCAATCCAACGTCTCTGTCCCGGCAAAAAAGTGCTGGACTGTTTTACCCATACCGGATCGTTTGCCTTAAACGCCGGAATTGCAGGCGCTGCTTCTGTATTAGGTGTTGATGCTTCTGAACTTGGCGTTGCCCAGGCAAAAGAGAATGCAGAGTTAAACGGACTTTCCGATCGCGTCTCCTTTGTCTGTGAAGATGTGTTTGATTTACTGCCGGAATTAGAGAAAAAAGGGGAACAGTTTGATGTGGTAATTTTAGATCCGCCTGCCTTTACCAAGTCCCGCAATTCCATAAAAAATGCCGTCAAGGGTTATCGGGAAATCAACCTGCGCGGCCTGAAGCTGGTCAAAGATGGAGGATTTCTGGCAACCTGCTCCTGTTCCCACTTTATGTCTCCGGAACTGTTTACCAAAACCATAAGGGAAGCGGCTGCCGGAGTCCACAAACGTCTCCGTCAGGTAGAATACCGAACCCAGGCTGCAGACCATCCGATTCTGTGGGCTGCAGATGAATCTTACTACTTAAAATTTTATATTTTCCAGGTATGTGAGGAAAAATAACGGATTATTCTTTTATTTTTACTTTGTTTCTGTATGGGCAGTATGGATTTTGGTAAGATACGGCATACTGTCCATAAACTCATCCAAAACCTGGTAAAATAATTCAAACATCTCTGATTTTGCCCTGTTCTGGGATTTTAAGCTTACCATATAGCAGTACAACACAGATGGCTGGTTTTCCATTTTCCTGACCTGTATCCGGCTGGTCCGGCTCAGTTCTTCTGCTACGGAAACTGGTACAATGGCCCACTGAGCCGCCTCTGTCAGGTACTTGGGAATTGTAGATACTGCGTTAATGGAAATATCTGCCAGCTGCTCAATTCCAAAAGTTTCTTCATGCCATCTGATAAAATCCAGACCCCATGAACTGGAAAGGTCGATTTCTTTTTTCCGATCCAACACCTCCAGGTTGATTTTTCCTTCTGGATAAATGCTGTTCTCCGCCAGTATTACCCGAAATTCTTCTGAGAAGAACGGTTCAATCACAAAATTGCGGTTTTCCTGTGGATTTCGTAAAAACGCCACATTAATATGACCACTTTCCAAAAGCTGGTACAGTTCTTCTGTACTGTGACTTTCTAAACGGAAAGTCATTTTCTGTTTTCCTGCAGACGCTTTTTCCAGAAGTCTGGTAAGCAGCTTATAGAAAATGCTGTCATTCATACTGTCCTGGCAGCCAATGCTGAATACTGCCCTGGATCCACTCTGGCAAAACACTTCTATCCTCTCCCACAGTGCTTCATATTCATATGCCAGCGGCAAAAATGCCTCGCCTTCATTGGTCAGCTCAATGGTTCGGTAGCCCTTCCTGCGGATAATCAGCTTTACCCCTAGTTCTTCCTCCAGAACGCTTAAGCGGTGACTGACTGTAGACTGAGTCAGGTATAATTTTTCTGCTGCCTTTGATATGCTGCTGTATTTTACAATTTCAAGAAAAGTTTTTATCTCCCAATGTGTCATAAAATTCTCCTAAATACGTTTATAGATTAGTGAAAGTATCTCCTGTAGGTATATTTTTAAACGGCAAAAACTGCTTTTTCCTAAAAAGCTGGGTTTCATTCAGAATTTTCTGATTTTTATCATAATACTTCGGCTTTGCAAAGTAAACAATCTTCATTATTTTGTAAATATTGAATTATCCTTCTATCTTTTCCATAAATATAGATTTTTTCTATATCTTGTATATTCTTTTAAATATTTTCCAGGAATATCCAGTTACCATATTTGGTAGTATTCCGTTATAAGAAAGACTATCGCTTGCGAGCTTCTCTGCCTGCGGCGGGTCATTTTTACGACAAACTTCTATGTTAACGTGTTCCCAGAGCTTCTAATACACCCTGTATACTTTTTTCACCAACTTGTATGGTCAGTTCCGGTTCGTGAATATCTTCTAAGTAATGCGCATCCGAATTGCTGATAATCTTACAAGTTTCCAGATATGGATTTTCCTTTCTCAGCCTGTGAAGGTTCTTCAAATCCTTTACCTCTGCTGTGACAAATCTGCTGTCCGGCGGCACAAATCCCAGATTAGCAATCAGGCTGTTGGCATTTTTATCAATATGAGCCGGAATCATCACTCCGCCATAAGAGGCCACCAGATCCCACAGATGGTCAAACGAAATATCCGCGCTGTTAATCAAAAGGGTTTCTTCCTCTTCTTCTGCCTGATCCTGCAAATTATAAATCTGCTGCTTTCCAAAGATCTGGGAATTATTTGGATACTTCATTAGCCGTTCATAGACATAACTATCAAAATTCAGGGCTACTTCCAGGGTTGGAAAGAGGCAGACCGCGTGAACTTCCTCAGATGTCGTAATCTCCATTCCAGGTATGGCAAGAACCCCATATTCTTCCGCTGCTGCCATTAAGGCCGGACAGTTGCGGCAGGCATTGTGATCCGTCAAGGCAATCACGTCCAGCCCTTTTACTGCCGCCATTCCAGCAATGTTAGCCGGAGTCATATCATCGTCTCCACAAGGGGAAAGGCAGGAATGAATATGCAGATCATAGGTCAGACTAACCAATCCTATCCGCCTCCTTATTCTTCGTTCATAGCCTGATAAACGGCCAATGCAGTCTCGAACACTGGCCCATCGGTTTCTAAAAGCGTAATTCCCTGCATCTGGGCCTTTTTTACCCCGTTTTCATCCATGTGAAAACCCTCGGCCAGGATCACACAAGCTACGTCTGCTAAAGACGCCACTGCCAGGGTATTTAAATTGGCCATTACCGTTACCCAGGCGCAGCCTGCCGGCGCCCGCCCCATGGCAATGCTTAACAGGTCGCAGCAGAATACCTGGGTAATTTCTCTGTCCATATTGTCTCCGGCATTGACTGCACGGACGATCTGTTTGTCAACCAATGTCTGAACTGTCATTTATTCTTCATCCTCCCGATTGTCAAGCACTGCCATTTCTTCTGAAATCCGCTGGATATAATCTTTCAGCAGATTGACGGTTTCCTGGCCGCTGCGTCCTGCATCTGCCAGATCTCCTGCCAGTACCGCTACTTCTTCCGACAGTTTATGGAGATTTTCCCGCAAATTATATACGCAGTCCGTCTCTGTTGCTTCTCCTCTTACAATATCCTCTGCCAATGCCTTACAAGTCGGCGCGCCGCAGGAACCGCAGTCCAGGCCAGGCAGTTTTTTGCACAGACGTTCCACCTGGTTTAGTCTGGAAAAGCTTTCCATAATATTATTTCCCAGTCGGAATACCGGCTCGTACTGAACGCCTGTCGTCCAGGGAATCAGGGTTTCCGTCTCTTCCTCCACATGGCTTCTGGCTACTGGCATATATTTTCTCAGCCGCTTTAGCTTTACTTCTGCCACATAGGGATTTTCTACGGTCAGCACCCCGCCGACGCAGCCGCCCGGACAGGCGCTTAACTCTACAAACCGGAGGTTATTAAACTTCTGATCCTCTAAATCCTCCAACACCCGGATGACGTTTTCAATGCCGTCTGCCGCCAGATAGTTTTCTGTAAACAGTCCGCTGGCCTCACCGCCGGAACGTCCCCAGCTAATTCCGATTTTTCCCGCAGTTCCAATCTCTAGGAAATCGTCTTTGACCGCCTTCATCCTGGACAAAAGCTGGGGGTATACGTCTTTAATGGCCAGAACGCAGTCCACTTCGCTTTTTTCTGTCCCCAGAGGCGCTTTTACATAGGTTACCTTCGACGGACAGGGCGAAATAAACACGATCCCGATTTTTTCCCTTGGCAGTCCGGTCATCTTTAACGCCTTTTTGACTGCCAGGGACGCCGCCACTTCCACTGGCGGGTTTAAAGGCAGCATATGGGGAATCAGGTTTGGGAAACGGACCCGGATTAACCGCACCACCGAAGGGCAGGCCGTGCTGATAAGGGGAAGATTTTCCTCGTGGGTGGATATGTATTCCCTGGTCGCCTCGCTGACCATTTCTGCCGCTGCGCTGACTTCAAATACATCGTTAAATCCCATCAGCAGCAAGGCGTTCAGAACAATATTGACATCATCCAGATTGTTAAACTGGCTGTATAACGATGGAGCCGGAAGCGCCACTGTATATTCATATTTTTTTAAAACGTCCAGCTTGTCGTAAACCGCGTGCTTTGCATGGTGGGGGCAGACCCGGATGCACTCTCCGCAGTCAATGCAGAACTTACTGTTAATCTGGGCTTTTCCTCCCCTCACACGGATGGCTTCTGTCGGACATCGCTTAATGCAGTTAATGCATCCTTTGCACAAGTCTGCGTCCAGACGGACAGAATGGTAAAACTTATTCATTATATCATCACCACCATTGTAATCTTTGTCCCCACTCCAATCCTGGTATCAATTTCCATGGTATCGGTATATTTTTTCATATTGGGCAGACCCATTCCAGCTCCGAATCCCAAAGACCGCACTTCATCGGGAGCAGTAGAATATCCTGCCTGCATAGCCAGATCCACATCCGGAATGCCAGGACCTGTATCATCCAGAATCATCCGGATCTGCTCCGGAGTAATTTCTACTGTAATGGTTCCTCCATTGGCATGGATGACCATGTTGATTTCCCCTTCATACATGGCAATGGCCACCTTCCGGACAGCCTCTGGATTTACTCCCATTTGTTTCAGCTTTTTCTTTACATCACTGCTGGCTTCCCCTGCCCGTGTAAAATCGTCTCCTGAAATCTCATAATTTAAAACCAGCGCTTCTTCCATCAGATCGCACCTCCTCCGAGGCCTGCCTGATACAGCATCCCGCAGGCAGAAAACATCCTGTGTCCAGTGGCAAGTACCACAAGTCCGCTGTCCTTCGCCATCTGCAGAACTACTTCGTCCGGTTTTTTTCCTCTGACAAAAATAATGCATACAATGTCCAGCATTTCCGCTGTCCGGATTACCTGAGGATTGCAAAGGCCTGTAAGCAGAATGGAATGATCTTTGGAAAATGCCAGAACATCACTCATCATGTCCGAACCGCAAGCACTTCTTACTTCCTGGTCCAGTCTGTCCTCTCCTACCAGGACTCTTGCTCCTAATGTCTCCATGGCATCTTTTACTGTCATATCCAATCCCCTCTTTCATATGTTATAGTGATGTAAAGTTCTTCTTCAAGAATACCATTATTTTTATGAATTATCAATAAATATTATCCTGGTTAATTTTTCCCATTTTAGAATTTTTGTAGATTTTTTATCAAACTTGTGATAAAATATACCCTATAATGTCCAAACGATTATAAACTTGAATAAGGAGGTTACATAATGGCTTGCAAAAAAACAACTGTCCCATTTTCCGGGACAAAGGAGCAGGAGGCAGCGCTGAAAGAAACCATTGCCCAGCTCAAAGACACACCAGGTTCCCTTATGCCAATCATGCAGAAGGCCCAGGAAATCTATGGTTATCTTCCCATTGAAGTACAGACGATGATTTCTGATGAAACAGGGATTCCGCTGGAAAAGGTTTACGGAGTGTCTACCTTCTATGCTCAGTTTGCTTTACAGCCTAAGGGCAAATACAAAATTTCCGTCTGTCTCGGTACTGCATGCTATGTAAAGGGTTCCGGCAATATTTTCAGCAAACTGGAAGAACTTCTGGGCATTACCAATGGAGAATGTACTCCTGACGGCAAATTTTCTCTGGATTCCTGCCGGTGCGTAGGCGCCTGCGGTCTAGCTCCCGTTATGATGATTAACGACGAAGTGTACGGCCGTCTGGTTCCAGACGATATTCCTGGTATTTTAGCAAAATATAATTAAGCCTATGATGACAGAAATTTCCTTAAATGTCCTGGATGTTTCCGAAAACTCGACCAGAGCAGGCGCCAGTCTGGTTGCCATTACCGTCGAGGCAGACACTGCCTCCGATACCCTTACCATTACTATAAGTGATGATGGCTGCGGCATGAGTCCCAGCCAGGCAGCCAATGTGACAGACCCTTTTTTCACCACCCGCACTACCCGTAAAGTAGGATTGGGGATTCCGTTTTTCAAATATGCGGCGGAAAGCACCGGAGGGAGCTTTTCCATTGATTCTGCGTTAGGAAAAGGTACTGTGGTGACTGCGGTTTTTGGCCTGTCTCATATTGATCGGATGCCTTTAGGAGACATTTCCGGCACGATTCACACATTGATTGTCTACCATCCGGATACGGATTTTGTATATACGTACCGATACAATCAAGAGTCCTTTACCCTGGATACCAGACAACTGCGGGAAATCCTGGGGGACGTTCCGTTTGATACTCCGGAAGTCTCTCAGTACATTATGGAATATCTGACAGAAAATAAACAGGAAGTTGACGGCGGAAATCTCATCTGACCGTCCACAGCAGTTACTGCCAGACAGTAACTACAGATTGGAGGATTACTATGAAAAGCCTTGCTGAATTAAAAGCCATCCGCGATAGGGTTCAGAGCCAGGTAAGTATGCGTGCCGAGGATCATAACCATATCCGCGTTGTAGTCGGTATGGCAACCTGCGGAATCGCAAGCGGTGCCAGACCGGTTTTGACCACTCTTGCCAATGCAGTTCAAGAAAAGGGCCTGACTGACAAAGTAGCCGTTACCCAGACCGGATGCATCGGCCTTTGCCAGTATGAGCCGATTGTGGAAGTAATGGAACCTGGCAAAGATAAAGTTACCTACATCAAAATGAATCCTGACAAAGCCCTTGAAGTGGTTGAGCGCCATTTAATCGGCGGCCATGTGGTTGAGGATTATACGCTGAATAAAGCGGATATTAAATAATAAGGAGGAAGCAGAATGTATCGTTCACACGTTTTAGTCTGCGGCGGCACGGGATGTACTTCCTCCGGCAGCCAGCAGATTATGGAGACTTTAAAGTCTGAAATTGAAAAAAACGGCCTGTCTGATGAAGTAGCCGTTGTACAGACCGGATGCCATGGCCTCTGCGCCTTAGGCCCTATTATGATTATCTATCCGGACGCCACCTTCTACTCTATGGTAAAAGTAGAAGATATTCCGGAAATTGTTTCCGAACATCTGTTAAAGGGACGAGTTGTTACCCGTCTCCTTTATAAAGAGACCGTTACTCCTACCGGCAAAATCAAAGCATTGACCGATACGGACTTCTATAAAAAGCAGCATCGTATTGCCCTGCGCAACTGCGGTATTATCAATCCAGAAGTAATTGACGAATACATTGGTACCGGCGGTTACGAAGCATTAGGAAAAGTTCTGACCCAGATGACTCCTGATGAAGTCATCCAGCTTCTGTTAGACAGTGGTTTAAGAGGCCGCGGAGGCGCCGGTTTCCCTACCGGCTTAAAATGGAAATTAGCCCGTCAGAATGACGCAGATCAGAAATATGTCTGCTGTAACGCCGACGAAGGCGACCCAGGCGCATTTATGGACCGTTCCGTACTGGAAGGCGATCCCCACGCCGTACTGGAAGCAATGGCCATTGCCGGTTATGCCATTGGCGCAAATCAGGGTTACATCTACGTCCGTGCAGAGTATCCGATTGCAGTAGAACGTCTGCGCATCGCCATCGGCCAAGCCCGTGAATACGGACTGTTAGGCAAAAACATTTTTGATACTGGATTTGATTTTGATATTGACCTGCGTCTTGGTGCAGGAGCCTTTGTCTGCGGCGAAGAGACTGCCCTTATGACTTCTATCGAGGGCAAACGCGGCGAGCCAAGGCCACGTCCTCCGTTCCCAGCACAGAAAGGTTTATTCGGCAAACCTTCTATTTTAAATAACGTAGAAACTTATGCCAACATTCCTCAGATTATCTTAAACGGACCGGAATGGTTTGCTTCTATGGGAACCGAAAAATCCAAAGGTACCAAAGTATTTGCCCTTGGCGGCAAGATTCATAATACCGGCCTGGTAGAGATTCCTATGGGAACCACCCTTCGTGAAGTTATCGAAGAAATCGGCGGCGGCATTCCTGGCGGCAAGAAATTTAAGGCAGCCCAGACCGGCGGTCCTTCCGGCGGATGTATCCCGTATGAGCACTTTGACATTCCGATTGACTACGACAACCTGATTTCCATCGGTTCCATGATGGGTTCCGGCGGTCTCATTGTTATGGACGAAGACGACTGTATGGTAGATATTGCCAAATTCTTCCTGGAATTTACCGTTGAAGAATCCTGCGGCAAATGTACTCCATGCCGCATTGGTACCAAACGTATGCTGGAAATCTTAGACAAGATTACCAAGGGTACTGCTACCATGGAAGATTTGGATAAACTGGAAGAGCTGTGCTACTATGTAAAAGAGAACGCTTTATGCGGACTTGGACAGACGGCTCCCAATCCGGTTCTCTCCACCCTGCGCTATTTCCGCGATGAATATGAAGCCCATATCAAAGAAAAACGCTGTCCTGCAGGCGTATGTAAGGCTCTTCTGTCTTACCACATTGACAGGGACAAATGTAAAGGATGTACTCTGTGCGCCCGCAACTGTCCTGCAGACGCGATTGTCGGATCCGTTAAGAATCCCCACTTTATTGATACGGAAAAATGTATTAAGTGCGGTACTTGTATTGAGAAATGTAAATTCGGCGCTATCTATAAGAAATAAGGGAGGAAAGAACTATGGAGAACGTTACGCTTAAAATCAACGGCATGGAAGTCTCTGCTCCAAAGGGTTCCACCATCCTGGAAGCAGCAAGACTTGCCCACATTGAGATTCCTACCCTGTGTTTCTTAAAGGATATCAATGAAATCGGCGCCTGCCGTGTCTGTGTTGTAGAAGTAAAGGGAGCCCGTTCCTTAGTGGCTTCCTGTGTATATCCGGTAAACGAGGGAATGGAAGTCTGGACCAATACTCCTAAGGTATTAGAATCCAGAAAGAAAACTGTACAGCTTCTGCTGTCCAACCATAACCGTTCCTGCTTATCCTGTGTCCGCAGCGGTCACTGCGAGCTTCAGGAACTGGCTCACAATCTGGGAGTCGAAGACGAAGGCTACTATGACGGCGCAGTTACGCCATCCTGCATTGATGATTCCGCTGCCCATATGATCCGTGACAACAGCAAGTGTATTCTGTGCCGCCGCTGCTCTGCAGTCTGTGAAAACGTTCAGGGAATCGGCGTTATCGGACCTAATATGCGTGGATTTAATACCCACATCGGTTCCGCATTTGAAATGGGACTTGGAGAGACCTCCTGCGTATCCTGCGGACAGTGTATTGCAGTCTGTCCTACCGGCGCTCTGACAGAAAAGAGCAATGTGGATGATATTTTTGCAGCGATTGCCGATCCGACCAAACACGTAGTTGTCCAGACCGCTCCGGCAGTCCGCGCCGCTCTTGGCGAAGAATTTGGACTTCCTATCGGAACCAATGTAGAAGGCAAAATGGTCGCTGCACTCCGCCGCTTAGGTTTTAATAAAGTATTTGACACCAACTTCTCTGCTGACTTAACGATTATGGAAGAGGCTCACGAATTCCTTGATCGTGTTCAAAATGGCGGCGTACTGCCTCTGATTACTTCCTGCTCACCAGGCTGGATTAAATACTGCGAGCACTACTTCCCGGATATGACAGAAAATCTGTCTTCTTGTAAGTCTCCGCAGCAGATGTTCGGCGCCATCTTAAAGTCCTACTACGCAGCCAAGGAAAATATTCCTGCAAAGGATATTGTTTCTGTCAGCGTAATGCCTTGTACGGCTAAAAAATTCGAAATCGGACGGGATGATGAAGCTGCCAATGGCGTTCCGGATGTGGATTACAGCATGACCACCAGAGAGCTGGCAAGAATGATTAAAAAGGCCGGCATCCGGTTCTTAGACCTTCCAGATGAGACTTTTGACGATCCGTTAGGACGTTCTACCGGCGCTGCCGTTATCTTCGGTGCTACCGGAGGCGTTATGGAAGCAGCTCTCCGTACAGCAGTGGAAACCTTAACCGGTGAAGAACTTCCATCTGTTGAATTTACTGAAGTTCGCGGTACAAAAGGAATCAAAGAAGCAACTTATCACGTTGCCGGCATGGATGTGAAGGTTGCAGTAGCTTCCGGCTTAGGCAATGCAAGAGATCTGTTAAATAAGGTGAAATCTGGTGAAGCAGATTACCACTTCATTGAGATTATGGGATGCCCTGGCGGTTGTGTCAACGGCGGCGGACAGCCGCAGCAGCCCGGTCCGGTACGCAATACTACCGACATCCGCGCGCTGCGCGCACAGGTTCTCTACGACAGCGATAAAGATAACCCAATCCGCAAGTCCCATGAGAATCCGGCTATTAAAGAGCTGTACGATACCTATTTAGGAAAACCAGGCAGTCCACTGGCTCATCATCTCCTTCATACTACTTATGTAAAGAGAGAAATAAATCAGCATTAAACCATATCTGGCAGCAAAAAGGGAGTGCACAATGCACTCCCCTTTTCAAATCCGTTATTTTATTTATCCGTCCTTGCGAACAGCAGCAGCAATACTGCATAAAATACACCTAATATGGCTCCAATTGCCAGTCCGCCAAGAGCGCCAAAAAAAGCGGCCCTCACTCCACCGTCAACTGCTCCCATGAATCCAAAGAGGAAGGCCAGGCCCAGCATCACGCCTATGGTCGTGCACAGACAGTTTCCCCAATGCTTACTTGTACTCACTTGTTTCTCCTTTATAGTGTTTTCCAATAGTATCAACGGTTTGTTTTTTATTATACCATGTTGTTTCCCACTATAAAAGCCAGGTTATGTAAAACTTTCGTAAAACTTTTATTTCCACAATGCAGTCAGTACGTGTTCTCCAGTCATGGAAACTGGCGTCGTATCTTTAATTACCGCTCCGCTGTACACCCAGCCATCAAACTGGAATCCCTCTTTTTCCGGAACCGGAAGTTCTCCATAAGGTTCTCCAAAGGTTACAAAAAAGTCTCCGTCAGGAGCATTTTCGCCAAAGTTTCCCCCATCCAGATCAAACTTTACCAGAACCTTCGCTGGTTTCCACTGGGCAATCAGGGTCATTTCTCCTTGTACCTTATCTGCGCCAAAACTCCAGGGGTACTCTTCCTCGCCATAAATCCAGCCTTCAAACTCATATCCGGGTTTTACTGGATCCTCTGGCTTTTCCACCAATTGTCCATAGCGCAGCTTCTGGCTTTCAATCTCTGTACCTCCGTCTGTCTCGAAGTTGACAAAATATCCACCGTTTACCGTAAATACTACAGTTAAAATCACCGTAGCCAGAATCAGCCCCAAAATCAGCTTATCCAGGATCTTGATAGGCACATCTTTGCTGCCATAAATTCCTCTGCCGAACCACTTTTTCTTAACCGGCGGCTGGCCTTCCTGACCTCCCTCCGGTGTATTTTCCTGCAAATCTGTCTTTTTTTCTTCCATGTTGTCATCCTTCCGTAAATACATTGGGGCCGCCGCATCTATCATGCAGCAGCCCCCTTTGAAAAATACCTCTTCTGATTACTTACGAACCAGATACTTTCTCATATCAATTGCACACGCTACCAGGATAATCAGACCCTTGATAATGTACTGTAAGTTTGCGTTAATGGAAAGGAAGTTCAGCGCTACGAAGATAATACGAAGCAGGAATACACCAATTACAACGCCGCTGATCTTACCAGTACCACCTACGAAAGATACGCCGCCGATAACGCAGGCTGCAATCGCGTCACACTCGTAGTTCAAACCAGTATTTGCAGTATTGGAACCAATACGTGCAGACTCAATGAAACCGGTAATACCATACATCATACCAGCCAGGGTATGTACCATGATGGTAGTTTTCATAACGTTTACGCCAGATACGTTTGCTGCTTCCGGGTTAGAACCTACTGCAAACATATTCTTACCAAAAGTAGTCTTATTCCAGATAAACCACATGATAACAACTACGATTAAACCGAACCATACGTAGTTTGGAATCGGAACATCGCCAATCTTGCAGATACTTCCTGTTACAAAGTTCTTAAAGGAATCATCCAGACCAGACAGAGGCTGTCCGTTATTTCCATTGGCCATAATGTAAACCAGCAGGATACCATATACAATCAACTGGGTTGCCAGGGTTACAATAAATGGATGCAGCTGGAATTTTGCTACGAAGAAGCCGTTTACCCAGCCAACGATAGCGCCTACTAATAATACGGTTAAAATAACAACCGGAATTGGCATCGGCGGAATATTTGGGAACATCTTGCTTGCATAGTCTACTGCCTGCAGCAAAGATGCAGAAATACACGCCGTCAGGCCAACAACTCGGCCGGCAGAAAGGTCGGTACCGGTCAATACGATACATCCTGCAATACCGCAGGCGATTGGCAGGTTTGCTGCTGAAAGGCTGATGATATTAACAATGGAACGTGGAGCCAAAAACTTAGGGTTCTGACTGAACGTATACAAAATCGCAATTATCAACAGAATATACATTGCGTTGTTTAATAAAAGTTCTTTCCAGTACGTCTTTTTATCTTTACTGTCCAGAGCTTTGTAGCTTTCTATTCTTGTATTAATATTGGTTACTAATTTCATGGAATCCGGCCTCCCCTATACATATTTTGCAGCAAGAGTCATGATCTCTTCCTGAGTAGTATTCTTTGCATCAACTTCGCCTGCCAGCCGTCCGCCTGACATAACCAGAATACGGTCGCAGACACCTAACAGCTCCGGCATCTCGGAAGATACCATGATAACAACCTTGCCTCTCTTGGCCAGGTCAATAATCAGCTGGTAGATTTCATATTTTGCGCCTACGTCAATACCACGGGTTGGCTCATCCAAAAGCAGTACTTCCGGATCTGTCAGCAGCCACCGGCCAAGGATAACCTTCTGCTGGTTTCCGCCTGATAAAGAACGAATCTTTGTATCCTGGGAAGGCGTCTTGGTTCTCATGGCATCTATGGACCACTGGGTATCCTTTTTCATAGAAGCTTCATTTAAGAACGGTCCAAATTTTCTATGCTTCTTTAAACTGGAAATGACCGTATTTTCCCGGATGTTTAAAATGCCGAAAATACCGGTTGCACGGCGCTCTTCTGTCAGAAGGGCAAATCCGTTTTTAATGGATTCTCTTGCATTGCGGTTTAGCACCTGCTTGCCGTCCAGCTTGATGGTTCCGGACTTTCTCGTAGCAATACCGAAGATATTTTCCAGAGTCTCCGTACGTCCGCTGCCGTCCAGACCTGCCAGTCCTACGATTTCTCCCTTTCTTACATTGAAAGAAACGTCTTTTAACAGGGAATACTGGGCGGTAAGGTGTTCCACCTCCAGGGCAACTTCTCCCGGAACGTTGTCCTTTGGCGGGAATTGATTGCCCAGCTCACGTCCTACCATCAGACGGATAATCTTATCCATAGTCATGGAAGAAGCAGGCTCGGTAGCTACCCATGTACCGTCCCGCATGACTGTAATATCATCTGCAATTCGTAGAATTTCCGCCATTTTATGAGAAATGTAAATGATGCCGCATCCTCTGTCGCGGAGCATATTAATAATCTTAAACAGATGCTCAACCTCTTCTTCTGTCAGAGAGGAAGTAGGCTCATCAAATACAATAACTTTCGAGTTAAATGAAACAGCCTTGGCAATCTCTGCCATCTGTCTCTGAGAAACCGGCATAGTGCTCATGACACGTTTTGGGTCCACTTCTATGCCAAGATCTGCGAATACCTTATTGGTATCTTCTAACATTTTCTTTTCATCTACCATGATGCCTTTTTTCGGATACCGGCCCAGCCACAAGTTATCCATAACGTTGCGCTTTAACGCCTGGTTTAATTCCTGATGTACCATGGCAACCCCGTTTTCCAGGGCCTCTTTCGAGTTTTTAAAATCGATTTCTTTTCCTTCCAGGTAGATGTGGCCATTATCTTTGGAGTACATACCAAACAGGCACTTCATCAATGTAGATTTTCCGGCGCCATTTTCCCCCATAAGAGCGTGAACAGTTCCTCTTCGAACCGTCAGGGAAACGTGATCCAACGCTTTTACCCCCGGAAACTCTTTACAGATGTCTGTCATCTGCAGCAAAACATCCTGCTGTTCCATTACCTGTTATCCCCTTTCTATCGAAAAAATCAAGGCGGCTGCCGCCTGAAACGACAAGCCGCCTTAACTATTTTCCTTTAACCTATCGGCATTTCGTAATTATTCACCAGTATAAGCTGCATATGGAATGTAAATCTTGTTGCTTACTTTTTCAGATACGTTGAAGTCATCGGTATCTGCCATTAATTCCTTGCCAGCGCCTACGTTCTGAGCCAGGTAAGCAATACCCTGTGCCATACCTTCTGCATCCTGCTTGATGGTACCAGTCATCTTGCCGTCAGCGATTAACTGCTTAGCAGCGTCGGTAGCATCTACGCCGAATACTGGGATGGTTACGCAGTCTTCAGTACCTAAGTTGTAGCCCTTGTCGTTTAATGCAGTGATAACGCCCTCAGCCATACCGTCGTTGTTGCAGATAACCAGCTCGATCATGTTATCATTGTCTTCGTTGAACTGTGCTAAGTTGGTGTTCATGTAGTTATTTGCTGCAGTTGCACTCCAGTTGCCTTCCTGGTCTACCTGATACTTGTCAGTGTTGGAAGCGTCGAAGTACTCTAATTCTGGCTTACCAGCCTCGGTCAGAACTGCGTTTGCATCTTCTACACCGAACTGGGTTCTGTAGATAGCCTCTACGTTGCCTAACTGGCCCATGAACATTGCGTAGCTAATCTTGCCGTCGCCGTTTAAGTCAACGGTATCATAGTTTTCTAATACGTAGTCACCGATCATCTTGCCCTGCATATGGCCTGCTTCTGGAGCGTCGGTACCAACGAATGCACACTTGTCATAAGCGCCTAATACCTTGCCTTCTTCTTCGTCAGACTCAACTGCGCGGTTGAAGAAGATTACCGGAATGCCTGCTGCAGATGCCTTGTCAACGATTGCCTGGGAAGCATCAACGGAACCGGAGGTAACGATATTTACGATTAACAGGTTTGCACCCTGGGAAATTGCAGTATCAATCTGCTCGTTCTGGGTGGTCTGGTTGCTGTTGCTGTCGTAGTTCTGGAACTTAATGCCAGCATCGGTCAATGCCTTGTCCAGAGCGGTACGTACGCTGGAAATATAAGTATCGCTGTAAGTGTAGTAGAATACTGCTACGTCTAAATCTACTGCCTCTGCTGCAGGAGCTTCTGTCTCAGGAGCTTCTGTGGTATCTCCCTCTGCCGGTGCTTCTGTTGCTGCAGGAGCTGCGGTAGTAGCTGCGGTAGTAGCTGCGGCCTCGTTAGAGCTTCCGCAAGCTGCTAAGCTCATTGCCATTACGCCGGCCATTGCTAATGCCATAAATCTTTTTTTCATAGTAACATCCTCCTCTAAAAATAATGTCTTGTGATTTTTTACCATCACAAGACATATTATAACCCATTATTTATCAAAAGTATATACAAATATCCACACTAAGAGTACAAAATCTTATCATATTGACAACTACTGATTGAAAGGAAACAACATTTTTTGACATTCTTCTGCAAACATATTGTCCCGATTTACAAGAATTGTGTCGGTTCCTATCGAATCTTCGATTTTCCGTGTTCCATTAATCAGCTGGAATGCTGTCTCTACTCCCAGATACCCCATTGCATAGGGATTCTGGACAATGAGACTGTCTACTTCCCCTGTTTCTAACATTCCCACAGAAACTGCATTGCTGTCAAACGCCGTTACCCAGGTGCTGTCTTTGCATTCCAGATCCCGGATTGCCCAGCCTACGCCTAAGCTGGTCCACTCATTAAAGGTCGCAATCACATTGATCTCCGGACGGCTCTTCAGCAGTTCCTTGGTCTTTTCCCTAGCATCTTCTGTAGTGGAACGCACATTAATCGTCTCTACTGCTTTCACCCTGTCATCCTGGGCAATCCGCTCTCTGAAACCTGCTTCCCGTTCCTGTCCATTAGCAGAATGAACGTCGTAATTGACAATTCCAATATAAAGTTCCTCTTCCCCAGCCTGAAGTGCCGCCTCTCCCGCCATATACCCGGCCTGAAAATTGTCAGTTCCGATGCGGCACCTGACCTGGTCGGTATTTACATCGCTGTCAATGACCACGATTTGAATCCCCTTTTGGGCCGCTTCTTGTATGACCTGACTGTTAGCATTGTAATCGACTGCAGAAAACACAATGGCGTCTACTCCTTCTTCCACTGCTTCCCTGACCATCTGGTTCTGGGATTCGTAATCTTCCTCGGAATCCGGCCCTTCAAAACTCATCTGGATATTGTATTCCGTACTAGCTGCGCTGGCTCCTGCCTGAACCGACTTCCAGAAAGAGGACTGGGTGGATTTTACAATAACGGCAACTTTCGGTTTCCGGCTGCTATTTTGAAACTGGCATCCCGTCAGTCCTGCGCTTACAGCCAATACCATTATAAAAATCAGCAGCGGCATGGCTGTCTTTCTATCTTTCTTCATAACCGCCCTCCCCAATCTTTGGCATTACAATAGTTACCGTAGTGCCTTCGTCTAGTTCACTGTCTATCTGGATTCCATACTGTTCACCAAAATAAATTTTAATCCGGTTGTTGACATTGCGGATTCCGATTCCCGTCTTATCTCCTGCAGAACCTTCCAGAATTTCCCTGCACTGTTCTTTTGTCATGCCGATTCCATTGTCTTCCACTGTGAAAACCAGATTGTCTCCCCTGGAATGGACGCCGATCCGGATTTCTCCTTCATCTACCATCCGGTCTAATCCATGATAAATGGCATTTTCAATAATCGGCTGCAAGGTAATCTTATTGCAGTAATATTTCAGGCAGTCTTCGTCTACATCAAAGGAATAGGTGAACTGCTTATACCGGAATTTTTCGATTTTCAAATAGCTTCTGGCGTGTTCCAGTTCTTTTTCTACCGTAATCATTTCATGGCCTTTGCTGATACTGATCCGAAACAGTTTCGCCAGGGCGTTGACCATCTCGACTGCATCCTGGGTCCGCTCTTCTTCACACAGCCACCCGATGGCATCCAGAGTATTATACAAAAAGTGCGGATTAATCTGGGCCTGAAGGGCGCGCAGTTCTGCCTTTCTCAAGGTAATCTCTTCTTCGCGGACTTTTTCCATCAGCTGCTGAATCTGGACTACCATGTGCCCGAAGGAATGGGACAGTTCCCCAATTTCCCTGCTTCCTTCTACCGCATGGTAAGTAAAATCCGAAGCGCTGTCTTCAAACTGTTCCATTGCCTGAATCAGTCGTTTTACTGGTCTGGAAATCATTCTGGAAAAAACCAGACTGCTGCAGATAGCGGAAAACAGTACAAAAAGCAGCAATCCCAGCAGTATTGCCGCCACGTTCTGCACCTTTTTGGTAATCAGCTCGTCTACGTAACTGACGCCGACTACTCTCCAGCCGCTGTCTTCCATGGTCTGAATGGTATAAATCACATCGGATTGTTCCAGATAGCCATCCGGCCTATCTTTCAGCAGTTCTAAATTTTCCTCTTTCAAACCGGAGAAAATCAACTGCTGCTGGGGATGGTATACCATATTTCCGTCCTGATCCATAATAAAACAGTATCCATGGGAACCGATTCCCACCTCATCTACATAGTCGGCAATCTGAGAAAACCGGAAATCCATCACTACAATGCTTTTCTGCCCGTCTTTTGTTTCTATTGGCTGTTTCATAGACACGATCCAGGGATAATAGTCTGCCAGCAGCGTCTCTACATGGGGTTTGGAAATAGAAATTTTTCCTTTTTCATACTTCTGTTCTGGATCAAAAGACAAATTCTGGAACACATTCTTTTTAAACTTGCGGTTTCCAGACCAGCTTTCCACAAGCGTTCCTTCTTCGTCATAACAGGTAACTGCCACAACATCGTTTCGCGTGGTAATCAGGGTGTCAATGGCCGTATTGCGTTCTTCCGGATCTCCTCTGTAATATCCCTGAAGGAGTTCCATCAGTTCCCTCATATTTTTTGTATAATCGCTGACCGTATTGGTTACCTGGGTAACTGCCTGTTCACTGGCTGTAATGGTATTGTTCCGGATCGAATTGTTATAGACTGCCACAAACACCAGAAATCCAGCGGTAAATGCAGTCAGAACAATCCCCACTACCATAACCGTCATAATTACGGAAAGGGAATACCCCTCCTGTTTTCTTTTCTTTTTCATACTTTTCCTTCACTTTGCCGGCGCATCGCATTCGGCGACTGGCCGGTATACTTTTTAAAACAATAGCTGAAATAATGCTGGTCGCTGTAGCCGCACTGCTGAGAAATGTCCCTGATTTTCATAGCCGTTTCCAGCAAAAGCTTTCTGGCTGTTTCAATCCGGATTTTCGTCAGCAGATCGATAAACGTGCTTCCAGTCTCTTTTTTCATCAATGCGCTTAGATAATTAGGGCTGACCCCGATCATACTGCTGACCTGGGATAGGGAAAGACTGGTGTCATAATAATGTTCTTCCATAATCTGAATGGCCTTTTCACATAAAACCTGGCTGCTTTTCTTCCTCTGTTCTGCAATCAGTCCCCAGGAACACAGACAAAATTCTTCCAATGCCTGCCACAGTTCTTCTTCTGGCGCCCTGTCCAGCTTCTGCCTGCACACCTCGTAAGCCTCTTTTGCCTGTCTGGCCTTTTCCTCTCCGGAAACCGCAGTCAGCATCCGGCCCACCTGGGAATACAGTTCTGCAGATAGTCCCTGAATCTGAATCCGGCTGGACGCCACCCTTCCGGACTGTATTTTTTCCTGTTCCAAGTAGCCGGTAAGTTCCTGCTGGGTTCCGCTCCGGAAAAGCTGTACCAGTCCCTTTTCCAGGATTTTTACCCGCTCCAGTTCTCCAGCCCTGTAAGGTTCCTCATCGGAAATAAAATGAATCCGGCTTTTGCTGTTGCGGGCATAGGACATGGCATCCGCTGCTTCCCGGAACGCCCTGTGGCAGTCAATAAGCCTGTCCGTAACTCTGCTGACCCCTACGCAGGCATCCAGAGACAGAATCCGTTCCATACTCTGGGTAATATTTTCCGCTGCAATATGCAGATACTTATCAAATCTGGCCTGGGTTCCAACGAGCAGGGAGACAATGGAATCCCCTGCAAAAAAGCTGGCATAGCGGAGGTATTTCTTTAAAATACTGTCTACAGAATACACGTGTTCCGGTCCCGTACAGTTTTTCCCATCCGGCGTCCGGACTGCTGTGGTCATTACTACGTACTGCATCGTGTCTCCACCTTTCGATAGCAATCCGCACTCTTCCGCTTTTTCTGCAAGAAACGCTTCCAGCTGGCCTCCGGTTTCTCTCCGGTCTTCCTGGTAGCCGGCCAGCAAAAGCGGCATCAGAAACTCATTCACATCTGCTGTTTCCTGGCTTCGGGCCGCAAATTCCAAAAAGATCCTATCTAGCTTTTCTTTTATTTTTTTCAGTTCTTCCGTCAGCTCAACCATGGAAATCGGCTTTAACATATAGCTGATAATATTATACTGAATAGCCTGCTGCGCATAGGAAAAATCATCATAGCCGCTTAAAAATGCAATCTGGGTAGACGGACGCACTTCCCGAATCTGCCTGGCCAGTTCCACTCCTGATATAAAAGGCATCCGGATATCGGTCATAAGTAAATCCGGTTCCAGCTTTTCTACCAACTCCAGCGCCTCTGCCCCATTTTCCGCTTCCCCGACTACCTGGAAACCGATTTCTTCCCACTGAATTTTCCGGATAATGGCTCTCCTTAACTCTTCTTCATCATCCGCCACAATAATTCGATACATACCGTACTCCTTTTTCTATTTTCTAAATGGAAAATTCTCCTGTTAAGTCTTTTTATTATACCACAAAGGAGCCGGATTGTGCTATACTTACCACATCATCAGCATCCAGGAGGTACCCACTATGAGTGAACTTGAACAACCTTATGAAATTACCGGCCGCACCCGTCTTATCTGTCTGCTTGGCGATCCAGTCAGCCACAGCAAATCCCCTATGATGCACAACGAAGGTTTCCGCCAGTTAGGACTGGACTACTGCTATCTGGCTTTTCAGGCAGATGAAGCTTCTCTGGAACAGACCGTAGATGGACTGAAACGTCTGAACTGCAGAGGTTTTAACCTGACTATGCCCTGCAAAAACAAAATGGCCGCTCTCTGCGACCATTTATCTCCTGCCGCCAGAATCGGCGGTTCTGTTAATACAGTTGTAAATGAAAACGGCATTCTCACCGGACATACGACAGATGGAACCGGATTTCTCAAATCCCTTCAGGAATCTGGACAGGAGTATACCGGACAGAAAATGGTACTCTTAGGCGCAGGCGGCGCCGGAACTGCCATTCTGGTCCAGGCCGCCTTAGACGGCATGAGGGAAATCTCCGTATTCAGCAGAAGTTCCAGTCCCCTCATCGGCCGGACCAGACAAATCATCGATGTCTTAAACCAGCAGACTTCCTGCCAGATTCATCTCTTTGACTATGATGACGAAATTCTCCGCAAAGAAATTGCTTCAGCCCAGATTCTGACCAACTCCACTAATGTAGGAATGTCTCCAAATACAGACAAATGCCTGCTGGCTGACACCTCCTATTTCCACAAAGATCTGTTTGTGGCAGATGTCATCTACAGTCCTGCCAAGACCCGTTTCCTTACTTTGGCCGAAGAAGCCGGATGCCGGACTGTCAACGGCCTTCCTATGCTGCTGTACCAGGGAGCCGAAGCCTTCCGCCTGTGGACCGGAAAAGACCTTCCCGTCCAGATTATACGGGAAAAGTATTTTTCATAAGTTCTAAAGTTCTAATAGTTCTGAATATTCTCACTTAAATCCAGCAGCACCTTTGCGCCTGGTTTTAAGCAGCGCAGAATCTGAGCCATATCTTCTTCCGGAATTCCCACACATCCTGCGGTTCCGTATCCGTTTGTGCAGTGCAGAAACAGTGCGGATCCCAGGTGGGGCGTTCCTTCTGTATTATATCCCATATCCAGACAATAATTATACACGGCTCCATAGGCCGATAAATGTTCGGATTTTCCTTTGTCAAATGGTTCCGTCATAACTGCTGTGTCCACAAACTGATTGTAATAAGGCGAGTTGCTGTCACCAACCCAGTAATGGGTTGGTGTTACATGGGTATACGGAAGGCTGGTTCCCGGATTTTCCTTGTTGCCAAATACAAGTCCTGCTGTGTAAAGACCAACTGGCGTCTTCTCATCCCCTTCGACCTCTTTTCCCATACCTTTTCGTCCCATGCGGCCTTCTGTATCCACTAATGCCGTCCACTCATAGGCGCTTTTTTCTGCACCTGTCTGATTTTTCTGGTATAGGGTTACTCTGGCATAAGTCCCATCATGGCCTGCAATGACAATCATCTGCTCCACATCCTCTGCCTTTGCTGCATTTAACTGACGGATGTCATAGGAAAGGCCTTCCAGGGAGTCTACCGAAACGCCTGGAAGGGAATTTTCTTTATCTGGCTGGGTTTCCTGGGTTGGCAGCACTTCGCTGGCCGGCTGGATTTTCTCCATTGGCTGAACTTCCTCTGCCCCGCTGTCCCGTCGGATGACGCCTCCTGTCTGCAGAACCGGGACAGGCTGCCCCCCTGCCATTCCAGGCCCTTCTTCACTGGCTCCTAACACCGTACTGGAAAACAACATGGCCATGACAGCAGCAGATGCTGCCAGTTTTAAATATCTATAAGTATGTTTCATAAAACCTCCTTTATACCCTACTGTGATAAAAGCTATTATACCATTCTTTTTGAGGTTTATCTATTTTTTCTTATAATCTCATTCCTGCTTAAATACTTTTTATCAGCTAAAAGGCCATTATGGATAGAAGTTCCTTGATTCCACTCCTATCCATAATGGCCTTTCCTATAATTTTTAGTTTAAATTTGCCCCTTCACTTTTAATGAATTCCTTCATCCAGTAAAAACTTTTCTTTGGATATCTTTTAAGACTTCCCCTTCCCTTATCGTCCATATCAACATAAATCCATCCATAACGTTTTTTCATCTCACCAGTTCCAAGACTTACTAAATCAATACCTCCCCACATTGTATATCCAAGAACTGGAATTCCATCTTTCTCTACTGCATCTCTAATTGCTGTAAAATGCTTTTTCAAATAGTCGATCCTATAATCATCTTCTACATAGTAATTTTCATCTGGAATATCTTCCATCCCTAAACCATTTTCAACAATAAAAAGCGGTAGTTGATATCGATCCCAAAATTCATTTAATACATATCGAAGTGCCATAGGATCTATGCTCCATCCCCAAGGTGTAGCTTCTAAATATGGATTCGGATCAAAAGCAAGAACATTTAATTTAAGCTGACTATCTGGAGTGCAAGTGGTCGAACGATACATACTAAAACTTATATAGTCAATGACTCCTTCTCTCAACACTTCTTCGTCTCCAGGTTCCATGACTAATTTTACTCCATGTTCTTTAAAATAGTCTGCCTGCCATGTAGGATATTCTCCCCTAGACATCACATCTACATAGAACAATGTTCTGCGTCTTACCGTCATCTGTGAAAACACATCTTCTGGTTTGCATGTTCTTGCATAAACCGGACTAGCTGCATACATGGCTCCAAACATAGCTTGCGGCATCATCTTATGTCCTAGTTGGACTGCTTTTGCAGAAGCGATAAACATATGATGAGCACATTGATAGGTAACTGGCTCTGTACACTCTACAGTTCCCAAATGACTGTATCCATTTAGAATATTAATCTCATTAAAAGTCAGCCAATACTTTACCTTTTTTCCTAAACGTTCAAATAATGCCTTACAAAGTTTTAAATAACAGTCAATGGTACTTCTACTCAACCATCCTTGACAATTTTCTGCCAAATATGCTGGCAATTCATCATGGCATATTGTAATTAAGGGTTCTATCTTATACTTTAAACATTCATCAACTACTGCCTCATAAAAACGCAGGCCTTTCTCATTCGGAGTATCCTCAATACCTAAAGGAAAGATTCTTGTCCAGCAGATGGAAAACCTCATGCATGTAAGCCCCATATCTGCAAGATATTTAATATCCTCTTTATAATGGTGATAAAAATCTACTGCCCTATGACTTGGATAATATTTTCCCTCTTTGAAAGTTCCAACAGCTCCTTGGGGCATACTTGTTCTCACTGGCGTTTCTCCTGTCGTTCCATCGGGAAGTTGATAGGTCACCATTCGAGGTGTGTTTACATTTCCATCCGTTACAAAATCTTGCGTTAGTATTCCTCTGCCTCCCTCGCCAAAGCCCCCTTCATATTGAAAATCAGCAGATGCACTCCCCCAAAGTAAATCTTTTGGAAATCTCATAATGCCTCCCTGGTACCTTTTTTTTGAATCTCACTATACAAGATTTTATATAATTCAATTATCTCTCGCGTTAAATTACATTGTGTCATAGCTGTCATCAACGTATCCTGAGCATGATTAAAAATAAATGAATTTTCATATTTCGTTCCAGACGCTTCACTTTGGATAATTTCAGTCTGAGCATCATGTGCTTTTTGAAGTTGGGAAAATGCTATTTTCATTAGGTTCTCTGCTTCTTCAAAATCAAATGTGTGGAGTTTTTTTAGTGCCTGTTCTGCTGAAATTCTGGCATCTCCTGCGTCAATTACTACCTGCATAGCCACTTGTGCCAGTATGGAGATCCCATCATCTTCATCTAATTGATAATTGTTCTTTTCCTTTTCATCCATGTTGCTATCCTCCTATTAAACTGCAGCTTCCTTTTCCATCTCTTCTTTTTCATATACTTTAAAAAATGGATACCAAATCACCAAATATACTACCATCAAAATTGCAAACCAGAGCAATCCTCTCATATCCTGTGTTACAATCACTGTTGAAATGGGTGCAGGAATCTGACTTACCTGTAATGACATTGCTGGTATATTTAGAAATCCCATACTCATTGCAATCCAAACAATTATAGGCCCTACCAATGCATTAATCCACATCGGAACCATCAACATGGGGTTAAATACAACAGGTGTTCCATACATCAAGGGTTCGCTAATATTGAAAATAGAGGGACCAATACAAATTCTTCCCATCGTTTTCAATCTCTTCGACTTTGATCTGCACATAAGCAGATTCAAAGGCAGTGGTGCCCCCTGTCCTCCCATTGTAATCAATCCAATGGCAAACATAGTTTCATACGTTACAATATATTCTGGACTATTTCCTGCCGCTACTGCTGCAATATTAGCAGCCAATGCTGTCGCAAAAACGGGATTTCGAATTGCTCCCCAAACCCATGGTGAAATTCCTAAGCTGAAGAAAAAAACCTGTAAAAAAGACAGGGTCAACATACCTGGCAAACTCAAAAGGAACTTCTGTATAGGCATAAAAGCATTAATAATCACCTGATAAATATCAATTTCTGCTTTAAATACAAGAAGTACAGATATCGCAATAGATACTAAAATAGGTAAAATATTGTTAAACCATTCAGCTACAAAATCTGGTAATGTATCATTATTTTCCAGAAAATGTAACTTAGAGTACATATGATAAATAAAACCAACCATCACTCCAGCTACTATCGCTACAAACATAGCTGCAGGACCAAATCTTGCATAAGTAAACATAATTATTGCACCTGACTCGTCATATGTAGGTACAATAAAAATCATAAATACTAAAATAGCTGTAAGTCCTGCATTGACTAAATATTTCTGCAAATTTAGTTTTTCCATAAGCTGGGATGCAACTACGAAAGCAACTATCAATGCTAAAAAACGAAATGTATAGTTAATAATAACATCAAAATTTGGTAATGCCGGAATAAATGCTCGAAATACATTGTAAATATAAATGACTGACCCTGTCAAAATAAATGGAAGTATTTTTTGCATTGCACTGGATACTGCTGCAATATATGGTTGCGAAAAAACTCTTTTTGTAGCTGGTGCAAGAACATTGCTCAGCCAATCCATAAACCGTTTCATACTCAATCTCCTTTTACTTAAAAGATATTTCCTGCGCCAATTCTACTAAACGCTTTCCATCAATCTGTCCATAGATTTCCTGTGGAATCACTCCCACTGCTATCGGATATGACGAACACCTATTTTTAAAATTTTCCAATTGATTTGCATAATGAGGCCCTAAAAGAAGCACATCTATTTTATCCAAATAACCGTTTACCTGACTTTCGCTTCTAGCTTCTACTGTCATATTAATACTATTTTTTTTAGCATACTTTCTGGCCTGTTGAGCTAAAAGACCACTAGAAAATCCGGCTCCACAACAAAGTAATACCCTTAAATCGTTCATAAATCAAAACCCCTTTCTGTCCTTTCAGGACTCCAAATGTACACTTGAAACTGTAATTACGATTTAAAATCTGTTGTAATTATATTATGATAAAATCCAGTAGTTCAACCAAAGTTTTTCACTGTTGTGTGAATTTTTTTGGTTGAACTGCTATATTTCCAATGCTATCATAACATTAAACTCTATGAATAAACATAAGGGAGGTCAACATTATGCAGGAAAAACAGGTTTCTATGATACGCATACTTTCTAAAACTCCAAAAGCAATTACCTGTAAACAACTTGCTTCTTGCCTTAATGTGTCTACTCGTACAGTAATTAATTATATTAACGATATTAATTCTTCTTATCCTAATCCCGTTATTGTTTCTACACCAGGAGGATATATACTGGATCAGTCTAAAACAGGGGTGCTGCTGGATAAAGTTAACTCTATTCCTGATGGATATAATGAGCGTTCTTTCTATATTTGTAAACAGCTTTTATTAGGTAATGTAAAACAACTAGATGTCTTTGATCTCAGCGAAGAAATGTGTGTAAGCTATTCTCTTTTGAAAAATGACTTGCAGAAAATGAATCAGTCCTTTGCGTACCTTAATGTAAAATTCATTACCAAAAATAACAATATATCTATCTCTGGAACTGAACAAAATAAACGTAAGCTTATGAACCATTTGTTAACTCAATCCCAAGAAGCTAATTTATTAGACATTACAACTTTAAAACATTTTTTTCCAGATGAATCGGTCGATGCAATACAAATCATATTAGATACGGCATATCAAAAAGCTGGATATTATCTTAATGATTTTTCAAAGATTAATCTGCTTTTACATATCTTAATTATGGTTATCCGCATTCAAAATGGTAATCCCAGTTGTATAGAAAAGGAACGTCCTGTTTTTCCTAGTCCTGCGGATGATGGGGATTTTAATCTTGCAAATGCTTTATGCGAAGAATTGGGAAAACGATTCCATATTAAAATTGATTCTGCCGATAAATTGCAATTATATTTTCTTATAAAGTCAAATTCAACTTTTATGGGAACAAAAACCGAGGAATCTTTGGCTGATTATGTAGGTACCAGGCTTTTAAATCAAATCAAAGAAATTGTATCTAATACTGAAAAACAATTTTGCATACGATTAGATAGCAGCGAATTTTTCATCCGTTTTGCCCTACATGTAAGTTGCATGCGCGTGAGAGTTTATAATCATATACAGATTATAAATCCGTTAAAAACCTCCTTGAGAAGTTCTTCTCCCTTTTTATATGATATTGCTATATATATGATTCAGCAACTTCGTACCAAAAATATAATAATGGGGAACATCTCAGAAGATGAAATTTCTTTCATTGTACTTCATATTGGTGCCGAAATCGAGCGTCAAAATGTAACTGACAGCAAAATTAATTGTATGTTGGTTATTCCGCAATATCTAAATATGGGACAATCTATAGCCAGCAAAATTATGCGTCGTTTTAGTGAACAACTCACAATTAGACAAACTGTCTCTTTAACCGTTCCTGAATCTGATAAAACTTGTGATTTAATTATTTCTGTTATTGATAAAAACATTACTTCTTCAGGACAAACAGTATATATTAGTCCTTTTTTAACTTCTACCGATTATGCAGTAATTAATACGGCTATTGATAAAATATTTGAAAAAAAATCATTAGAATACTTACGACGGAATTTTGGATTTTATTTTTCTTATACCAATTTTATTATTAACCACTCTAAACGGATAGAGCGAGATTCTGCTATATACGAACTCTGTAATATGCTTATGCGAAATCATTACGTTACAGATGAATACCTGGATAATGTACTTAAACGTGAACATGCTGCTTCAACTGCTTACTTTGATTTTGCTATTCCACATTCTGTTTGTATGGAGGCAACTATAAATACAATTGGGGTATTAATTGCTCCGAATGGAATTTCCTGGAACGGCCATACGGTTTATGTTGTCTTTATGATGGCAATTTCACCTGATTCATTAAATGATTTTCAATCTTTGTATTGCATTTTAGCACAAATTTTAACTGATACAAATGTCATTCAATCTTTGAAAGATGTTAAAAACTTTGAAGAATTTAAGCAACTTTTATTAAATCCAAGATTTTATTAATAAATATTTTAAGGAGGAATAAAATGACTACTTATTATTATCCCAGCTGTAAATTTACTGCTTTTTCCCCAAAAACTAGCAAGCTTATTTCAGAGTATTTAGAAAAACGTTTTAACATGACAATTCAAGGATGTTGCCGTCCAACTCATAAAACAATGTCATCTGATGATACTGCTGTTTGTGTCTGCAATACCTGTGCTGCAATTTGTTCAGAAGACTCTCATGCCAATGTACTCTCACTATGGGAAGTTCTTCAAAATGATACTGAATTCCCTTTTCCAGATTATAGAAATGAAAAAATGACTATTCAGGACTGCTGGCGCTGTTACGATCGGCGTTCGGAACAGGATGCTGTTCGTAATATTCTTCACAAAATGAATGTATCCATTGTAGAACTTGAAGAAAATTTCGAAAAAACTACTTTCTGTGGCATGAGTACTCATCAATCTCTCGTCCCAGAAAATGGAATGTTCGCACCAAAACGCTTCATTGAAAATGCTCAAGGTATGTTTATTCCTAAAACAGAAGAAGAACAAATCCAGCTTATGAAAGAACATTGTAATAAAATTAAAACTGAAAAAGTAATTTGTTACTGTGTCCCTTGTACAAAAGGTATTCGCGCAGGCGGTAGACAGGGAATCCATCTGCTGGATCTCTTATTTCAGAATGTATAACTCACCTGCTATGAAATCACCTTTAGGCAACAATATTTTTAATTAATAACTATATGAAAGCGAGGAAACTCTATGAAACGTACTTATTACAAATCCGCTACTTCTGTATCTCCTTTAAGCGCTGCTGTAAAGAATGGCGATACTTTATATGTCTCCGGTCAATTGGGAATATCTCCAGAGACAAAAAAAATCGTGAGTGAAGATGCTGGAGAACAGACTATTCAGGCTCTAAAAAACTTGGAAGTTATTTTAAATGAAGCTGGATATACTTTCAATGACGTGGTCAAAACTCTTGTTTTTGTTGCAGACAGTTCTGACCTCCCAAAAATTAATGAGGCTTATTCTTCTGTATGGGGTGAAAATAAGCCAGCCCGTTCAGCAGTCCAAGTTATATTCCCCAATAAAGCTGCAAAAGTCGAAATAGAAGCCATTGCAGTTAAATAGGTATAAACATGAAACAATTTTCTTATACAATAACGGCACCAGATGGTATACATGCTGTTCCAGCTTCTCTTTTAGTGCAAAAAGCCAGCCAATATAATAGTTTTATTACCATCTCAAAAGAAACGATAGAAGCAGATATGACCAAAGTAATGAAACTTTTATCTTTAAATATTTCTCAGGGAGACCTTGTAGTTATCACAGCCGAAGGTGAAGATGAGGATCTCGCTATCTCGGAATTAAAATTCTTCTTTGAACAATATCTATAAGGTGAAAGAAAAGGCTCTGAATGGATCCCCACTCAGAGCCTTTTCTTTATTCTGACATTGTAGCCTCAAACTTTTTTCAAAATGGAAACCCTCACTACTCTCTATGCATCGAGAACTGATCCATTGGATAGTTCTTTAAGTTTTCCAATACCTTTCTGCCGTCTGCAGCAGCAATCAGGGTATCTCTATCCTTCTTTGCCTCATTCTCTGCTTTGTGTTTGCTTGGGCCGCCGACACAGCCTCCAATACAAGCCATACCTTCAATGAAGTCTTCCGGCAGTCTTCCTAATTTCAGAAGAAGCAGGGCCTTTTTGCACTCTGCGCCGCCGCTGCAGGCTGCAACCTTCGGCTGGATGTCCTCTCCCATTTCCTTAAAGCACTCTAATACTGCGGAGGTTACGCCGCCGCCGTTTCCAAAACGCTTGCCAAATACAGAACTTTCTTGATAGTTGTTTTCTTCTGGCTCTAATTCAACATCCTTTGCACGAAGCATTGCGCGAAGTTCTCCAAAAGTCATGGCATAGTCTGCGTTGTCCTTAATGTTCAAATCCAGAGTCTCGCTCTTCTTGGCAATACACGGACCGATAAATACCGTAATCACGCCAGGACGTACCGTTTTTAAATAACGGGAAACGGCACACATCGGAGAAACGGTAGTAGACATATTTTCCAGGAGTTCTGGGAAATGCTGTTTAATCATATTTACAAAAGCAGGACAGCAGGAAGTCGTCATTTTCTTGCCTTCCTTATAAGCCTCTGCCCACTCCTCAGCCTCATAAGCAGCGGTCATGTCTCCGCCTAATCCAACTTCTACCATATCAGCAAATCCCACTTTCTTTAAAGCAGTCTTTAAACTTGCCATGGTAATATCTTTGCCAAACTGACCCTCTGTTGCCGGAGCTACCATCGCTACAACATCTTTGCCAGCTTTAATCAGATTAATCACGTCTACCAGAAACGTTTTGGAACCAATCGCGCCAAATGGACAACTATGGATGCAGGCGCCGCACTGGATACATTTCTTTTCATCAATCTGACAGATACCGTACTCATCATACGTGATCGCATCTACCGGACATACCTTCTTACAAGGCCGTTCCAGATGTGCAATCGCATTGTAAGGACAAGCCTGGGCGCATTTTCCGCACTCTTTACACTTCGACGGATCGATATGTGCTCTGTGCTGGCCCATTGTAATCGCGCCGAAATGACAGGAATTCTGACAAGCCTTTCCCATACACTTTCGACAGTTATCCGTTACAATATAGGAAGCAATGGGACACTCCTCGCAGGCTGCATTAATTACCTGAACTACATTTTTGGACTCATGTCCAATTGGACATTGTCCCTCTGCCAGACGTACCCTCTGCTTAATAATCTCTCTCTCTTTATAGATACAGCAGCGATACTGCGCCTGCGGACCAGGAATCATCTCATATGGAATCTGGCCCCGTTCTTCCTCCAGAGTTCCTTCCCAAGCCTTTTTTGCCACTTCATACAGAACGTCATGCTTCAAACGTAAAATAGTTGCGTCATTGGTAATCATAATTTTCCTCCTGTTAACCTGTTAATAATAAGTAACAGTAACCTTTTTGCCCATCTCTTCGATAGCACGCTTTAACTGCTCCACCAGATTCTGCCGAATGCCCAAATCAAAGGGCAGATTCGGATTCTGATAGGCGCTGTTAATCGCTTTCCCCACAAACATATGTACTTCTGTACAATCTTCAATCAGCATCTTCGCCACCATAGATGCCCCATTTTTCTTGTCCAGCTCTAAAAAGAAATCCTCGTTAATCGTCTCATTCTTCACATAGCGCCGGATTAGGTGCAGCACCCGATTTAATGTCAGGACGCCTTCTGTCACCAGATCCACACCCTCTATATATGCAATGGGCGGAATCTCCGGATCCACATATTCCAATGATACATCCAGCTCTTTATCCAGCACCCTGGCCACAATCGTGGAACTGGTGCCTCCGCTGACAATTTTCTTTGCTGTATCATCGGACATGAAATCCCGAACCATCCGCACATCATCTGCCGGATTGCTGGCCGGTCCCGTCATCAAGTGTACCGGCTTGCTGTCAATAATCCGCATTACGGCAACGGTTGTATCATCTCCTGGCCGGAACTGATAAAGTTCGTCGCAGGCATGGCACAAAGCCCCTGCCAGACGGGTTGCAGAAATAGTGCGGTAATATTCTTTTACCGCATATTTGGCAATATCTTCCCACAACCATCCAAAATTCAGCAGTTCCCCCACTCCTGCATGGATGGTCCCGTCGCTCATTAAAATCAGGGCGTCGCCTTTTTTTACTTTAAAACGGAATTCATTGATTTTCTTTCCTTCTACTTCCCGGATATCCCTAGGAATTTCCTGCAGTACCCCATCCCGGATAAAAATACATCCTGGATTGTCAAACTCCACCAGGTAGGCATCTCCGTTATGGAATACCTGAAGAATACTGAACGTCGAATACGCCACCTGGCGCACCTGGCAGACTGGAAGGGTCTGGACTATGGTATCCACACACTCTTCCAGGGTCGCCCCATTTAAAAACATGGTTCCCAGGATTTTAGAAGTCAAAGTAGCCAGAATATTGGCTTTTACCCCGCTTCCCATTCCGTCTGCCAGAATCATAATGTTAGAGTCTTCTGTCTCCAGCATTTCTACTTTATCGCCGCACAAAATCTCAGTAAATTTATTCAGGCTTTTATAAGCAACGTCTACGGTAATTCCCATTATCGGACCTCGCTTTCACTGCCGTCCTCCAGAAGTGATCTGCACAGCTTGGTCAGCGTCGTTTTGGTCTCCGCTGTCGTCTCGCCCAACAGTCCGGCAATTTCCTGAGCTACCATCATCTGCTTGTGAATGACCTTCTGAGCCAGATCAATGGTATCTAATTTCTTATCATACTCTTCTTTGGCTTGTTCTTCCTGTTTGGTTATGTCAATAAACGTAGCCAGAACTGCGTCTTCTTTTTCTATGTAAACGATATTCTGAAGGGTTGCCAGATTATATTCAGAATAAGTTACTTTCTTTCCATGAATATTCTGTCTGGTGTCAAATACCCACTGGAAATCTGACGGATCAATATATTCAAATAAATAGGTATGAAGCATTTCTTCCCTGGTCTTTCCAAAATACTGCTCTGCAATATTGGAACACTCCAGAATCTGCATTTCCCTGTCTACAATCAAAACAATATTCGGAGACGTCTCCATAACCAGATTGGATAATGACTCGGCTTTGCTGTGCATATAAGGAATACACATGGTAAGCTCTGCCTTTTTCTGGAATACTGCAATGGCTTTGTCCCGGCAGGTCGGGTATCCGCAGGCACTGCAGTTTAACTCGTCTTCCGGTTTATTTTTGCCAATCATCCGCAAAATCTGCTGAATCTGTTCTTCCGTCGGCATCGGATCATCTGGCGATTTATCCTCAAAAACTTTCCGGAACGAAAGTCCCTCTGCCATTTCTGTCATTTTGGATTCATCCGGCGCCTCTTTTGGAATGGTTTCTTCCATTTTCAGCTTTACCTTAAATCTGGAAATGCTCTTATCATTGACCGTCGGCCCCTTGATACATCCGCCGGCGCACATATTCATTTCGATAAAGCAGCCGGAAATCTCTCCTCGAACCATGCTTTCACACAATTCCATACAGTTTGCCGTTCCATGAACGTAAAACTTCTTATATTGATCGACTTTCTTTTCCGAAGCCAGCACCGAACTCATTACTCCGCTGGTAACCGGATACAAGCGGTTGACCTTTGGATCCAGCTTTTCAAATGGAATATCCTCACAGTCAGAAATGGTAATTTCTTCTTCTGCCAGCCATTTCTCAATATCATTAAAATTAAGCACTGCATTAATATAACCAGGATGTCTGGGATCGGCTGCCTCTTTTTTCTTGGCGATACATGGACCAATAAAAACGATTCTGGCATCAGATCCATATTCTTTCCGGAGAATCATACCATGCGCTACCATGGGCGAAACTACCGGCGCCATATAAGGAACCAGACTTGGATAATAAATTTCAATCAAATCATTAATACTTGGGCAGCAGGTCGTAATGATGTTTTCCATCTGCCCTTCTTCCAGCAGGCGGTTGTACTCAGCCGTTACAAAGGCCGCGCCTTCTGAAGTCTCCCTGACATCTGTAAATCCCAGTTTTCTCAAAGCAGCGTTAACCTGTCCTAACGAATTATAATTTAACAGTCCCATATAGGACGGCGCAATGGACGCAATTACCGTCTCGCCCCTGTGAATCATATACTGAACCTTATCCAGATCACTTACCAGAGTCTTGGCAGATTGAGGACAGACCTGAAGACAGTGGCCGCAAAGAACGCATTTTTCCGGAATAATCTCTGCCCGCTCATTTTTAATCATAATTGCTTTTACATCGCAGTAGCGGACACACTTATAGCAATGCTTACATTTAGTCCCCTTAAAGTCAATTATGTTCATCTGCTACAGCCTCCCTAAAATTTCCTTTTCAAAAAAGGCTTCTGTATTCTCTGGCTGTACCGAAAACAGTGTGCCGTCTACGGTCACACAAACCCCATTCACACAGTTTCCACTGCAGAATGCTCCATTCAAATCCACTTTTCCATTTAAACCATTCTGAGATACTAAGCTCTGCAGTTTCTGGATAATCTCTCTGGATCCCTTTAAATGGCACGCACTCCCAATACAAATCGTAACCTTCATCGCATTTCCTCCCGTTCTTTCTAAACGTGGCACGAGCATCATACGCCCGATTTTCTTCTATTATCTCACATTGTGATATTATTATCAATCACAATTTAGAAGTTTTAACAGATTTCAAACCACTATCCTTTAATACCTCCTGATTTTATCCTCACTGTCGTCTGTACTTTTATCAATGGATTTAATTACCACATAATATCCGCTGTTATTTCCAACCTGAACGAATACCCGCTCTCCGGCTTTGTGTTTAAAGATTGCCTTTCCTAAAGGTGATTCCGTACTGATTTTATTTTCCAGGGAATTCTCCCGGATAGTAGTAACAATTTTATAAACTTCCGTTTCGTCATCTTCCTCAAAATACAGTTCTACGGTATTGTTCATTCCCACTTCATCGTCTGCAGAATCTTCTGAAATTACCTGGGCCGTACGAACCATTTTTTCCAGATACCGGATCCGGCTTTCGTTCTGGTTTTTATCTTTCTTTGCTGCATGGTATTCAAAATTTTCGCTTAAATCTCCATGGGCTCTGGCCTCTTTCACTGCTTCCAGCGCTTCTTTTCGTACCACCAGTTTCCTATATTCAATTTCTTCTTCCATTTTCTTAATGTCGCTTTGCGTTAGTTTATCATGCATACTGTTTCACTCCTCAATACCCCTATTCATTGTCTATTTTCATTATAATACAAAAAGACCCCGGAAAAAAGACTTTTCCAGAGCTTTACTCATTATCCTTCACATATTCTATTATATCTTGTATTTCACATTGAAAATATTCACACAATTTACAGACTAGATTTGCATCAATTCTCTGAAATTCATCTCTGCAATAACGATTAAAATTCGCCCGCGGAATATCCAAATCCTTACACACTCTATTTTTACTGATTCCTGCTTTCTCCATTAATTCATTGATCCTCATATGCAGATGTCCCATAATCTCACCACCCTATAAGGAAATTATATCCAGGAAATCTTTTTCTGGTAATTCACTATATAACGAGTTATTATATAGTTAGATTATCCGAATTAGGAGGTTATTATGCATCCATCACACAGATTATTTCTAAAAAAACTAAAGAATTTTGAAAATTCTTTTAACAAAGTCCCCATTCCGCGAAGAATCCAGCAAATCCACAGTTGTTACTATGCTTTAAAATTATTTTGCAGGGAAACATCTGCCTCATGCCAGATAACATATGAATCCGATTCTGTTTCTATCCGGATCGTCAGTCAGAATCTTCTGGTCTCCGATGAACTTCCTAAAGTCCAATGGCTGTTTCGAAATGCCAATTTGATTGAGATTTCCAAACACAAAGAAGGGATTGTAACTGAATTGTGGTTTCGCTGCTGGAAGCTGAAACCATATAAGAAGACGTTTTCTGGCAGAAAGTTTCCTATACAACAAAAAAAGTCTTGAATATTCAAGACTTTTTAAGTGCCGCAGACCGGAATCGAACCGTTTTTCTTAATCTCAAATACTGATAGAAAGGGGCTTTGAAGACTTCATCACGGTTGCGGTGTTCAAAAAGTGTTCAAATGTTTGTCGCATACAAACTTGAAGTTATCTTTTTCCTAATGGCAATGCTATTAAATTTCCCAATAATGCAATAACAGCATATCCAACTACATAAACCCATGCACTTGAGTTATAAAATATAAATATAGATGGCGCAAACATTATTGCTACAATCAAAATATACCAGAAGTTAAAACCATTCCTAATCCCATAAAAAACAGAGGTTATTAAACATATTAGAGGAATAATTACTAACATAACAATCATTGCACTTCCTGTGTCTTTTATAAACCAAGGAACGATATAAAAATCTATCAGCAACAGTAGGTAGAAAACCATGTTCTTTTTTAATTTATCCATCATATCATCATCCTTTCAAATCCCGATTTGTCTGTTTCACATTATACACAGTATAATTCCATTTCACAAAATGTTCAATCAAAAAAAGTATGCAAGATTTTTATATTTTCTTGGCATACCTCTTATTGCAGTATTTCCTTGTTCGTATTTTCGCAAACTAACGTTCCGCAAGGATGCCCAGTGCGACGGTTCCTAACAGGGCGGCGGGTCGACTGGGCAAGTGGTCGGCTGAGAAGCATTTTCTACTCAACGACATATTTAACGTTTGATTCTCTCCGTCCCTCATATTTCTCCTGTGCCAACAGTTTATCAAGAAATTCTGACACTTCTTCCATGTCTTCACTGTCTATCAAATCCAGTTTTATCAATACATCAAGGTCTGTCTGATTCTTCGGTTGTATTGAGATCGGCTGAGATGTATCCACAACCACTTTCAACTGTTTTGTCTTATTTGCTGTTTCAATATCCGTAGTTAATCCCATAACGTGGCTTTTACTCACGCCGAATATCTGTGATAATTTTTCCCATATAGATTCATCTCTCGGCGTTCCGTTTCCATTTTCATAGTTCGTAAGCATACTTTGTGAAATGCCTAATTCTTTTGCAAGTTCCGCAACGGTTATATTCTTTTCTTTCCGCAATTCTTTTATTTTATTCATAGCGAACCTCCTTTATAAGCACATTATATTTCATCAAATTTTCTCTGTCAATCTTTTTATCGGATATTCAGATATTTTCTATTGACATTCTGCAATGCTTGTTTTATCATAGGATTATCTTAATATCTGATAATCAGATATTTATAAGGAGGTGAAACGATGATTAGAGGAAATGACTTTATTTTAAATCCAGACAAACTGCAAGAGGAATTTCAGTTAGTAGAAGTTTCTGACTGGGTAGACTTTTCTACAAAAGAAAAATTAGGATTCTACTATACAGTTCTTCTTCCAAAATTAAAGTTTGAAAAAGTCAAAGTAGGCATTAAAGCTAACACAGCGATTGTTACCAACGAAGAACTTGAACAAAAAGGGCAGATTCCAGTCTCATTTGATGGATTACATACTTGGGCTAGTCTCTATAATGGACGTCTTTCTGTCAAAGCAGAAGCTTCCAATATCAGAAAAGTGGGAATGAAATAATTTCCCTACTATGTCAGCCAGTCAGTGCCGGACAACGTCATAGGTGCTGAACTGGCTGACCTCTATACTTGATATATAAAACAACATCTTCCGAAAACAATCGGAACATTCATTACAAAAATTGGGATATGAGGTGAGATTCGTGAGCAAAACAAAAGAGTGTTTTGCATACAATACGAAAATCATTGAAACTCCTACTACAAAAGAAGTATATATTTACGAAAACCCTATTTTTATTCACTCGAAAGAAAAGGCAGATTTAACAGACACAAGTAACCGAAAAAAATTTGATGAAATGTCAGCTCATAAGCAATATGACAGTTTAAAACGCAAGCAGAAACATTACGAACAGGCTCGTTGGGATATTGCCCGTATTGTTGACTGCAACTTTGATAACAAAACAAAATTTGTAACGCTGACATTTAAAGAAAACATTCAGGAAATCCTGATAACTAACCGTGAATTTAAGTATTTTATCCAGCGATTAAATTATTATTTGTACCATACCAAAACCCAGTTATTAAAATACCTTGCAACGTGGGAGAAACAGAAGCGTGGAGCAATCCATTATCATGTTATTTTCTTTGATTTTCCGTATATAGCAAAAGAAAAATTACAGAATTTATGGTCACATGGATTTATTAAAATCAATCGCATTGATGTAGACAGCAAAGAAAACAGAGGTCGTTATCTTAGCAAGTATTTTGGAAAAGACCTTGATTTGAAAGAACATAAGAAAAAAGCCTTTTTTAAATCTCAAAATCTGAAAGTTCCACACGAAACAAAAGTCATGCTGACCGAAGACATTTTACATGACTTACAAAAAGAAAATATCGTCTTTCAGAAAGAATACACAAGGCAAATTTACGATACCAACGCTTTCTTATCTACTGGTTCATGCTTAAAGGACAGCAGTGTTATCTACATCAAAATTAAAAAAGGAAATCCTTGCGTAAAGGGGGAATCTTATGGATAATCCCGTTACGTTTTCAGATATAACATTATTGAATACGTTAGCCACCTGTGCTAACATGACCACAGATGAAGTCTTCAAAGATTTTAAAATTATGGCAAATAAAAAAATCTTGAAGAATCACAAATATGAAATTTATTACTCGGAATCAGAAAAAAGCTGGCGTACTTATTTACCCGATGAAACCAAACCTAACAAACGCCGTCCTGTTAAGAGGAAGAGTAAAGAGAACCTTGAAAAAGAAATCATCAGATTTTATATCGAAAAGCAGAAAGCTGAAAACCGTCAGAATGTCACACTAGAAGAATTATATGCTGAATGGCTTTTGTATAAAAGAGATTATACTTCCGTAAAAGCAAAAACAATTCAAGAATATGTATCTGAATGGAATAGATTTTTCAAAGATACAGAACTTGTTAAAATGAAGATAGGCGAAATCAAACCAATCACGCTTATCCGCTTTTTCAGAGAAGCTACAAAAGACCGACAGTTCACGCACAAGCGAGTCAGTAATGCCCGTTCTGTTTTGAATGGAATCATGAGTTATGCGATCGAAGAAGAAATTATATCACATAATCCTGTCTCTGATGTGAATTTCAAACAGTTTACCTATAAGCCAGTAGAAGTACAAAGTGACAATGTATTTTCCCGTGATGATACGCATAAGTTATTAAATTATCTTCGGTGTATCATAGAGCCATATTCTCTTGCAATACAGTTATCTTTTTATCTGTTTATCCGTGTTGGGGAAACAAAAGCTATCCGTTGGGAAGATATTGACTACGATAGCAGGCTTGTATATCTTCACAGACAGGCGACCTGTGAACGTACATTGAATGATGATTTAACATTCTCAAGCCGAAAAGTAAAAGTAGTAAATCAAATGAAAGGAAATACTTCTCATGGATTCCGTAAACAGTTCCTTACAGACGAAGCACTTAAAATTCTTCACAAAGCAAAGGAATTAAATCCTAATGGAATATATGTTTTTGAACCTAATGGTGAGATTATGACAACTGACAGCTTTAACCGCCGTTTGAAGAAATATTGTAAAGAAGCTGGTGTTCCTTATCATTCCAGTCATAAAATCCGCTTTTACAATGCTTCAACAGCTTTTGACGGAAATAATCTTACAACCCTTAGTTATTTAATGGGACATAGTGAGACAGCTACAACATTGCATTACTTGCGGAATGTCAATAAGAGGAAGAATGACAGGCTTGCTTTTCAGAATCTTGGTATTTCATCATAAAGTGTTCAAAGGTGTTCAAACTTTTTGAAACAAAAAAATAAGAGAAACGCTGTAAATTCAACGTTTCTCCTACTTTTCAATAATGCCGCAGACCGGAATCGAACCGGTACGGGTATCGCTACCCACGGGATTTTAAGTCCCGGGCGTCTGCCAGTTCCGCCACTGCGGCATAT
>CAJMQQ010000014.1 GCA_905215625.1 uncultured bacterium
CAGAGCTTTTTTATTTCATAGGAAGCAATTTCCTATGAAATAAAAAAGCCTCCCTGTTTCCCCGCAAGGACCCAGACAGGCTCTTTATGTCTATTATATGTTCTCGACTGCTTCTACTGCATCATCCAGCCATGGAGCGTCTACATACTCGATACGGCCTCCATCTACCATCTCTGCAACCTTCGGATCAATCGGAATACGGGCCAGGATCTTAACGCCCTCTTTCTCAGCTGCTTCCTCTAAGTGGCTTTCTCCGAATACGTTAATCTTTTTGCCGCAGTCTGGACAAACCAGATAGCTCATATTCTCTACAACGCCTAAAATCGGAATATCCATTTTCTTGGCCATATTTACTGCCTTGGTTACAATCATAGATACCAGTTCCTGGGGAGATGTAACAATAATAATTCCTGCTACCGGAAGAGACTGGAATACGGTCAGCGGAACATCGCCGGTTCCTGGCGGCATATCTACAAACATATAATCAATGTCCTGCCATAAGGTCTCAGACCAGAACTGCTTTACCGCTCCGGCAATTACAGGACCTCTCCAGATAATCGGGTCTGTATCCTTGTCCAGCAGAAGGTTTGCAGACATTACTTCTACGCCTTCTAAGGACTTTGCAGGTATCATAAGACGGCCGTCCGGACTGGTAGCTACTCCGTCATTGGCAATGCCAAATGCCTTTGGAATAGACGGACCAGTAATATCCGCATCCAGTACCGCTGCACGGTATCCCTTTTTATTCATACGGACTGCCATCAGAGAAGTCACTAATGATTTTCCAACTCCTCCTTTTCCGCTGACAATTCCAATGACTTTTTTTACGCTGCTCTCCGGAGCCAGTTTTTCTAAAAAGCTGGTGCGGTCTGCAGTACGGCTGCTGCAGGTTTCTCCGCAGGAGCTGCAGTCGTGATTACAATTTTCTGCGCTCATTCTGATGAATCTCCTTTCAACTGCATATTTGCAAAATTCTGCATCATCAATATGCTTCTGTTTAAAACAGGCACTTTTGATTATATCCCCGATTCATCAAAATGTCTATGCTTTTATCTTGGAACCCTTCTGAATCACGTTGCTTCGAAGCTCTCTGAACACTCCGGATCGTTCTAAGGCGCCTGCCACGATAAAAAACAGCAGGGAATCCACCGGCCACATTGTAATATTTTTTATGGCTCTTGCAGGGAGAATTGCCAAGAATGCCTTTCCGGTTGTCATGGAAATCCATAAGGTATTCATGCATAGGTTGCACACCAGAATTACGGCCAGGCGGGCTGCCAGAATACGAGGCAGGCTTAACGAACGTTTATACCAGAATGCGCCGTAAATCAGCCCGGCTGTAATGGCCGTCAGCGTATAGCCAAAAAAGAAGCCTCCATCCGGTTTCATAAGGAACTTCAAAATATCCATTGCTCCTCCGAAGGTCGCTCCTACGACTGGTCCGAACAAGAAATGCACCAGCTCATTGGGAAGTCCTGATATTCCCAGCTTAAACGTGCCCACCTTAATGGTAAACTGCTCCAAAACAATGGCGAGAGCGCCGAACATGGCGCATAAGGTGAGGGTTCTTGCCCGAAATAATTCATGGTAAGAATCCTGGAACAAAGTTGCTAATTTCTTCATAAAAAAATTACCTCCTTTGCAGATCTCGGACTACAATAAGGAGATAATAATCTCTCGTATTGCAGCGGGATGCGGATTGTGTACCGCAAGATACTCTTTTCGTCCGACTGGCAACTCCCCGTCCAGCCGGCACTTAACGCACACAAACCTACTCTGCTATTCTATAAAATTTTCCGGGACTATGCCCCTATTACCTGCTCTATTATACATCTCTTTTTCAATTTTGCAAGAGTTTTCTCCTTTTGTTCAGTCCCCTTCCAGCTAAGGAGCTTCCCAGTATAGTACCCCTTCTTTTTCTGTCCTGACTGCAAAATCCTTCTCATATAAGTATTCCATACAAGAAAACGTTTTGGTCAGAATCATTTTGAATTTCATCAGCTGATCCAGATCTTCCGGTTCCCCTTTGCAGCCATATGCAATTAACGCAATCTGGCAGATAGTCATCGGCCCTCTGGCATGATCCAGAATCTGCTTCATAATCTGGATTTTTTCCAGATATGCAAATACAATCCGGTCAATGGCTCCTTTTGGATTCTCGACTGGAACAGTATTATGGGCCGGAATCATAGTACAGTCCCCGTACCGCTCTTTCAAACGTTTTAAAGACAGGAAATACCGTCCCAGCAGCCGTTCATCTTTATAGCTGGTGGCTACAATGGGGGAAATGCCGTTCAGCACCTGATCTGCACAGAACAGCAGCTTCTTTTTCCTGTCATAAAGTCCCAGTTGTCCCAGGGTGTGTCCGCTTAACGGTACTGCTTCAAACGAATAGTTGCCGTATTGAAACACATCTTCTGGAAGAGCTGGCGCATAAGGGTATTTTTCAATCAGCAGATCGCCGTCTCTCCCTTCTTCCGACAGTTCCTGAAACATCCGGTGAAGCGTCGGCGTCAGCTCCGGCGTAATGCCTACAAACCGCAAGACCTGCTCCTGCTCTTCTGATCCGCCTCTGCTGTGGTGAAGGCAGTCGTACCGGTGGCGTTCTTCCACTGGATTCTGGAAGATTCTGGCGCCCTTTTCTGCCAGGATATAAGCCAGGCCGCAATGGTCGTGGTGCTTGTGGGTCAAAAAGACATCCAGGGAAGCCGGAGAAATCTCCAGCTCTTTTAACGCCTGTTCCAGAACCTTCAGACAGGCTTCATCCCGAAATCCAGCATCCACCATCAGGCTTCTGGGATTTCCTGGAATCATGTAAATTTTGATTTCACTTACTCCATGGGAATTGCTGTACAGATTGATCTGGTAAATCCCAGGAAACAGCTCCTTCATCCCTTCCATATCAGCCTGCCTCCTTCCGGTTCCACTTCCGTTCCGGAGTTTCCATCCACCTGTGAACAATAACTGCAATCAGAATTCCCAATAAACTTCCCGCCAGCACGTCGGTTGGAAAGTGAACGAATAAATACAGCCTGGAACACGCAATCAGAGCCGCTAATACGACCGCTGCAACGCCCCATTTCTTATGGTACAAAAGAATGCTGACCGCTCCTTCAAAGCTTGCCAGACTATGGCCTGATGGAAACGAATAATCACTGGGGTTTTCTATCAAAAGCGCCACCATGGGATCCAGCCAGCATGGCCGCTGTCTGGCAACTGCATTTTTCAGGATTACATTTCCCAAAATAAATCCTGCTGCCAGGGAAATCAGCATGGCCGCCCCTGTTCTTCTGGTCCTGGGCACAACAAAAAGCGCTGTCCCTAAAGCAATCCAGAACCATCCTCCGTCCCCCAAAAACGTAACCGCCGTCATAATCTCGTCCAACGCCGGTGTCCGAAGCTGCTGGATCCAATACAAAATCTCAAATTCCATAATACTCCTCCAGACTAAGTTCTTCTTTCTCCTCCCCGGTTTCTGCACAGACCGCCAGGTGATACCCGCCTTGTAAATGAAACAGATAAAATGCCGCATCCTGCTGCACTCCCTGATCATAAACCTGATAGCATCCATCTTCCAGCCGTATGGAAAAACTGGACGGCGGTTTTGAAAAACCAGTCCCCACCGCCTTCATGTAACTTTCCTTTAATACCCAGAAATCAAAAAAACGGCTGCATGGATCTGCGTCCTGCTCCACTGCCTGCTTTTCTTCATCCGTCAAAAAGCGCATGACTCCAGGACGGATTCCTTTTCTTTCTTTCTCAATGTCCACGCCGGCCGGACTGTCGCTGATGACGCAGGCCGCGTATTCGCCGGAATGGGACAGATTATAGTACACCTGTTTTCCATCTGGCAGCCAGATTCCCGGCTGGTCTGGCTTAAAAAACGGCTTTCCATGTTCTCCTGTCTCAAATAAGGCCGGCGGCAAAAAATCTGGAAAACACTGTTTCAGTCCATAATTCAACAGCAATTCTGCTCCTGCCGAACGGGCTTTATCAGAAGTATGGGCATAGCGCTCTATCTGCGCCAGCCGCTGTTTCGAAATCAGATATTGATCCCATGGCGGGCATAACTCTGATACATTGGCATAGTAACAATTCAGCATCTGGATTCCTTCCTGGTATCTTATTAATACAAAACTGCCAAAAAGAGCCAGCGCCTGAAACGCTGACTCTCCATCATGTCTTACTGTTCCTGATTTTCTGACAAACAGGATTACATCTCACCTAAGCCAGATTCGATTGCCTTGGTTAAGGTATCCATTGCCTCTGCTTCGTCTTCGCCGTCACAGATTAAGTTAATCTCAGTGCCGCACTTAATGCCTGCTGCCATTACATTTAAAACGCTCTTTGCAACAATTCTCTTCTCTCCGCACTCAATAATAATATCACTTTTGAACTTCATTGCGGTCTGAGATAATACGCCTGCCGGTCTTAAATGTAAGCCGGAGGGATTTACTACAGTCAAAGTCTTATTTAACATACCTGCACTCTCCTCGTCTCTTTATTCTGTTGAAATTCAGAGTTCTCTTTCTCTGAACATTCTAGTTAAATTTTAGTACATCTCATAAAAACTGTCAAGCAAAAGCCGGATCATTCTTCCTGCTTTTCCCGGATGGAATACACGCATCCGCAGTAATCCTGACGATACAATCCATACTCCTTAGACAACTCAATGGAACGCTTATAACCGTTGCGTTTTTTAAAGTCTGAGGGCAGGCAGGCCACGCCGTATTCTTCCGCCAGGCGTTCCCCGATTTCGTTTAATTTATCCGCCCGTTTTAAGGGGCTGATGGTCAGCGTGGTAGTAAAATAATCATACCCCAGACCGGCCGCCAGTCTGGCCGCTTCCCTCAGACGCAGCTCATAGCATCTAAAACACCGCTCTCCGCCTTCCGGCTCCTTTTCATAGCCTTTTGCAATCTGATAAAACTGTTCCGGCTCGTAAGGCGCTGCAATCAAATCCACTGGATGTACAAAATTCATCGCCTCAATCAGCCGTCTTTCTTCTTCTACCCGTTTTTCATATTCTTCTGCCGGAAAAATATTGGGATTATAATAATATACCGTAATTTTAAAATACTGGGACAGATATTCCAGCACATAACTGCTGCAGGGCGCGCAGCAGCTATGCAAAAACAGGCGGGGCACTTTCGCCTCCGCCTGACATTCTGCCAGAATCCTATCCAGTTCTTTCTGATAATTTCTCTGATTCATGGCCTTCCTAATCCTTTATAGGAAATCCCGAATCCGTTTGCTGCGAACCGGATTTCTCAGTTTGCGCAGAGCCTTTGCCTCAATCTGACGGATACGTTCACGAGTTACGTTAAACTCCTTGCCGACTTCTTCCAGAGTTCTGGGATGACCGTCTTCCAGACCAAAACGCAGTACAATTACCTGGCGCTCTCTCTCTTTTAAGTCTCCAAGCAACGCGTCAATATGCTCTCTCAGCATGACAGACTCTACGTTGCCTTCCGGGGTAACCACATTGGAATCTGCAACAAAATCTCCTAAGTTGGAGTCGTCTTCTTCGCCGATTGGAGTCTCTAAGGATGCTGGTTCCCTAGCAATCTGCATGATTTCCATTACCTTATCCTCAGACATCTCTAATGCATCTGCAAGCTCTGTCACAGACGGCTCATAGCCCAGTTCCAGAGTCAGTTTTCTCTGCATCTTGGACATCTTATTAATCGTTTCTACCATATGCACCGGAACCCGGATGGTTCTGGCCTGATCTGCCAAAGCCCTGGTAACGGACTGGCGAATCCACCAGGTCGCATATGTACTTAGCTTATAACCTTTTGTATAATCGAACTTTTCTACGCCCTTGATTAATCCTAAGTTTCCTTCCTGGACTAAATCAAGGAAACTCATTCCTCTGCCTGTATAGCGTTTTGCAATGCTGACCACGAGACGTAAGTTTGCCTCAATCAAGCGCTCTTTTGCGTATTCATCGCCCTCTGCTTTTCTCTTTGCCAGACGCAGCTCTTCATCCGCGCTTAATAGGGGAACCGTACCAATCTCCTTCAAGTACATCCGGACCGGATCTTCCGTTCCAATGCCCTCTAACAGATCTACGGCGTCGATGTCAATGTCCTCATCCTCGCCGTCCTTCATAAAACTGTCGTCTAAATCGTCCAGCAGAAGGGCATCCTCGCTTAACATTGCGTCATCAATTACCGGAACCACGTCTACGCCGCGGCCCTCAAGGTACGAATAAATTTGGTCCATCTGCTCTGGATTCAGGCTGTCTCCTGCGAAGAAATCATTAATTTCCCCGGCATCCAGGGTATTATGCCTGGACTTTGCATACTCCAGAAGTTTTTCCAGTTTCTGTAAAAAATCTTTTTTCTCCACCTGGTAACGTCCTTTCAGTTAGCTGTAAACTAATTGTTCTAAACAACTTTTTAGTATATAGGAAAAATTACTATTTTTCAACATCTATTTTATATTTTATGTAACTTTATGAAGAATTATGACTCATTTTGTCCAGAAATTAAAATTTCCAGTCGTTTTTCCAGGTTTTTCATCGAAATATCTGTCTGACTGCCGCCAAACTCGCCGTCCAGTACCCAGTCAATGGGTTTCTCGGAAATCACCCGGATCTGCCTGGTTTTAAACTTGTACACATAGTCATTTGGTTCCTCTTTCAGAAACATATAAGAAATAATGTTGCTTAAATCTTTTGGAGTTTTCGGGGTTCGGATTAAAAGCACTTCAAACAAACCGTCGTTTAAAGCTACCGACTGAGTTACTAGCCCTTTAAATCCTCCTACGCTGATGGTATTGGTTACCATACCGAATATAAATTCGTCTTCCACCACCATTTCATCACACTCAATCCGGCAATAATAGCTTTTTAACGAAGCCAGGCTTTTGACTCCTTCCAGCATATAAGCCTGATGACCCAGCAGGTTTTTCTTATCCTGGGGCGTCTGGTAGGAAATCTCCGTAAATGCTCCGAACGCCGCGATATAGACAAAATACCGTTCTTCTCCAAACTGGCCGATATCTATGGCATAAGGGGTTCCTTCTGTCACTCCTTTTGCGGCATCCAGCATATTTTTTGGAAGCATCAGACTGGATGCAAAATCATTGGTAGAGCCTGCCGGAACATAACCTAACAGAGGCGGCTGTTCCAGATTCATAATTCCGGAAATGGTCTCGTTTAACGTACCGTCTCCCCCGCTGCACACAACAATGGATACCTCTTTTCCAAAGCGTTCTGCCGCTTTTCTGGCGTCTCCCTGGGACTGGGTAATATACGTCTGGATCTGAAATCCCGCTTTCGTGAACATATCCAGAATATCAATCAGTTTGTTTCGTATCTGTTCCTTTCCTGAGCAGGGATTTACGATAAAAAGGATTTTCTCCATTTTCTCTCTCCTCTCTCATTGTCTCACATAATGAATTTCTTATACGCCGAAAACGCATTCGGAAGAGGATATTTTTCCTGCAGACTTCTTTTATCCGCAAAAATCAGATCCCCATCGTCTCTTGCATCCGGACATATCCGGATCCGGTAACCGGACATATCCCATTCTACGTGGGAAAATATATGCTTTGCCTTTGGCAGTTTTTCTACAGAAAGAACCGTTTCCGGTTCCAGGCAGAAAGCTTCTAACACCTGGCTTTGCTCAAGCCTTCCTTCTGTATTTGGAAGCTCATACAGCGAAGCCAGCAGTCCGGAAGGCGGACGCTTTCTAATGGCTGTTTTCCCATCTTTTTCTAAAATCACAACGGTCCGTTCTTCTTTTTTCCGCTGTTTTTTCGGCGGTTTAAATGGAATCTCCTTCCAGCGTCCGCTCCGTCTGGTTTTGCATAAAGACGCCAGCGGGCAGACCAGGCACTTCGGCTCTCCATTGGGTACGCAGACCAAGGCCCCGATTTCAATCAGGGCCTGATTATACTCTCCTGGATGTTCCCGATCCATGACCTCTTTTAAAAGACCTTCCATCTGCTTTTTTAAAGCTGGTTTTGTAATATCTCTGTCATCTTCCAATACTCTGGAAATCACCCTCAAAACATTGCCGTCCACCGCTGGTACCGGAACCGAAAACGCAATGGATGCAATGGCTCCTGCTGTATAGCTTCCTATTCCTGGAAGCTTCAGGATTTCTTCGAACTCTCTGGGCATTTTTCCTTCGTATGACTCCACCAGTTTGCTGGCACATTTCTGCAGATTTCTTGCCCTGCTGTAATAGCCCAGTCCTTCCCAGAGCTTTAACAGGGTTTCTTCCGGCACTTCTGCCAGGCTTTGAATATCCGGCAATGCTTCTAAAAATCGGTAATAATACGGTTTTACCGCTTCCACCCTGGTCTGCTGAAGCATAATCTCTGAAATCCAGATCCGGTAAGGATCCTTGGTTTCCCGCCAGGGCAGTATTCTGGCATTTTCCCTATACCACGCCAAAAGAGGTCTTCTGACCGCCAAAAGCCGCTCTCTGTCAGAAAGCTCCTTCTTCCCGTCCGGATCCTCCAGAGTCTGGATCTGATCATAAAGTCCCTGCAGCCAGCGTTCAGACATATCCATACACTCCCCTTACGGAGACTTCCCCTGAAATCACCCGCTTCTGCTGTCCGTCCGGAAGATCCACAAGCAGTTCTCCTTCCGTATCAATTCCCCTGCAGACTCCAGAGTAAGAACCGGATGGTGCAAGAATGGTTACCTGACGGCCCAGATTAATCAGTCTGGAATCATATTCTTCTTTTAGAAGGCTTAGATCCAGGGTTTCCAAAAACATTTTATAATACGTTTCAAAAGCTGCCATAATGTTTGCTATGACGTTCTCTCTGTCTGCCTTTTCTCCCTTTTCCAGATATAATGAAGTCGCTGTCTCTCTGATTTCTTCCGGAAATTCTGTCATATTGGCATTAATGCCGATTCCCACAATCACATATTCCGGCTGATTTTCCCGACTTCTCATCTCTGTCAGAATCCCACAGATTTTCTTTTGCCCAATTACCAGATCATTCGGCCATTTTATCTTAGAAGCCAGTCCGGTCTCTTCCTGAATCCCTTTCTGGACTGCCAGCGCTGCCACCAGGGTCAGCATGGAAGCCTTATCTGCCGGAATATCCGGACGGAGCAGCAGGCTCATCCAGATTCCGGTTCCTGACGGCGATACCCAGGTTCGTCCCCTTCTTCCTTTTCCGGCCCACTGGCGTTCTGCCACTACCAGGGTGCCTTCCGGCCATCCTTCTGCAGCCAGTTTTGCACACTGGATATTGGTGGAGTCCGTTTCTTCCAGCACCAGAATTGATTTCCCAGCCCAGCTTCCAGTCAGCTTTTCTAAAATTTTATTCTCTGTCAGCATCTGTTCTGTCATGGCTACCTCCACAGACTTACCGCGCTGATAACTGCTAGTGCGGTAAGCGCTGCTCCTAATAAAAATAACAGGATTCCGCTTAACTTTTTCTTTTTATTTCTACCGCTTTGACTGATTCTGAAATAGCCATTTACATAATTTAAAATAGCTGCCAGCACAAAAATCACCGGAAACAGAGTCAGATGGCCATTGGGATTTAAAAACGAAATCACTGCCAGCACAACGATTGCCAGACCGATTACAATATGAACCAGATCCAGAATAAAACTGCTGTTTCTGGACATTTTTTTCCCTGGCTGACTATACATTTATACGCCTCCTAACGTAGCCGCCATTACTGCTTTAATGGTATGCATACGGTTTTCTGCTTCTTCAAATACTTTGGAACGGCTGCTTTCAAATACTTCGTTTGTCACTTCCATATCTACGATTCCAAACCGCTCTCCCATCTCTTTTCCAATGCCAGTTTTTAAATCATGGAAAGCAGGCAGACAGTGAAGGAAGATTGCAGTTTCTCCTGCATTATTCATCACATCCATGGTCACCTTGTAAGGGGACAATTCCCGGATTCTCTTTTCCCAGACGTCGTCTGGCTCTCCCATGGATACCCAGACGTCTGTATAAACAACGTCCGCGCCTTTGGTACCTTCCATCACATTATCTGTCAGGGTAATGCTTCCTCCGGACTGCTTTGCATATTCCTGGCATTCCTTTACTAACTGCTCATTTGGGAAATAATTTTTTGGCGCGCAGGCAACAAAGTCCATACCCATTTTGGTGCAGGCAATCATTAAGGAATTGCCCATATTATAACGGGCGTCTCCCATATAGACCAGACGAAGTCCCTTTAATCTGCCGAAATGTTCCCGGATTGTCAGGAAATCTGCCAGCATCTGGGTCGGATGGTACTCGTTGGTCAGACCGTTCCACACTGGAACTCCAGCGTATTTTGCCAGTTCTTCCACTATCTCCTGGCCGTATCCTCGATACTCAATGCCTTCATACATCCGTCCCAGGACTCTGGCTGTATCGGCAATACTCTCTTTTTTGCCAATCTGACTGGCCTTCGGATCCAGATAAGTGGAACCCATTCCCAAATCATGGGCCGCTACTTCAAAAGAACATCTGGTTCTGGTACTGGTTTTCTCAAAAATCAGAGCTACATTTTTCCCTCTCAGCGTGTCCATGGGAAGTCCTCTCTTCTTTTTATCCTTTAACTCCGCAGCCAGATCTAATAAATAAGTAATCTCTTCTGCTGTATAATCTTTCAGTGTCAAAAAATGCCTTCCTTTTAAGTCCATCCTTGTTCTCCCCTTTTATAAGTCTGATTTTTAGATATAAAATACTATATTGGCAGACGGCTGTCAAGTGCGCCAAGCCTTTTTTGTATTTCTTTTATCAACTCTTCTGATGTATAAATATGAAGTCTTTTTAATCCCAGCTTTTTTGCCATTTCTTCCAGAACCGCTAGATACAGTTCTTTATAATCCCAGTTTGCCTTCAATTTTAATTTTTCTGCCAAATGCGGAAAAATCTGCTCGGTAAATGGACGGTAGCCGCTTAAATGTTCCCAGTCTTCTTCTGCTAAAACAGGACGGATATACAGTTTCAGCAGCTCCAGTTCTGACAGCATCCGGTCAAAATAATAAGCCTCCGACCCCTGCGCGTCAATATAATAATGTCTTCCCCGAAGCCCGTACAGCATCCTCATTGCATCGTAATACCCCAGCATCATATTTTTCCGCGCTTTCTTTTTGCTGAAATCTAAAATGCCGCCTAAATCCTGTCTCGGCGCTATCCGGTAAATCCTTACGTCATCTGGTATTTCCAGAAACCTCTCGCTGTCTCTTCCGATGCCGTAAATCCTAAGGACCAGAATATCCTTGTACCCGGCATCCAGCAGGGGTTCTATGGGCACATTGTCCACGCTTCCCCCGTCCATATACCGTTTGCCTCCCAGTTTTTCATTTTTAAACGCCAGAAAATAAGCGCTGGCAAGAAGCATATCCCCGATCTGGCCTTCCGGAAGTTTTTTCACATCTGCCAGTATCTTTTTCCGGTCGGACAGTGAATAGGTAACCACAAACAGATCCCTGGGCGAACTGCGTATTTTTTCTTCATCCACCGTATCCATAATCAAGGTTCTGAGAGGCGTAATGTCCAGTCCCTTTTCCGAAAAAATTCGCCTCATAGTGCTTAACACTTCCTGAAGATCCCCTGCCTTTAGGCTGAGGGACATCATTTTTTCCATCATGGCATCGTCCACGTCCATCACTTTGGAATAGGTAATGTTTTCCCAGATATACTCTGCTTTTTCCAAATCATCCATACACATGAGAGCGCCGTTTAATGCTCCTACCGATGCGCCGGAAATCCCCTTTATCTGGACTCCTGATTCTTTTAACGCTTTCCATGCGCCAATCTGATAAGCGCCTCTGGCCCCTCCGCCTTCTAAAACTACGCCGTACTCTTTTGACCGGTCAATTTGAAGTTCCATAGTCCCTCCGACTGCATTTTGGAAAAGAAATCTGCCGCAAAACGAAACCGTCGGATCTTCTGCTGTCAGATACCCGATGATTCATTTTGCGGCAGTGAATGCCTATTTACTTCAGATGTTACGGATTGACCTCTCCATCTGTTTTTTTGGCAATCTCTGATATAGAGGTCACAAGACCAGCCAGTCCCTGAATCTCAGATGGAATAATAATCTTGGTCGCACGTCCGTTAGCTGCTGCCTGAAATGCTTCTAAGCTCTTAAGCTGGAGAACAGAGCTGTCTGCGCCTGCTTCTTTAATAAACCGGATACCGTCTGCCTGTGCCTGCTGAATCTTTAAAATTGCCTCAGCCTGGCCTTCTGCTTCTTTAATCCGTTTTTCCTTCTCGGCCTCTGCCCGGAGAATCGCTGCCTGTTTATCTGCTTCTGCATCCAGAATCGCAGATTCTTTCTTACCTTCTGCTACCAGAATAGTGGATTTCTTTTCGCCCTCTGCCCGGAGAATCGCCTCACGGCGTTCCCGCTCTGCCTTCATCTGTTTCTCCATGGCATCCTGAATCGCTGCCGGAGGAATGATATTTTTCAGCTCGACACGGTTTACTTTAATCCCCCATGGATCCGTAGCAATATCCAGAGACGCTCTCATCTTTGCATTAATCGTCTCTCTGGAAGTAAGCGTCTGATCCAGCTCCATCTCGCCGATAATATTTCTCAAGGTAGTAGCGGTCAGATTCTCAATTGCCATAATTGGATTTTCCACGCCGTATGCATACAGCTTAGGATCTGTAATCTGGAAAAACACTACTGTATCTATCCTCATGGTAACATTGTCTTTGGTAATAACCGGCTGGGGCGGAAAATCTGCCACCTGCTCCTTTAGGTTGACTTTCTTTGCCACACGCTCCAGAATCGGCACTCTGATATGCAGGCCAGTAGACCATGTAGCTTTGTATGCGCCTAGACGTTCAATAATCATCGCCTGTGCCTGAGGAACAACTTTTACGCATGATGCCAATACTGCCAGTACAATCAATAGCACAACGGCTACTAAAATAAATCCACCCATACTCCATCTCCTCCTGTCAGGTTTCTGCTTCTACAATCAGCTTCACACCCTGAATCTCTTTTACAGTTACAATGGTTCCCTCCTGGATTACCTCTTCGTCCCGGACGCTTCTGGCCATCCACTCCTGTCCGTTAATCACTGCTGATCCGGTCGCGTTCCGGTTATCCACTTCCGACGTTACTCTTGCCTGTTTTCCTATCAGGCTGTCGGCATTGGTTCTGGTAATGTCTCCATTGATATATTTTTTCGCAAAAGGCCTGACTAAAATCAGGGTAATAAAGGAAACAATTACAAAAGCGGCAAGCTGGGTTTCTATCCCTGCACTGGTAAAACTCAGAGCAAAGGCGGCCAGCGCACCTGCTGCAAACCAAATGGTAGTCAAAGCCATGGTGGCTACCTCAATGCCCAGTAACGCGACAAATATAACCAACCAAATAACCGGTGACATAACGTTTGCCTCCTTTTCTGTATTCATTTTAAATCTGCATAAACCGTGCGTCTTCTGCCGAAAGGCTTTTCTTTCCGGAAGAAGCAGGGGCATTCGCCCTATGTCAGCACACGGCTTATTTTAGGGGTATTATATCATACAAAAGCCGCCAATACAACTGTACTGACGGCTCCAGAATCTTACATTTTCATAAACTATTTTTACTGTTCCGGCGCTGCCTGGCTGCTTCAAACATGAGAACAGAGGAAGCTACAGCAGCGTTTAAAGACTCTACTTTTCCCATCATCGGAATCCGGATATACGTATCAGCCAGAGCCGCCGTCCCATCCGTCAGCCCATTGGCCTCGTTGCCGATTAAAAATCCGCAGGAACCGGTAAAATCTTCCTGATCATAGGAATTCGTGCCCTTTAAATGAGCGGCAAACAGACGGATTCCCTCTTTCTTCATCCTTCTTAATGCATCGTGAAGATCATCCGCGTAGACAAACGGCATCCGGAATACCGAACCCATTGTAGAGCGGATTACTTTCGGATTGTAGATATCTACCGTATTTTTGTCCATCACAATTCCGGTCACTCCGGCCCCCTCTCCAGCGCGGAGTATGGTTCCCAGATTGCCAGGGTCCTGAATCGTCTCTAAAATCATCAGACAAGAGGGTTTTTCTTTCATCACATCCTCAAGGCTGTAATGCTTCTGTCTGACCACAGCCAGCACTCCCTGAGGCGTCTGGGTATCTGCCATGGCCTTCATAACGCTTTCCGTTACGACTTCATGGCGACACTGTAGAAGATTTCCCAGATCTTCGTTTCCAAACTCATTTAAAAATGCATCCGTTACATAGAGAGAACAGATTTCCTCCGGATTCAGTTCCCTGCAGATCCGAAGCCCCTCTGCCACATATTTGCCTTCTTCTCTCCTGGCTTTTCCTTTTTTTATCAGATTCTGGACGTATTTTACCTGGTCATTTTTTGTGCTGACAATCATCTTATTCTGTAATCCTCTCTAAATCCTCCTGCCAGATCCGGCCGGATGCGTCGCTTGGCATCCGCAGATCTCCTCTTGGAGATACGCCTACGGATCCTACTTTTGGACCGTCTGGCAGACAGGAACGCTTAAACTGCTGGCTGAAAAACCTTCTGTAAAATGTTTTCAGCCATTTTAGTATGACTTTTTTCTCATATTCTCCCTGAAATGCCTGGCAAGCCATGCGGTAAATTTTCGATGGCATATAACCGAACCGGAGCACATAGTACAAGAAGAAATCGTGGAGTTCATAAGGACCTACTAAGTCTTCGGTCTTCTGGGCAATCTCTCCTTCCTTTGGAGGAAGAAGTTCCGGACTTACCGGAGTATCCAACACGTCAAGAAGCACCTCAGAAAGCACTTCCTGGCCGCAGGTATCTGCATAATACTGTACTAAATGGCGAACCAGGGTCTTTGGCACAGACGCATTTACTCCATACATGGACATATGATCTCCATTGTAGGTCGCCCAGCCCAGAGCCAGTTCCGACATATCTCCTGTGCCGATTACCAAGGCGCCGATCTCGTTGGCAATGTCCATAAGCACCTGGGTTCTCTCTCTGGCCTGGCTGTTTTCATAGGTAACGTCATGTTTTTCCGGATCGTGGCCAATATCTCTAAAATGCAGAGAAACCGCCTCTTTAATCACGACTTCCCGAAGGTCTGCCCCTACTTTTTCCGCCATAGTGCAGGCATTTTTATAAGTTCTGTCTGTCGTTCCAAAACAAGGCATGGTAATGCAGTGAATCTGATTTCTTGGAAGGCCCAGCAAATCAAAGGCCTTTACGCAGACTAACAGGGCCAGAGTAGAATCCAAACCGCCGGACAGCCCGACTACTGCATGGCTGCAGCCTGTATGCTGGAGACGTTTCTTTAATCCCATTGCCTGGATAGTAAAAATTTCTTCACACCGGCGCTCTCTCTCGATTTCCTCTTTCGGCACAAACGGAGATGGATCGATAAAGCGTCTGACTGGTTCCTGTTCTTTGGAATCCGCAAGATTCTGGAATGCAAATTCTACAGTTAAATGCTCTTTTATCTCCTGTCTGGAAAAGGTGTTCATTCTTCTGCGCTCCGACTGAAGCTTTTCCAGATCCATATCTGCAAAAATGACCTCATTGGTAAACCGCTTTGACTCTGCCAGGCAGATTCCGTCCTCTGCAATCAGATTCTGGCCTCCAAATACCAGATCCTGGGTGGATTCTCCCTCTCCGGCATTGGCATAAATGTAACCGCTAAGCAGTCTGGCAGACTGGCCGCAGATCAAGTTTTTCCGGTAGCGGTCTTTGCCCGTTGTCTCGTCGCTGGCAGAACAATTGACAATCACGCTGGCTCCAGCCAGGGCGTGCCGGATGCTGGGCGGATTCGGCGCCCAGACGTCTTCACAGATTTCTGCCGCCACAGTAAGTCCCTGCACATTTCTGCATTGGAACAATACATCCGTGCCAAACAACACCTTTTCTCCATAAAAATCCGTCAGATCCGGCTCTTTTCCAGCCGGTTCAAAATACCGCCTCTCATAAAATTCCGAGTAGTTGGGAATATAGGTTTTAGGAACCATTCCCAGCACCTCTCCTTCAAAAAGAGCGGCCGCCACATTGTAAAGCTTTCCCTCATGCTCCCAGGGAAGTCCGGCAAATACCAGCATATCCAGTCCCTTAGAAGCTTTGGCCAGAGCCTTTAATTCTTCTTTTGCGCTCTCAATTAACGGGAACTGCAAGAACAGATCCCCGCAGGTATAGGCAGTGACGGCAAGTTCAGGAAATACCAGAATCTTTACCCCTTCTTTACTGCATTCTTTCATAATTTTCTCTATCTGTTCCCGATTCCACCTGGTATCTGCCACTTTCACCTGGGGAGTAGCCGCTGCTACCCGGATAAATCCGTCTTTCATCTAACGTTTCCTCTCTTTCTCGGTTATTTATTCCCAAAAGACATCCATTTTCCCTTCCAGCAATACAACACATCCATCAGCATGGTTGTGGTCCAGGTAATGGGATAGCACAGCATAACTGCCTCATAACTTGGGAAAAATGGAACAATTCCATTGATATAAATCATTCTCAGCACACACATATTGCCGATGCCAATCAGCATGGTTACCATAGTTTTTCCGGCGCCTCTGAACGTTCCCATCAGAATCTGGTGGATCGACAGCACACCGTAAAACGGAATCAGCATGGATATGGTAATTTTTCCGTATCGCAGCACTTCCGGGTCACTGCTGAAAATCTGAAGCAGATCTTCTGCTTTCCACAGCAAAAGCGGACTCAGCGCCAATGTATACACAGCGCTTATGACAATGCCCTGGACAATTCCCTGCTTCACTCTTTTTTCCTTTTCAGCGCCAATATTCTGGCCAGTGAAAGTCGTTGCCGCAATGCAGAAGCTCTGCAGAGGAAGCATGACAAATCCGTCTATTTTACTGTAAGCCCCATATCCCGCCATGGCAGCCGAACCGTATCCGTTAATATTGGCCTGGACAATCACGTTAGACAGGGAAATAATGGAATGCTGGATGCCGCTGGGAATTCCAATGGCCAAAATTCGTTTCATCATCCGCTTATCAATTGCTATCTTTTTTAATTCTACCCGATAACTGTCTTTTGTACGCACCAATGCAAAAAATGCCAGCACTGCAGATACTGCCTGAGCAATGATTGTCGCATAGCCGACGCCGGCAATTCCCATAGAAAATACTACCACAAAAACCAGATCCAGCACAATATTGACTGCCGAAGAAATACACAAATAATACAAAGGACGCCTGGAATCTCCTACTGCACGCAGGATTCCGGCCGCCATGTTGTAAAGCAGGTTAAACAGAGAACCGGAAAAGTAAATCTGCAAGTAAATGACAGAATTTTCTATCACATCTTCCGGCGTTCCCATCCAATTTAAAATATAAGGGGACAAAACCACACCCAGAATACTAAGAAGAATTCCCCCAAGGATACTTAATGCAATGCAGGTATGAACTGCCCAGGAAAGCTTTTGTGCATTCTCTGCTCCGTAATACTGGGAAATAATGACACCGGCTCCAGTGGCGATTCCCATAAACATTCCAATAATCAGATTAATCAGAGGGGTGCTGGAACCTACCGCTGCCAACGCCTGGCTGCCGATAAAATTGCCTACCACAATGGAGTCTACTGTATTATAAAGCTGCTGAAACAGATTCCCTACTAAAAGCGGAAACGAAAACAAAAGAAGCTGCTTCCAGATGACCCCTTCTGTCATAAGCATGGTACTGCTTTTTCCCTCGCCTTTCATCCCATCTTCCCCCATACCTAAGAGATTTCTTTTGTTATGATAACACAATTTTAAAAAAAAGGAAAGGCAGATACCCCCTTTACTTTCTCTGTCAAATCATGTACAATTTTCTTATCATAGTAAAATGATAAGAATAATCGGAAAGGAGTCTTTCCTTATGAAAATTTCTACAAAAGGGCGCTATGCCTTGAGAATGATGCTGGAATTTGCCATGTCTTCTGAAGAATGTACCAAATTAAACCAGGTAGCGGAACGCCAGCAGATTTCCGTAAAATACCTGGAACAGATTGCCATGACCCTGTCCCGTGCCGGCTTTATCAAAAGTATGCGGGGAGCCCAGGGCGGCTACCGCCTGGCCAGAGACCCCAAAGACTATACTGTAGGAGAAGTCCTCCGTGTCATGGAAGGAAGTCTCGCTCCAGTTCCCTGTCTGGATGACAGCCCCAACCAATGCGGTAGGGCCGGCGGATGCGCGGTTCTTTCAGTATGGAAAGATTTGGCAGACGCCATCAACCAGGTGGTAGATCACGTTACCCTGGCTGATTTAGTCAATGAACAGACGGAAAAACCAGAAGAAAATCTATTGTAAGGATAAGGAGGCACCATGAACCAGACTGACATGAAAAATGCGGCCAGCCAGCGGGAATTTTCCCGCACCAGAATGTTAATTGGAGCAGACGGCCTGGACTCGCTGCAAAACTCCTGCGTCGCCGTATTTGGTATCGGCGGCGTAGGTTCTTATGTCACAGAAGCTCTTGCAAGAAGCGGAACCGGCTGCCTGATTTTAATTGACAATGACACCGTAGACATTTCCAATATCAACCGTCAGCTCATTGCCTGCCAGAGTACCATCGGACAGCCCAAAACCCAGGTTATGAAAAAGCGGATCCTGGACATCAATCCCTATTGCAGGGTTATAACCTTTGAAGAATTTATCCTGCCGGACAATCTAGAATCATTTTTTGACAACGTCTTCTCCCAGACTGGTTCTATTGATTATATCGTGGATGCCATCGATACGGTCAGCGCTAAACTGGCTCTTGCCGAATACGCCTGGAAGCAGAACATCCCCCTGATTGCTTCCATGGGCACCGGAAACAAGCTTCATCCTGAGCTGTTTGAGCTTGCCGATATTAACAAAACCTCGGTCTGCCCCTTATGCAAGGTCATGCGGAAAGAATTAAAAAAGCGGGGAATCCCCCGCTTAGATGTACTGTATTCGAAAGAAGAGCCAATAAAGCCCTCTGCGGATGCGGATCCAGGCGAATCCCCTGATCCTTCCTCCAGCCGGAGAGCCATTCCGGGAAGTATCTCCTTTGTCCCCTCGGCCGCCGGACTGATCATCGCCGGAAAGGTAATCCGATCCCTTTGCGGTATAGAACGTAAGAATACGCGGCCAAAACCCCTGAAATAACCAGAAGAATCTAAAAAACAAGAGCTGCTTTTCCCCCACAGAAAGCAGCTCTTACGTCACGATCAACAACCGTCACATTAAAATAGTTTCTCTTGTTTGGCATCCCCATACCAAAACTACGTTATGTATTTGACATCCCCATGTCTCTTACGTAATAAATATACCATTATTTTCTCTGCAAGTCAATCTTTCGTTGTTTGTTTTTTACAAAAACTAATTACTGTCCAGAAGTTTTTTATAGAATTTTATCAACGTTTGACGTTTTTTGTCTTATTGTGTAGTCATTTAAATCATTTTTTCTCTTATTTTATAAACTTTCGATAAAGTTCTAAAACTCCTTATAAACCTTTCGAAACATTGGATTAAACTTCCCGGTCTGGAATTGACTTTCCTCTTTTTTCATTTATGATAGAACAAAATATAGAAAAAGAGAGTTGAGACTATGATAACATTCCGCAAAGCCGCCTGTTTCTGGGATTATATCAAAGCCGGAGGGTTAAATGCCATCGCTGCCGGAGGGATTAAAAATTCCTTTGGCTGGCTGAATATGTTTGAACAGACCGGACGGGTATGCCATGAATTTAAAGAACCCCACTGGTATCCGAATTCTCTTGCCGTTTCTTTAAAAGCAAAAGGCCAGGGCATTCTATCAGAAAAATGGATTCGAAGAATTTTCCAGTGAAGAATTTGATATAAACGGTTATAAGTTAGGCAACTGGGGATACCGGATGAATATCGGAGACAACGGGGCCCTGACTTCTTATTAGTCCATTCCTATCATTTTTCCTATTTCCGTATACTCTTTTATGTTTGGGGCATACTTGTCTTAGCGACATTATGGAAGGGGAACAGGACTTTATGGAATTTTCTAAAAACTTATCGGATAATATGGAGTTTCTAAAAGAAGCTCTGCACACAGACGAAAATTTTGACGTCATTTACCGGGTCGTAACCATTGGCGGCCGGAAAGCCTGCCTATATTGTATTGACGGCCTTACAAAAGACGACGTACTTTTAAAAGTTCTCCAGGTCTTTTCTTCGATTAAACCGGAAGATATGCCGGAAGATGCCCACAGCTTCTCCAAACAGTACGTGCCTTATGGGGAAATCGGCCTTCTCCGTTATTCTGACACCATGATTGTCCAGCTCCTCTCCGGCATTTCCTGTCTGTTTATTGAAGGCTACGACGCCTGCATTACCATCGACTGCCGCACCTATCCGGCAAGAAGCGTCTCTGAGCCAGATAAAGATAAAGTGCTTAGAGGTTCCAGGGACGGTTTTGTAGAAACTCTGATCTTTAATACCGCCTTAATCCGCCGCCGGATCCGGGATCCAAAACTGACCATGGAAATCCTGAATACCGGAGAAAGCTCCCACACAGACATTGCTATCTGCTATATGAAAAACAGGGTGGACACCCAGCTTTTGAATCTCATCAAAAAGCGTATCGAACGGCTTCATGTAGACGCCCTGACTATGAACCAGGAAAGCCTTGCAGAGTGTATTTATCCACATAAATGGTACAATCCGTTCCCAAAATTCAAATTTTCCGAGCGTCCGGACACTGCCGCTGCTTCTATCCTGGAAGGAAACATTGTGATTCTGGTAGATACCTCTCCCTCTGCAATGATTCTGCCTTCTTCGGTCTTTGACATTATCGAGGAAGCAGACGACTATTATTTTCCTCCCCTTACCGGAACATACCTAAGACTGTCCAGGATGATCATTACCCTGCTTTCCTTATTTCTGACTCCTTTATGGCTTCTGCTGATGCAGAATCCGGAAATTATCCCGGATTGGCTGGAATTTATCCAATTATCCGACGAATTGTTTGTACCGTTAATCTTCCAGCTTTTAATTCTGGAATTTGCTATTGACGGTCTCCGTCTGGCAGCAGTCAACACCCCCAGTATGCTGACCACACCTCTCAGTATTATCGCTGGTATCGTTATGGGCGAATACGCAGTAAAATCTGGCTGGTTCAACAGCGAAACCATGCTGTATATGGCCTTTGTGACGATTGCCAACTATTCCCAGTCCAGCTTTGAACTGGGTTACGCAGTAAAATTCATGCGGATTTTCATTCTCATTCTGACCGCCCTCTTTAATTACTGGGGCTTTGCAGCCGGCACTGTATTCTCGGTCTGCGCCATTATATTTAACCGGACCATTGCAGGAAAAAGCTATATCTATCCGCTGATTCCCTTTAGCTGGTCTGAATTAAAAAAGCGGTTTTTCCGCAGCCGGCTTCCCCACACAGAAAAGGAAACTGCCGCGAAATAACCGCAAACCTGTTTTCTTTATGTTAGCATCAATGTACACTGATGCTATGCAAACCACAGCTCTTCTTTGGTGGTAGAAACTGCGTCTGCCCCTGCAGAAAATGCTGCCATAATATCTTTTTTATCGGAAATCAGTCCTCCTGCAATAACGGGAATATCCGTGTGTTCCCGGATTTTTTTTAAGACATTAGGCATAATGCCTGGCATAATTTCCACCAGATCCGGACGAAAGGTGTCAATCTGCTTTCTGGCAGTCTCTAACGCCATAGAATCAATGATAAAGGTTCTCTGGATTCCAATCAGCCCCAGTTCCACAGCCCTTTTTACCAGAAGGGGCTTGGTACTGATAATGCCGTCCGCCTCTGTATTTTGTTTAATAAAATCCACTGCCACTTCTTTGGCATTTAATCCTGCAATTAAATCCACATGGACAATGGCGGTTTTCCCATGTTCTTTTACCTGTTTTACCTTCTGGCTAATGTTGCAGATGCTTCCGCACAGAATGAATACGATCTGGCATTCCGATTCAAAACATTTTTTAAAACTTTTCTCATCTTTTACTGCTGCGATAACCGGAGATGCCTCCAATAAATCTATTGCCTTCATATTCTGTCCTCCTACCGTTGTCTTTCCTAATTCTACCCCAAATTCCCCAAAAAAGAAAGCCTCAAAACAGGAAAAGGCGCAGATTTTGTACCTGCACCTTGGTTCATTTCCTGTTTTTCTACGCTTACTTCTGGCTGTCCAGCCAGCTCTTACATACCGTCGGATAGTTGGTAAAAATGCCGTCGCAGCCCCACTCATACAGCCGTTCCAGTGCTCCCATGTCATTAATGGTCCATACATTTACGTCAATGCCATGTTCTTTGCATCCCTTTACCGTTTCCTCAGTAAGTCCCTTTACACCTGGATGGTATGCCTCAAATCCGCATTTTTCGCAGTAATATCCGGCATTTCCAATCCCTTCGTGAAGCAGCAGAGCACCGCAGTAACGGGTTGGATCCAGTTTCTTTATCTGTACCAGAGACATATGGTTGAAAGAAGAATACAGAACCCGATCCACCAGGTCGTATTTCCGAACCAGTTCCATGGTCTTTTCTTCCAACTCCGGGTAGTAATAAATGCTGCTCTTTAACTCTACATTGGTAACCAAATTGGTCTGTTTTACCCACTGGCAGTATTCCTCAAAGGTAGGAATCGGCTGAAAGCCGTATTTTTCATGGAATGCCTTGCCTGCATTGAATTTCAGTAATTCTTCGTAGGTATAATCTTTTACCAGCCCAGTTCCATCAGTTGTACGGTCAATGGCTTCATCATGGATTACTACCAGAACACCGTCCTTTGTAGTCTGGACATCCAGTTCAATCCCATCGCATCCGGTTTCTGCTGCTTTTTTGAAAGAAAGCATGGTATTCTCCGGATATTTTCCACTGTAACCTCTATGAGCATATACTTTCATGAAAGAGCCTCTTTTCTGATATGTTTTTATATAATACGGTCTGCTTCTACTTCATTGCTGCCTTAGAATAACCAGTCAGCATGTACTTCTGGAAAATGAAGAACAAAATAATAACCGGTACAACTGCAAGTACGGCTCCCGCCATAACCTCGTGGTTGTTCATGGTCTCCTGGCCTGCAAAGGTATTTTGAAGCTGGGCCAGACCAATGGTCAATACTCTTCTCGGTTCGCCTCTTGCGATAATCTTAGGCCAGAAATAGGAGTTCCAGCCATCGGTAAAGGTAACCAGAATAACGGTAAACAGTGCAGATTTACACATTGGAGCCAGAATTTTGGTAATAATTCCAACACGTCCCAGACCATCAATTCTTGCCGCTTCTACATAGCTGTCGTCGATTGCCATAAAGTTCTGTCTCAGCATGAAGATAAAGTATGGAGATACGGCTACCGGAAGGATCAGACCCAGGAAGGTATCAGAAAATCCTCTGTTTGCCATAACAATATAAATCGGAATAAAGGTAACCTGGATCGGGATCATCAGAGCGCCCAGTACAACCAGGAAGAAAATATTCTGTCCTTTAAATTTACCCTTGGAAAATCCGTATGCTGCAAATACACCTGTGGTAACCTGACAAATCAGAATACCGGCAGTCATTACAATGGTGTTGTAGTAATACTTGGCAAAGTTGCCGCGTTTTAATACGTTGATGTAGTTCTCAAAATGAAATTCCTTTGGCCATAAGGTAGGTACTGCAAGAAGAATCTCTTCCTGGGATTTTACCGAAGATACCAGCATCCAGTAAATCGGAAATACTACCACAATCATAACGATTACTGCCAGCACCCACTGAACTGCTGATATGATTTTTCTTTTTCTCTTTGCCGCCTCATTGCGATCATTTAAACTTTTTGATTTTCCCATGACGGCCCTCCTTATGAATCGTAAGTTACTTTCTTGTTAGAAATCTTCATCGTTGCCGCTGTAATGACTAACAGAAGCAGGAAGAAGAATACTGCTACGGTAGATGCTCTGTCCATACGGAAGTCTTCCATCGCGTAACGGTAGATGTTGTAAACAAATACTTCTGTGGAACGGTACGGTCCGCCCTGTGTCAAAATATCTACAGACTGGAATACCTTCATAGAAGATAAGAATGTCGTTACAAACAAAAACAGCGTAGTCGGAGACAGCATCGGAATGGTAATCTTGAAAAACTTCTGTACGCTGTTAGCGCCATCCAGAGCCGCTGCTTCGTAGTAGTCCGTAGAAATACCCATCATGGCAGACAGATATACCATCATGCCGTAACCGATACATCTCCAGCCTGTTACCATTAATACGGAAATCAAAGCCGTATCGCGGTCGCCCAGCCAGTCTACCGGAGCAATTCCAAGCAGGGACAGGAAGTAATTTAAAATACCGGTATCGGTATTTAAGATCCACAGGAATACAACTGCAGCAGAAGACATTGCCACGTATTTCGGCATAAAGACAATGGCACGCATTGCCGCAAAGGTTTTGGTCATGCGGTTAAAGATTAATGCAAAAATCATACCGCCAATCAGGGTAATACTCAGTTCTCCAATTGAATATAAAATTGTTACTTTTAAAGAGTTCCATAAATACTTGGTTCCTGATCCGTTAAACAGCCACTTCCAGTTTTTGAAACCTACATAATTCCATGTATCATTTAACAGGTTCCAGTCTGTAAAACTGATTTTTACCAGTTCGACAATAGGATAATAGGTAAAAACCGCAATCAGTATCAGAGCCGGAACTACACATAAGAAATCCTTAATTGCTGATTTTTTTCTAGGATTCATTGATTTTCCTTTCTTTCTTGTCTTCTGACTTCCGGCGCCGTTCCTTTCTGCAGGAAATCGGCGCCGGTCAAAAAGTTACTTATGAATCACTTAATACGTCATTGATCTCATCGGCCATTACGTCCATAGCCTCTTTCACATCTCCGCCTTCCATGATTAATTCAGCCATACTGTTTTTCCAGATAGTTGCTAACTGGCTCCAGCCCTTATGCTGAATTCTTGGGTTGATTAAATCCAGGTTGTCGAAGATTGGCTGGAATGCCGGCTTCTTCTCTAAGAATGCCTTTCCTTCTTCAGTCTCTAATACAGACTTTCTGGTAGGCATATATCCGGTACCTTCTGCCCAGGTCATATTTACCTCTTTGCCGCACAGATACTGCATAAACTGCCATGCTGCATTCTTAGTTGCCTGATCGTTCTTGGAAGGAATCAGAATTACGCTGCCGCCGATTTCCTGGTTCTTGGTCTCAGCGCCTGGCAGCCAGTGCATGCCAACTTCAAAATCACACTGATCCACATAAGTGTTGTAAAGGGAAGTAGTATGTACAACGCTCAGTGCCTTGCCGGAGATAAAGTTCTGTCTCATATTGGAAGAAGCGTCGCTGGCAGTACCGGTCCAGTAGGTATAGCCATTGTCACACCACTCTTTCAGCTTGGAAGCGATTTCTACTGCCTTGTCGCCGTTTAAGTCAGTGCTGACCTGATCATCATTGATAATCTTAACACCCTGATTTAAGTAGAAGGTCTCAAAATACCACTGATCCCAGCCAGGAATAATGGTTGCATACTGTTCGGTAGTTCCGTCAGCAGCCTTTACTGTACCTGCTTCCATAAATGCGTCCATGTCTGCCCAGGTTTCCGGAAGTTTAATTCCCATTTCATCTACTTTGTCTTTGTTGTAGTACATAATCTGGGTGGAAATCAGGAATGGCAGACAAACCTGAGTTCCGTTATACTTTGCAGCCTCTAACATACCATTACCAAAGTCTTCTACGTCATATCCGGTTGCTGCAATATATGGATCCAGATTCTCGGTCAGGCCGCTTGCACCGTACTCTGCTACATAAGGAGTATTGGAAACCGTAATTGCCGGAAGGCCTGTGCCTGCTGCATGAGCAGCTACTAATGCTTCATTTAACTCAGAATAGCTTCCGATATATTCAGCTTCTACAGTAATCAAATCCTGAGAACTGTTAAAGCCGTTTACGACTTCTTCTACAATTCCGGAATACTGATCCTCCAGCGCGTGCCACCATTTAATGGTGATTGGCTCCGTTACCTCATACTTGGATGGGTCTGCTTCCTGCGCTTCTGTCTCAGCAGAGGTTTCCCCTGCTGCCGGAGCTGCTGTGGTAGCGTCTGCCGGTTTCTTTCCGGTAGAACCTCCTCCGCTGCATCCGGTAATTGCGCCAGCTGCCATAGCTGCTGCCAAAACTAATGCCATTCTTCTTCTCATAATTGATGTCTCCCTTCTTTGTTTAAATATAAATACAGTCTCCCGCCCTGCCTCTCACGTTCAAAATTGGCATAAAAAAAGAGAGTGTGCATATAACAAAAACATACCTTGGTATGCGTCCACTATTTGCTTTCCTCTCATTCTCTCTCAAAGCATTCTGTATTTTCTTGATGTACTAATGGTATCACAAAATGTCCTGCCTTGCAAGTGATTTTTGTGTATTTTTACTTATTTTTTACTTAAATCATCCTTTCTTTTTGCATATTTTGATTCTTTGTCTGGAAATATTGATTATTTTTTCACAATTTTATTCACAATTTTCCTCTTCTTCCCCAGCAATTTTCACATCGCTTTCCATGTACTTTTCAAACACTCTCCTCAAAAAGTGGGATGCCAGATAGCTGCCAAATGCAAACCAGATCATAAACAGTTCTGTAAAATACCAGGTAAGAAAGGCACAAAGCGCGTAAATAACCAGAACGGTAACCGACACATACAAGTTGCCCATTGCCATTACAAAAGCATCTTTTATGGTTTTCTTAAAGGAAATTTTGAAAAATGCAGTCAGCGGAAACACGTAAATAATTGTTAATAAATAGACAAAAATAAGACTTCCAAGCAGCGCCCTGGCTGCCCATTTTATGGCTCCTGAAAAAGGCAGAAATTGACAGCAGTACAAATCTACCACCAAAAACAGACCTATAGCTGCCGCGGCTGCCCAAAGAATGGTAGCCGGAACGAAATTTTTCTTAAATGCGTTCCAGAAACTTTTCCACACATATCCTTCTTCATCCCTGGTCAGTCTTAATGTATATTGGAACAGTGCAGCTGTAGAAGCTCCTGCGGTAATCACAGGCAGGGAAAACAGCGCCCATAAAATCCCTAAGAGACACAGGTTCATTACCTTTTCCATAAACATAAAAAACTTATTTTGAGGATTAAACACTCCATTTATATCCATAATCATTCATCCTTTCGCCGTTATCTGTCATAAAGATCATTTCCCAGTATACCATTTTTTTTCGGTTTATGCTAGAATATGTATTATTGAAAGGAGCTGTCATAATATGACCTTAAAAAGCCGCTTGATTCGGGATTTTAAAAAGGATCGGGAAACGTTGAAAACCTTAAATTTCAGGCAGAAAGTCCGCTTTATTTTTGATTACTACAAAGGACAGATGTTTATCCTGTTTGCCTGCCTGCTGTTTCTATATTATGTAGGGGATCTGCTCTACCAGAGCAGCCAGGTCATTGACCTGCAGGGATTCTTTATCAATGACCGCCAGAACCTGTTTCCGGCCGAAGAACTGATTGACGACTTCTCCGCCTATCAGAATACGCCTTCCGGACACCGGATCTGTTTTGAAGACTCCCTATATGTTGACTTAGGGTCCAGCAACGAATACAATGCAGCCAGCCAGGAAAAAATCGTGGCATACGTTGCGGCAAAGCAGCTGGATTTTCTCATTGCACCGGAAGAACTGGCAAAGTATTATGCCAATTCTTTCCTGCTTTACGATTTAGATACCCTTCTGCCAGAATCCTTAAAAGAGCCGCTTCAGGAGGATTTCTATTATGCAAAAGATGGCACCGGACAGGAAAAAGCCTGCGGTTTGAACCTGCGCCATTCCCGTTTTTTAGAAAATCCGGTATACGACGGCGCGGAAGATTACTATCTTCTGGTTCTCTCCTATACTCCCCGAACCGATGCCATGGTTTCGTTTATTGAATATGCTTATAAATAAGTGCTGATTTCTCCCAGCGATTCAAAAATCCCGTCCGGTCTGGTCTGGGATTTTTCTACATCGGAAAGCTTCGTTTCCCCCGTAAGAACCAGCAGTCCCTTTCCTCCGTGATTCACGCCTGTGGCCACATCCGTATATAAACGGTCCCCGACAAATGCCGTTCTGGCTGTAGAGACTTTTGTCTTGTCTGCAATCATCTCTGCAGTCTCTTTATATGGCTTTCCTAAATATCTAGGATGTTCTCCGGTAGACAGGGTCATCGCCGCACAGATAGCGCCGCAGTCTGGAATAAAGCCTTTGTCTGTGGGACAGTTAATGTCTGGATGGGTGGCCAGAAACAACGCTCCTTCCCGAATCATGGTACAGCCTTTTTCCAGTTTTTCATAGGTAAGGGTCTTGTCAAAAGCAGTCATCACAATGTCTGCTTGTTCCTCTGTCAGAGGGATTCCAGCTTCTCTCATACTTTCCTCTAATGGAGGCGTTCCCATTAAAAATACAGATTTTCCAGGATATTGGCTCTTTAAAAAGCGGATTGCCACATCACCGGAAGTCATAATCTGGTCTCTGGTAATCTCACATCCCATTTTTGCTAGTTTTTCGATATAATTTTCCGGCGACTGGGAGGAATTGTTGGTAAAAAACAAAAATTGTTTTCCCTTTTCTCTGCAGACCCGGATAAAATCCAGGGCTCCGTCGATGATAGTATCTCCCATATAAAAGGTTCCGTCCATATCCAGTACAAATAAATCGATTTCTTCCAGCAATTTCTTTTTCTCGTCCACTCTGTCCTCCTGCCCGCAAAAAAGGCTTCAAACTGCAGCGTTTTGAAGCCTTTTTGATTCTGAATGTTCTTATTTAGTCCACAGGATTATGCCTTTTGCACATCCTTGGTTGCAATTACCGGTACTCCGGTTCCTGCACAGTTTTCAATGATTACATCGCCGATTGCGACCGGAGCCGGAACGGTTACCTTGCGGATCTCATCCATGATTTCAAAAATCTTGCCCTTTGGAATATCTTCTTTGGTTTTTACCGATACCATCTCGATTGTGCCGCCGGTTACGTGTACGCTGGAGGTCACGATTCTGGTCGGGCTTAATACCTCTTTTCTGGCATAATCGTCGCCTCTTTTACAGGTATTGCCGCTTACCTCAATCTGGTCTCCATCCATTTTTACGGTCAGAGGGCAGCCTAATGGGCAGCCGATACAGATTAATTCTCTTACCTCCATGTTATTCCACCTCCGTACAAATCACAATATTTTTCAGATCCGGATAGTCTGCAAAGCTTTCCTTCTTTAAGACAACCTGCTCCATCTCGCCTGGAGCCAGGACTTTTTTCTTTCTCTTGGAAATCTGAACGCCGTCATAGTAAACGGAAATATAACGATCCTTGTAAACGTCTGCTACACGGAAACGGACCGTAATCTTGTCCTGCATATTGTTTACATCAATGGTCTGGGGAACGGTATAGCGGACGCCGTTTTCTGCCTTTAATTCCACTACGTGTCCGGATTCCCTCTCTTTTCCAGACTGTACGTAAGCAGCGGCATTGGTTCCTGCCAGAGTTGCCTCTTCGGATACATAGTCTACCAAGTCATGTACGTGAAGCACGTTGCCGCAGGCAAATACGCCTTCTGCACTGGTCTCTAACTGATCGTTTACTTCTGGTCCGGAAGTAATCCGGCTCATGGAAACGCCGATTCCCTTGCTCAGCTCATTTTCAGGCAGCAGACCTACAGACAACAGCAGGGTATCGCAGCTATAGTGCTCTTCTGTGCCTGGAATTGGCTTACGGTCTGGGCCAACCTCTGCTAAGGTAATGCCGGTTACCCGCTCTTTTCCTTCAATATCAACAACTGTATGGCTTAACTTTAACGGAATGCCGTAGTCGTCCAGACACTGTACAATATTTCTCTTTAAACCGCCGGAGTAAGGCATTAACTCTGCAACGACCTTTACTTTCGCACCTTCTAAGGTCATTCTTCTTGCCATAATCAGTCCGATGTCTCCGGAACCTAAGATAACAACTTCTTTTCCTACGCTGTAGCCTTCAATATTCATCAGACGCTGTGCAGTTCCTGCAGAATAGATGCCGGCTGGACGATAACCTGGAATGTTTAAAGCGCCTCTTGCTCTCTCCCTGCATCCCATTGCCAGAATCACAGCTTTTGCCTTGATTGTGGTCAGGCCATCTTCTTTGTTGATAACGGTAACTTCTTTATCCTTATTAATGTCAATTACCATGGTGTTTAATTTATAGGGAATCTTTTCTTCTTCCACCATTTTAATATAGCGGGACGCATACTCAGGGCCGGTCAGCTCTTCTTTAAATGTATGCAAACCAAAACCATTGTGGATACACTGGTTTAAAATACCGCCTAAGCAGCTGTCGCGCTCCAGAATCAAAATATCCTGAACTCCGGCTTTTCTCGCTGCTACTGCCGCTGCAAGGCCTGCAGGACCTCCGCCGATAATTACAATATCATGTGCTGTCATATCGCTGCTCCCCCTTATTTATCTTTACTGCCGGTTAACATATTGGAACCAGGTGCATTTTTACAGATGTCTTCCATCTTCATACCGCGTTCCCTAGCCAGAATTTCCATAGTTCTTGGAGTACAGAAACCTGCCTGGCAGCGGCCCATGCCCTGACGTACACGGCGTTTGATACCATCTAAGGATACTGCGCCTAATGTCCGGTTGATAGCATCCATAATCTCGCCTTCGCTGACGCCTTCGCAGCGGCATACGATGGAACCGTATTCCGGACGCTCTTTAATGAGGGCAGCTCTTTCTTCTTTGCTCATATTGCCTGGACGGATAAATCCTTTTCTCTTGCCGTTCCAGTCTGCTTTCTTTGCAGCGCCTGCCTTTTTTGCTACCAGTTCAGCCACGTATACGCCAATAGCCGGTGCACTGGTAAGTCCAGGTGACTCGATGCCGGCTGCGTCAAAGAAGTTTTCTGCGTCTTCTGCTTCGCCGATTACGAAATCATCTCCGTCTTCATGAGCGCGGAGGCCGGAGAAGGAGGTAATTACCTGACGGAATGGAACGTTCTTTACGCTGATATTGGCCTTTTCCATTACAAATGCCAGTTCTTCTGCAGTGGTCTTTGTTGCCTCTTTATCCTCAATGTCTGTAGCCGTCGGTCCGGTCAGCAGGTTGCCATGAATGGTAGGAGTAACCAGAACGCCTTTTCCTAATTTTCCAGGAAGCTGGAAAATGGTCTTTTCTACGTGTTTGCCTGCCTCTTTGTCTAATAAGCAGTAATCGCCCTTTCTTGGGGTGATATGAAGCTTCTTTCCGCTTACCATGTTGTGGATCTCATCTGCGTAAACACCTGCTGCGTTGATGACATAGGCTGCATGAATCAATCCGTCATTGGTGGTCAAATCGTAACCCTTTTCTGTCTTCTTTACATTCTCTACTTTTGTGTTGAAGATAAATTCCACGCCGTTGTCACAGGCATTTTCAGCCAATGCGATGGTTAAGCCAAACGGACACACAATGCCGCCGGTCGGCGCATACAGAGCGGCGACTACCGTATCAGTCAGGTTTGGTTCCATAGCTCTGGCCTCGTCGCCGGTAATAATCTTTAAATCCGGAACGCCGTTCTTGATTCCCTTGTTGTATAATTCCTGAAGAGACGGCATATCTTCTTCTGCAAAGCACAAAATCAGAGAACCATTTCTCTTAAACTCAAAATCCAAATCCTCTGCAAGCTGTCCCATCAGACGGTTGCCTTCTACATTGAATTTAGCTTTTGCCGATCCTGGAGCTGCATCATGTCCTGCATGGACAATTGCACTGTTTGCCTTAGATGTGCCGGAGCAGACATCTTCTTCCCTTTCCACTACACAGGTGTGCAGATCGTAACGGGAAAGTTCTCTGGCGATAGCACAGCCGGTTACTCCGCCGCCGATAATCACCGCATCGAAATTCATTTCCTTCATTTCTTCTCCTCCATTTACCTTTTTGTGCTTCCTGACCAGGAAAACCTGCCACTGGCAGCTTTTCCAGATACTTGGTAACAAAAAAGAGTAAGGGAAAACTACGGACAAGTCCGTCGGTTTACCTTACTCTATCGTCTCAAAGGTGTTTTATTTAACTGTGTTCATGTTAGCACAGTCTAATACCTATTGTCAAGAAATTTTCAGTAAACCTTTTTATTCACTAATGGTCATAACATTTTTTTCTTCCGCCAGGCTGGAAAACAGCGCGGATTTGTCAAATCCAGGCGGATAAATCACTTCAAATTCCAGTTTGATTTCGTCTTTTTTATTTTTATGGATCTTGGTTGAGGCAATCTCCACTTTCCGTTTTTCCAGAAAGTCTTCCATCTTTTTGACCGCCCCTTCTTCCTGGGCAATGGTCATCCAGATGGTCCCGCCGGAAGCCACATCTGCAAAATGGGCGATTTTATGGGTGATTCCCTGCATCAGAATAATCATCAGCGCGGAAGCAATCCCGATTACATATAGTCCTGCTCCCATGGCCAGTCCCACGCCTGCAGTAGCCCAGATACCGGCCGAAGTAGTAAGGCCGCTGACCAAATTGTTGCGGACAAAGATAATTCCGGCTCCCAGGAAACCTACACCGCTGACAACCTGAGCCGCAATACGAGCGCCGTCAAATTTCCCATATTCCATAATATCCACGAAGCCGTACTTAGAAACCACCATCATTAACGCAGATCCCATTGCCACAATCGCATGGGTCCGCACTCCTGCCGATTTATTCCTGTTTTTTCTCTCGTTTCCAATGAGAATTCCCAGGACACAGGCAATCGCAATGCGCAAAAGCAGTTCGGACTGATCAAAGATGGCCTGGGCGCTGCCCAATCCTAAAATATCAAATGAGATGTCCATCCGATACCCCCTGTTTATTCTGTTTTAATCTTCTGACCAGCAAAGAGCGCATTTTACCGCCTTCTTCCAGCCTTTTACCAGTTCTTTCCGGCAGTCTTCTTCCATCGTGCTGGAGAAGGTGTTGGAAATCTGCCAGTTTTTCCGGATCTCATCTTTGCTCTTCCAGTATCCAACTGCCAGACCTGCCAGGTAAGCAGCTCCCAGAGCAGTGGTCTCAATGCATTCCGGACGGACGATGTCTTTATTTAAAATATCAGCCTGGAACTGCATTAAGAAATTATTGGCGCAGGCTCCGCCGTCTACCCGGAGCTGCCTTAAGCAGATCCCGGAATCCTGGTGCATGGCTTCAATCAGATCGTTTACCTGGTAGGCCATAGACTCTACCGTGGCGCGGATAAACTGCTCCTTATTGGTTCCCCTGGTTACCCCCACAATGGTTCCTCTGGCATACTGATCCCAATAAGGCGCGCCAAGTCCTGCAAATGCCGGAACTACATATACGCCGCCAGTATCTTTTACCGCAGTACAATACTCTTCCGTCTGGGCTGCAGTGCGAACCATACGCATCTCATCCCTCAGCCACTGAACCGCCGCGCCTGCTACAAAAACGCTTCCCTCTAACGCATACTGGGTCTCGTCCTGGGTGCTGGCTGCAATAGTAGTCAGCAGGCCGTTATTGGAGCGGACTGCTTTAGTTCCTGTATTCATCAGCAGGAAACAACCCGTTCCATATGTATTTTTCATCTCGCCTTCTTCAAAGCAGCACTGTCCGAACAAAGCTGCCTGCTGATCGCCTGCCGCTCCTGCAATCGGGATCTTTCCTCCCATTACGTCGGAAGAAGTATAACCGTAAATACAACTGGACGGTTTTACATCCGGAAGCATACTCTTTGGAATATGGAAATACTCTAAAATCTCTTCATCCCAGCATTTCCGGTGAATGTCAAACAACATGGTACGAGCGGCATTGGTATAATCAGTTACATGGATGCATCCCTTGGTCAGATTCCAGATTAGCCAGGTATCTACGGTTCCAAACATCAGATCGCCCCGTTCTGCCTTTTCCCTTGCTCCGGGCACATTGTTCAGAATCCACTCAATCTTGCTGCCGGAAAAATAGGCGTCTGGAATCAGGCCTGTACGCTCAATGATTTTTTCTTCCCAGCCGTCTTCTTTTAATTTTTCAATCCGGTCCGCAGTTCTGCGGCACTGCCATACGATTGCATTGTATACAGGTTCTCCGGTGTCTCTGTCCCACACAATGGTAGTTTCACGTTGGTTGGTAATCCCAATCGCTGCAATATCGCTGTAGTGCGCGCCGATTTTTCCCATTGCTTCCATTGTCACGGAAAGCTGCGAGGACCAAATCTCCATTGGATTGTGTTCTACCCAGCCTGGTTTTGGATAAATCTGCGTAAATTCTTTCTGGGCTACGCTGCAGATCGTTCCCTGTTCATCAAACAGAATACATCTGGAACTGGTCGTTCCCTGATCCAAAGCAATTACATATCTTCCCATAGTCTTCTCCTTTTGCCGCCTCACAGACGATTTTCTTTCCCTAATGCTTGTTAATTTTTTACCAATTCGTAAAGAAAAAGCAGGGACTATACGGCTTTTGCAGCCATCTACCCTGCTCTGTCATCTCTAAGGCAATCCTTTATTCATCTGTTGTCAATTTTAACATGGCTTTTCTAAAATTGCAAGATGAAATAGTTGATTTGTCTAATTTTTTCCTATGTCTTTCAAATATGCTGTGCAAACTTACAAATTATTGCTATTTTAAGTGCTTATCCAGTGTAAATCCTCTTCCCCTGACTTCCCTGACTCCATTAATAATGATAAATGCCTTCGGATCAATCTGCTGGACATACTGGTTTAAGTGGCTCATTTCCCGATTATGAAGGACGCAAAGAACTGCTTTCTGGTCTAAATGCTGGAATCCGGTCTGAATCGGCACATAGGTGGAACCCCGATCCATATCTTTTTGAATAATCTCATTAATCTTCTCATACTCTTTGCTGATAATGAGCACCTGGACGTCTCCGGCGCCGAATACCAGCACCTGATTTACCATGAAAGAAGTCAGAAGTACGGATAAAATACCGTATAAAATCTCTTCTCCCCCTGTAAATAACACCTGGGACATCAGAATAAACACATCGAAGCAGTACATTGTGACTGCTACCGGAATCCGGAACTTTTTATTTAAAATCAGCGGCGGAATATCCATACCTCCGGTAGAACCGCCAAGCCGCATGACGATTCCCAGTCCCAGTCCAACCAGTGCGCCGCCGAAAATGGCAGACAGCAGACGATCGCTGGTAATGTGTCCCAGAGCCTCTATGCCTAACATTCCGTCTAACAGTACCGGAAACAGCAGGGTACTGATAATGGTGGTCATGGCAAATCGTTTTCCTAAAATCCACAACCCTAAGAAAAACATAATCACATTAATGCACGCTACTGCTACCGATACGTTTACATGAAAAAAGTACTCTACGCTTCTTGCAATACCGGTTGCGCCGCCTACCAGAAAGTTGTTCGGAACCAAAAATGCCGCCAGGCCGAAAGCAAATATCATATTTCCCAGCACAATTCCCAGCGCTTTGGCTATGCCTCTTCCTATCTTCACTTTTTCTCCCTCTTTTCTTCTGTTATTGTTGTGATTGTAACAAATTTTCCCAATAAAAAAAATATCCTGTGTTATATCCCGGGATCAGGAAAGCCGCCTGGGCAGGCGGCTTTCTGTCAATCCTTTTTCTCTTTGTGCTTAATCGAAATTCCCGTAAATCCATAGAAAATAGAGAATAACGGTGTCAGCCACAAAAGTGGAACAAACAGGATGTACTGGGACCAGGTAACTCCCAGGGTTCCTGCCATATAGCTTCCGTAACCATGCCACGGAATCATCGGGCCAACCAAGGTGCCGCTGTCTTCCAGACATCTGGAAAGGATTCTCGGTTCAATATTTCTCTCTTCGAATAACGGCTTCATTAACGTACCGGTCAGTACATGAGACATCGGGCTGGAGCAGCTCACGATACTGGTCACGTAACCCACCATAATGGTTGCAAAAATCAGCGCGCCGTCGCTGTGGATATGCTTGGTAAATACAGATAGAATGTTGTTTAACACTCCCAGCTTGTTTAACATACCACCCATACCGACTGCAAACGTAATAATTGCCACATACTGAAGCATACTGTTCATACCGCCGCGGTTTAAGATGGATTTTAATACGCCGATGTCGGTGTCAGAGGTAAATCCGTTGTAGGCTACGCTTAATGCGGATCTTAAATCTGCGCCCTGAACAAAAATTGCTACCAGAGCGCCTGCTACTGCGCCGATTCCCAGGGCTTCAAATGCGCCTACCCGGAACATTAACAAGACAATAATCAGGACTGCCGGAATCAGGGTTTCCCATCCAATGTGGAAACTTCCTTCCAGATAGCTGATATAGGTATTTAAATCGCCTGGATCGTAGCCGCCGCTGGTCTGGGAAAATCCCAGTACCGTAAAGAAAATAATACTGATAATCATTGGAGGAACCGTGGTCCACAGCATACTCTTTACATGGTCGCCAAGCTTTGCGCCTGCTACTGCCGGAGCCAGGTTGGTTGTATCGGAAAATGGACTTAATTTATCGCCGAACATAGCGCCGCAGATAACGGCGCCGGCTACCATACCAGGATTGATTCCCATTGCATGGCCGATTGCCATCATGGCCACTCCTGCGCTTCCTGCTGAACCATAAGACGTACCGGTTACCATACTTAATACTGCCGTAAATACCAGAGAAAATACCAGCAGATAAGATGGGTTAATGGATTTTAATCCATAGACAATAATGGTTGGAATCGTACCGGACTGCATCCACGTACCAATCAGAACACCGATTGCCATCAGAATGGCCATTGTCGGCAAAACTACCTGAAGAGCTTCAAACGCCCCTTTCTGCACCTGTTTATAATCCACTTTAAATATCAGGCAGGCTCCATAAATAATCATCCAGGAGAAAAACAGACCGATCATCGGGCCGCCTACCTTCAAGGTTACACAGGTTGCAACAGAAATAATAATGAAAATCATTACTATGGCTGACTGCCATCCATTCAGAGTCTTCAGCTCTTTTTCTTTGCTTTCCATACTCATTCCCTCTCTTTTTTGATTCGTTATTTTTTTAACGTTAATGAATTCTATCATACCTCAAGAATGTGGATAAAAACATAACCTATGTTAAGTTTTTGAAAAATAGTTTAGAAATTCTTTTGAAAGACGTCACACTTTTATCACATCTTCCTAATAGAATGATCTATGTCAAGAACAGAGAGGCTTACGCCTTTTCACTTAGACTTTTTCATACTCAAAGCCGACAGGTTTTCCTGCCGGCTTCCTCCCATTTTAACCCTATTTTCCAGTCTGGTTTTCTTTGCGGTTCAGACTCAGAGGCAGATGAACACCCAGAGGGTTGATGATTACTCCTGCCGCTTCTTTTGGAAGCATCTCCGGAATCTTTGCCGATTCGATTACCATTGGCTTTAATTTATTTTCCCTGTTAAATTTCTGGAATTCCAGAATATCCGTAAACAGCGGCTGGAATACTGCGCCTGTTTTCAGCTTCATCAGCGGAATTCCCTTATCTTCTGCCTGTACCGGAACAATATATCTGCCTTTTCCAAAGTGGCTGGCAATCTCTTCCTGGAGTTCCTCCACCTTTGCATTGCCTGGTTCTGCCGGCTGGCCCTTTAATTCCTGCATTAAATAAATCGCAGTCAGGTGAAGCGCCGGATTTTCCACCCATACTTTTCCTTCCGGAAGATCCTTCGGATCCCTTCTGGTTACAAATTCGCTTAACTGAACCAGGTATTCTTCTCCCTCCCTGGTTACAAACAAAGCGTTGACGCCCATGGCGTATAAATTTGTATAAAATACCAGCAGATGCTTCTGTTCTAATTTTGCAATGCTGACCGGAATTTTTTCTTCTACCAGGCTCTTAGCCTTGGCTTTTGCTTCTTCCATATCAAAAAACAGCAGAATTTCATCATCAAACGTCTCCGGATGGCAAACCACATATGGTTCCCTGGTACATACAGACATTAACACATATAATTCGGAGGCTGTCCGAAGCTGCTCGAAAAGGGCCGGCTTTTCGATTTTTCCACTCTTGTCGCTCATAATTTACTTCTCCTTCAGGTTTTTCTCGTCTGTTTTCCATTATAACATCTTCACTGCTATGGGGCAATGAGAAGTTTTGGGATAGGTTTATTCTTTTTTTATAAAAAAATCATTTTTCCTTTCTTGTATCTTTCTCTTTGCCTGTTATACTATCATAAGTTTCTTTTTGTTTTATTTTCCGGCGGCTTTTGCCGTCATTACTGCAAAGGATGATTTTTTCTTGAAAATACTGGCTTATTTTGTAATTCCGTCTTATACGTATTTATTTGCCCGCGGGTACGGATGGTTTACCACTAATTTTTCCGTAATCGCCAACTCTCTCCAGAAAGGCATGGGGTTTGCCATCTGGGGAATCCTAATCGGGTTTTACCTTTTTCTCATCCACCGGAAATTAAAAACAACCCTGCAGCTTCCTGCAGGTTGTCTCCGACTGCTTCCTGCGGCGCTGATTTTGCTGTTTTGTGCAATCACGACGCCCTATCTTCCAGATGATATGCCGCTAAAAGCATCTTTGCATATTGTTTTTGCATTTTTATCTGGAGTTTTGATTCTCTTGTACTTTTTATGGATCATTGCACTTCAGTACCGTCAGGCTCCAGGATTGTACCGCCCCCTGTTTACTGGGATTATCGGAATTATTATCGGATCTTGTCTCCTGTTCCTTCTTGCCGGAATTGTCAGCAGTGCCCTTGAAACCTTTCTTACCGTCTCGATTTCCATTCTGGCTTACCGCCTGTGGGAAAAGCAGCTTTCCCTCAGCACATCTGTTCAGTCTTAGCCCTTGAAAGCTAAGACTTTTTCTTTTTTTTCGGTCTGACCGGCGGATTTTCTTTCTTTAAGACGTGGCAGATGTTTTCCTTAATCCGATTGGATAAATACGCATACTGAATCAGTTCTTCCTCGTTAAAACCGGCGAACCTGGCGACTTCATAGTCTTTCTGGGCAATGGACAGTTCTTCCAGTACCGGTTCTGATGCCGGAAGGAGTTCGACCTGAACCTGGTCTTCTACTTTAATCAGTTCTTTCATGGTCAGCTTCTGCAGCGCCAGAGCCAGACGGCTTCTGGACATATTGGTCACATCCGACAGTTCTTTTAATGTATCAATCCTGGGTTTCTGGCTGAAATAAATCAACAGGCTGACTTCTGAAAGGGACAGACCATATTTAATCGCTACTGGATCCAGATAATGGTCCAGCAGTTTTCTGTCTCGATAAGAATCCAAAAGAACGCCTTCTCCCTCCAGCGCCCCATGGCTTACGGTACTTCTCTCGTCTCCCAGTTTTGTGGAACCTGGGAAAATAGAAAGGGGAACCGCCCCGTCTCCTGCCGCATCCAGCAAAAACCGGTAAACAGACAGCCGGTTTTTTTCATAATCTTCTTCCGTCAATACGGATTTGTAAAAATCATGATAGTATTCAAAGACCATCCGTTTCATTTTGATGGTCTTTGTAAAGCTTAATCCCTGGGTTACCAGAGAGCCTTTTGTCTTTACATAGTAGTAAATGGGCACACGCAGGGCATAAATCGTCTTTGTGTGGCGCAGATATTCCAGATTAAACATGAAATCTTCGCACCAGCTAATCGTTTTATCCATAGAAAGATGGTATCTTTCTATGATCTCTCTTCTAAACAGCTTATTCCACAACACTCCATAATAAAAATCTGCCGGATTTTCCATCATAAATCCTGCAAATTCATCCAGGGTCAGAACGCCGTCTTTCTCAATGTCTCCTTTATGGGACAACCGGTCTCCAATGACCCTGTAGAAGTCTGCAATTACCATGTCGCATCCGCTGTCTTTCGCCGCCCTGACCATCAGGCTTGTGGCGTCCGGCGTAATCCAGTCATCGCTGTCTAAAAACTGGACATACTGGCCTTTTGCCTTTTTCAGTCCCAGATTGCGGGTGTCGGAAACTCCTGTATTTTCTTTGTGGATAACTTGTACCCTGTTATCTTTTTTCTGATATTCTTCACAGATCTCTCCGGAATCGTCGGTACTTCCATCGTCAATGAGCAGCAGCTCAAAATCCGCATAACCTTGATTTAAAACACTCTCTACACAGCGCCGTATGCTGTCTTGTGCATTATAAACCGGAATAATCATGCTTACCATCGGGTTCATGAATGATTCAATCTCCTTTCGAAGTAGATAGCGTCCGTATACACTGATGCTACGCTTAGGGAAAGTATAGCATGAAGCGGGATGGTTCTCAATGGGAAGAAGAAAATATCCCAGTTGGAGTGACATACCTGCCTGAACATTCCAACTGGGATGATGTTATTTTATATTGCCTTATTCCACTCTGCCAGTATTTCCCCCACATCTCCATTCAGGCAAATCGATCGTTCTATAATCTCTTTCGGCGCATATGCCTGTCCGGCATTGATACAAGCATATACTGCCTTTGGATTTTTTGCTGTCAGCTGCCAGAATGGGTATTTGATGATTCCAGGGGTGTTGTAACCGACGCCAAGTTCCAGAAACAAAATTCTTGAATCGTTTCTTGTACGCACAAAATTCTCGTAACGCATCGCCGCCATGTGCCATCCTTCATCTTCCACAAAATGTTCATCTGCCCGCAGATTCATGGTAAGCGGTCTGCCGCAATGTGGGCAGACCGGAAGCAATTCACTGGGAACCCTCATATTTTGCTGCTGTCGGAACATTTTCTCAATGACCGGGCGGTTATCAAATGTCTCCTGGCAGCAAGGCCCGGAACATTGAAACAGACCGTAATCTCCCTGGGTATAAAACAGTCGGCTTTTATCAAATCCGGCTTTCTGAAAGCAGTGATCTACATTGGTGGTAATCACAAAATAGTCCTTCCCTTTCAGCAGCTTTAACAGTTCCCCATAAACAGGTTTTGGCGGTTCCTGGTAACGGTTAATCCAGATATAGCGGCTCCAATATGCCCAGTATTCTTCTGGAGTTGGAAATGGATAAAAACCGCCGGAATACATATCCTGGAATCCATACAACTTCTCAAAATCCGAAAAATATTGATGAAACCGCTCTCCATCATAGGTAAATCCTGCTGAAACGGAAAGGCCGGCGCCAGCTCCCACTACGACCGCATCTGCAATCCTTAGCTGTTTTTTCAGCTTCTCAGATAGTGTCAAGCAGTCTTCTGTAGATTTTATAATCTTCATTTTTGAAAACATTAAATATCACCTCAATCTCACTGTGGTTTTCTTTCTGATAATCCCGTACTGTCTGAATTGCAATTTCAGCCGCCCTCTCATTTGGGAAGCAAAATACTCCCGTAGAAATACAGCAGAAAGCAAGGCTTTTTACGCCGTTTTTCTCCGCAAGCTCCAGACAGGAACGGTAACAGGAGGCCAGAAGCCTTTCATGTTCTCTGGTAACGCTTCCCCTCACAATTGGTCCCACCGTATGCAGCACATAACGGCAGGGCAGATTATAAGCAGGCGTTATTTTTGCCCTTCCAGTTTCTTCCTCATGCCCCTGCTGCTCCATCAGTCTGGCACAGTCCAGACGCAGTTGTACTCCTGCAAAGGTGTGAATACAATTATCAATACAAGCATGGCAAGGCACATAACATCCCGTCATCCCAGAATTTGCCGCATTCACGATGGCGTCGCAGCGCAGCGTGGTAATGTCTCCCTGCCAGAGATAAATTCCTTCTTTTGCAGGAGTTAAGTCTGCAGCGTCCGTAATCCCCTTCCTTTTGCTTTCTTCTTTTAGATACGCATCCTGAACGTCTAAAAATTCATCGTCAATCGGCGCAGGCATTCTGACATTCATGCAGGAGCGTAAAAGCCTCTTTTGTTGGGATTCTCCTTCTGGAATCGTTCCATTCCAATGTTTCTGCTCTGCCATAAGCCTTTTTATCAGAAACAGTCTTCTTTCATCTTGATTCATATGGTAACCTCTTCTCTCTGTAATCAAATACCCTTTTCCATTATCATACCTCTTTCTTCTCCAGAAAAAAAGTACGCACAAATCTATTACCTAGTTACTTTTTTGTTCCCGCCTTGATTTTTAATGTCTCATACACTATAATTTAGATGCAGTATTCGAATATATACTATTGGAGGTGCTTAAATGCTGACAAAAGAAGAAATGCCCGCCTGTCCGGTCGCAACTACAGTTGCCTTAATCGGAAGTAAATGGAAACTGCTTATCATGCGGAATCTCCTTATCCGTCCATGGCGTTTTAATGAATTGAAAAAAAATTTAGATGGAATCAGTCAGAAAGTCTTAACAGACAGTTTACGGTCTATGGAAGAAGACGGAATTGTCATCCGTACCGTTTATCCTGAAGTGCCGCCAAGAGTAGAATATTCGTTAAGCAAATTAGGCGAAACTATGCGTCCAATTCTTGACGCTATGGCGGAATGGGGAACTGCATATAAAGAAAATTATCCGCTTGAAAATTCTTAATGTTCTCCCACAACATCAAACAAGGCTATAAACCAGCATCGGAAACTGCTCCTGCTGCTTTATAGCCTTATCATTTTTACACCCAGCGGCTGAATTCCTCATCTGTACAGGTTACATAATGGGTTCCCTCTACCAGATGCTCTGTTCCTTTATTGTAATCAATTCCAGAAGTTTTATAATCATAACTGATTGCCGTCCGGTTTTTCTCTACCACTGGATTAGGCGCCGGAATAGCAGACAGAAGACTCTTGGTATAGGGATGTATAGGATGTTCAAAAATTTCTTCTGTAGTTCCGGTTTCCAAAAGGTGTCCCAGATGGAGAACGCCGATTCGATCAGAAATATATTTGACCATAGACAAATCATGGGCAATGAACAAGTAGGCCGTTCCCGTTTCTTTCTGAATATCCTTCATCAGATTTACCACCTGAGCCTGTATGGAAACGTCCAGGGCGGAAATACATTCATCTGCAATAATTAATTTGGGATTCATAATCAACGCTCTGGCAATTCCCACCCTTTGCCGCTGACCGCCGGAAAACTGATGAGGATACCTGGAAGCGTGTTCCGGAGCCAGTCCTACCTTCGCTAAAATCGCTTTGATGCGTTCTTCCCGCTCTTCTCTGCTTTGATACATATGGTGAATATCCAGTCCTTCTCCAATAATGTCTTCTACCTTTTTTCTTGGATTTAAAGATGCCATTGGGTCCTGAAAAATCATCTGCATCTGTGTCCGCAGCATCTGACTTGCAGTCCGATTCATCTTTCTGCTGATGTCCATCCCGTTAAACTGTATGGTTCCATCTGTCGGTTCATAAAGCCGGATAATACTTCTTCCGATTGTCGACTTTCCGGATCCAGATTCTCCTACCAATCCATACGTTTCTCCCGGATATATCTGAAAAGATACATTTTCTACTGCTTTTACCGTAAAATTCCGGTTTACTTTAAAATACTGTTTTAATCCCCTGACGGTTAAAACTGGCATTTCACTATTCGTTTCCATATTCAGCCGCCTCCTTTTTCATCCGCTCGATTCGTTCGGCAAGTTCTTTTGGCATTTCTACCTTCGGCGCTCTTGGATCCAGCAGCCAGGTTGCCGCATAATGACTGTCTGTAATCTGGAACATTGGCGGATCCGCTTTATCATCTGCTTCCAGTGCATAACGGTTTCTCGGCGCAAATGCATCTCCCTGTTTTTCATGGAGCAGGTTTGGCGGAGAACCTGGAATGGTGTACAATCTCTCATCCTCTGTATCCAAATCCGGCATAGCAGACAGCAGTCCCCATGTATACGGATGTCTGGGATCATAAAAAATTTCGTTAATTTTGCCTTTTTCTACAATTTTTCCCGCATACATTACATTTACATAATCGGCAACTTTCGCTACCACGCCTAAATCATGAGTGATATAAATGACTGAAATTCCACGTTCTGCCTGAATCCGGCGAATCAGCTCAATAATTTTAGCCTGAATGGTAACGTCTAAAGCCGTAGTCGGCTCATCACAAATCAGCAGATCCGGGTTGCAGGAAAGGGCAATCGCAATGACAACTCTCTGGCGCATACCGCCGGATAACTGGTGAGGATAGTTTTTCATCCGTTTTTCCGGTTCTTCAATTCCTACTTCCGTCAGCAATTCAACCGCCCTGTTCCATGCTTCTTTCTTAGGCGTTTTAAAATGCCAGATCATGCCTTCCATAATCTGTTTTCCAATGGTCATAGTCGGATCCAGGCTGGTCATGGGATCCTGGAATACCATGGCGATTCTCTTTCCATTGATATGGCGGCGAATCCATTTCTTGTCTTTTTTCAAAATATCAACGGTTTCTTCCGAACCATCTGCATGGTGATAGGTAAAGTCAATGCTGCCTCTTGTTACAAATGCATTGGACGCCAGAATTCCCATTGCCGCTTTCATGGTAACGGATTTTCCAGAACCGGATTCTCCCACTATCGCTACTGTTTCTCCTTTATTTAAGTCCAGTTCCACGCCACGGATGGCATGAACGGTTCCAGCAGTTGTTTTAAAAGAAATATCCAGATTCCGGATTTTCAGTATTTTTTCTTCTGCCATCTTTTCTTACCTCACAGTTCTTTCATTTTCGGATCCAGCGCTTCTCTCAATCCATCTGCTACCAGATTGAAGCTGAGCATTAAAAGGGCCATCGCTATAATAGGCGGCATAATCTGATAGGGGTGCGTAGTGAAACTGTTAAATCCTTCAGAAATCAGAGAACCCAGGGAACACTGGGGAACCGGGATGCCCAGACCTACAAAACTTAAAAATGCTTCTGTAAAAATAGCAGTGGGAATGGAAAACATCACCTGGGTAATAATCGGCCCAATGATATTTGGCAGCACCTCCCGGAAAATAATAAAGAAATGGCCTGCTCCCAATGTTCTGGACGCCAGGACAAATTCCTGTTCCTTTAATTTCAGCATCTCTGCTCTGGCAATCCGGCTCATGCCCACCCACTCTGTCAGCATCAGAGCAAAAATAATGGTCAGCATACCTGGTTTTAAAACCAGCAGCAGCAAGGTAACAATGACCAGACGTGGAATTCCGTTGGCTACTTCCAGAATTCTCTGCATGATCATATCGGTTTTTCCTCCAAAGTATCCGGAAATCAACCCGTAGCTCATACCGATTACCATATCAATCACTGCTGCCGCTACTGCAATCATTAACGATACCTGGGCTCCAGTCCAAGTTCTGGTCCAGATATCTCTGCCAAAATTGTCGCTTCCAAACCAGTAATAGACGTCCTCTAATCCTTTTTCTTCATAGTAATTTACTAATTTAGAACCTGTGGTAGTATGAATTCTCTCGCTTCCGTCAAAAATCCCGAATTGTTCCAACGCCTTTACACGAGGCGCCAGATTTTTCTCAGACAGAGTCTGGCCGGAATAAGTATAATTATTCATCCCAGGTCCGACTACCGCCATTCCTGCAATAAAAAGAATCATAATCAGTCCAAACACAGCGCTGATTTTTCTGAAATACCGGATCGCTACATCCTTCCAGAAACTCTGGGCGGCAAAGTTGGCATCAATGGCAATCTCCCCGCTGTTGTTTTTCAGCCGAAAGTCTGCTTCTGACAAAACAGGAATCTGCTGACCGGAAACAGCAAGAACTGCTGATTTCTTTTTTCCAAGCATTTCCATCAATCCCCTTTCTTTGCCAGCCGGATTCTTGGATCGATGATTCCATACAGAATGTCCACTGCCAGCATAATCAAAATATACATTGCCGAGTAAATAAAGCTTAACGAAATCACTACATTATAATCGTTGGACTGAATAGCATTTACCAAAAGGCTTCCTACTCCCGGAATGGCAAAAATCTTTTCCACAACCAATGATCCTGTCATTAAATCTACAATTAGCGGCGCCAGTACCGTAATAATGGGAATCATGGCGTTTCTAAGGGCATGACGGAAAATCAGGGCCGGCCCCGAAATTCCTTTGCTTTCTGCCAGAAGCATATAATCGCTTCCCAGTACTTCCATCATTTCGCTCCTGGTAAATCGGGCGATGGAAGCCATAGTAAACATAGAGAGTGCAAGACTTGGAAGAACACTGGAACTCATGGCTTTTTTGGCATTATAAAGCATCGGAAACCATTCCATTTTAAAGCCCAGGGTGTAGCTTAACGCCAGCGCAAATACATAAGAAGGAACTGATACGCCGATAACGGAAATCACCGTAGCCAGGGAATCCCAGACAGTATCGTGTTTAATTGCTGCAATTACGCCTAAAATCAGTCCCAGAACAGATCCAATCAGCACCGCACAGCCGCCAATCCGGATAGAGATCGGAAGTCTGGTCTGAATCAGCTGTGAAATTGGCGTATTTTTGGAAATGTTGTAGCTGACTCCAAAATCTCCCTGCAGCATATTTTTTACATAACGGAAAAACTGGGTAAAAAGCGGTTGGTCTAAACCGTATTTTGCATAAAGAGCCATTCTCTGGTCATCGTTTAATTTTTCATCATTAAAGGGAGAACCCGGCATCAGCTGCATTAAAAGAAACAGCACTCCAAGGATGACCAGGAGTGTAAATAGAGAGGTGAGCATTCTCCTTAACGCATACTTTTTCACATTCTGCCTCCTTCATTTTCTTATTCCCGCAATCGCATCCGTGTACAGGGGCAACACGCCTCCTGTACACGGATGCTGCATATTCCCTTGAAAAATCACAGGAAGCATCCTGTAATTTTTCAAAAGCCGCACCAGACTGCAGTCTAAGTGCGGCCAGACATCACAAAGCTTATTTCACAAACTATTCTGCACTCTTAACCGCATTCTTGTAAACACGGTTCAGCGCAACTGGATGGAAATCAATTCCAGTAACATTAGAAGAAATCATCTCTGCATTTGCCTGTGTATACAGCGGATAAATCACTGCCTCATCCATTACCAGTTTTTCTGCATCAAATAATCTGTCCCAACGTCCCTGGGCATCCGTTGCCAGAGTACCGGTGGTGCATTCGTCAATAATTGCGTCATACTCTGCATTGCTCCAGAAACCATAGTTATTTGAGTTGTCGGTTACCCACATTCCTAAATAGGTCATTGGGTCTGCATAGTCCGGACCCCATCTGGTTAAGCCAAGCTGGAAGTTGCCATTCTGCATATCTTCTACCCTCTGCTTCTTAGGCTCTACTACCAGGTTTACTGTCAGTCCTGGAAGAGTGGTCTCCCACTGCTCTTTTAATACCTGTGCGACTTTCTGAGGCGCATCATCTGCATCGACTACCATATCCAGAGTCAGTTCGGTAATTCCTAATTCGTCCAGTCCTTTTGTCCAGTACTCAGCTGCTTTTGCAGTATCATACGCGCATACATCGGCAAACATTTCCTGATCCGCGGAGAAATCTGAACCATCCGGACCTGCGGCAAACTGAAGCGGTACTGCGGTATAGGTCGGAATGGAACCATCTTTTAATACATCAGATGTAATGGATTCCCGGTTAATTGCAAAGGTCATTGCCAGACGGATATTCTGGTTTGCCAGTTCTGGAACACCTTTTATATTCGGGCTTACATACCACAGATAGCCTGCGCCGATAGTGGTAAATTCCGGATCCTCTTTTACCTGATCAACCTGTTCGCCATTTACCAGGGTAATGTCTAAATCACCAGTCTGATAACTCATTAATGCCTGCTGGGAATCCTGAATAACCTGATAGTTTAAGCCTGCAAGCTGAACGCTGTCTGCATTGTAGTAGTCTGGATTCTTTGTTAAATGAACTGTGGTTGCTGCCGGTTCATAAGTATCCAGTACAAACGCGCCGTTGGAAAGGGTGGTTTCCGGACTGGTCGCAAAGGTATCTCCACAGGATTCAAAGAATGCCTGGTTGACCGGATAGTAAGTCGGGAAATACATTAACGATAAGAAATAGCTGACCGGCACATTTAATTCAACCTGAAGAGTGTGGTCATCTACGGCTGTCACACCCAGTTCGCTCTTATCTTTTTCGCCAGCGATAATCTCTGCAGCATTTTTAATCTGTCCAATGTCGCTGAGCATATAAGCATATTCGGAGGCAACCGACGGATCGACTGCTCTCTGCCATCCAAATACAAAGTCTGCTGCCGTTACAGGTTCTCCATTGCTCCATACTGCATCTTCCCGCAAATGGAAGGTGTACGTAAGACCGTCTTCGGATAACTCGTAGGATTCTGCAATTGCTGGAACTGCTTTTCCATCTGCATCCATCTGCATTAAACCATCGGTATAATCTGCGATTACTTCAAAAGATGTACCATCTGTTGCCTGCTGCGGATCCAGGGATTGAACTGGTGTCTCCAGCATAATGTTCAGATCCGATCCTTCTTGGGAAACATTCTCTGCCTGAGTCCCTTCTGTGCTGTCAGATTCTGCAGAAGAACCGGATACTGCAGCGGTTTCGGAAGAAGCTGCTTCTTCTGTTCCAGAACCGCCGCAGCCTGTCAGGCTAAACGCCATGGCGCCTGCTATGAGTATCGCCAGTGCTGCTTTTGAGTTTCTCATAATTTTTTCCTCCTCAAATAAAAATAAGCGCAGCGGGACGTCGTAATTTCTTTCCATTACTGCGCCCCGTTGCGCTGTTAACTTTATATCACATCACTGTGGAAAAGTCCAGTAAAAAATTAAATTTTTTTAAATTTTTTCCGGCCTTCCTTTTTTATTGTATAAAAATACAGAAACTACTATCGTCAAACTTTCTGCCAGCGGCATGGTCAGCCAGACGCCGCGGATTCCAAGAAAAGGCGGAAGGATCAGAATAAAGATTACGACAAAGATCAAAGATCGCAGAGAAGAAATAACTGCTGAAGTAACGCCGTCTCCCAATGCGGTAAAATAACCTGACAAAAATACATTTACTCCAATAAAAAGGAAAACCGGACGAAAATAACGCAATGCCTCTGCCGTCAGTTCATATACATGGCTGCTGTCTGTGAACAAATGAATGATGCCATTTCCTCCTGCCAGCAGAATCCCCATAATCATAGCCGCTGTAATTCCAATGGTAAGAAAACTGTATTTCAATGTTTCTCTTATTTTCCCTGGATTGAAAGCGCCCAGATTGTAGCTGACAACAGGAGCGGAAGCCACCGTAATTCCCATATAAAATGCAATAAAAAAATAATAAATATACATAAGAATGGTAACAGCCGCCACCCCGTCTTCTCCGGATTTCTGCATGATAATCAGGTTAAACAGAAATGTCGTTATTCCTGTCGAAAGCTCTGTCAACATTTCACTGCTTCCATTGACGCAGGCTTTCCACAATATCTGAGCAGAAGCTTTTGGGATTGTAAAACGAATTCTGCTTTTCTTTAGAAAGTAATACAGTCCCATTGCTGCGCTGACGCTGATGGAACAAACCGTTCCGACTGCCGCTCCAAAGGTTCCCCAGCGAAGCACTCCAACGAATACATAATCCAGAACCACATTCAAAATCAGACCAGCTACTGACATATGAAGAGCTGTCTGAGGACTTCCATCTGTGCGGACCAGGTATTCAAAAAAGAGTTTAAACGCCATTGGAATTGTACCTGCAAACACTACAAACCCATACGGAAGCACGTGTTTTATCAACCGTTCGCTAGCTCCTAATAGAAAGGCAATGGGGCGTAGCCACATTATTCCTGCTGCAGAAAACAGCGCTGAAAAAATCAGCAGGGCACAGGAAAGAAAGCTGAAAATTTCATTCGCTTTTTTCTGCTGATTTCTGCCCATATACTCGCCAATCATCGCACTTGCTCCGGTTGCCAGCATAACGGCCGTTCCAAAAATCATGCAGGTAACCGGAATGACAATATTAATTCCTGCCAATGCATCAGACCCCGCATATCTGGATACGAAAAATCCATCAATGGTTGTATAAAATGACAAAAAAATCATTGTCAAAATAGACGGTGTGATATATTTCAAAAATTGCCGATAGGACATCGGCTGTAAAAATGCATTCATAAAAACCTCCTGATGATTCCAGAAATATTGCCGCAGAAAAACGCCATGATCATGAAAAATTTCCGGCATATGCACCTTGCGCATTTCTGCTTCTGGGATTATCATAAAGTATATAGTAACTATATAGTCAAGAGGGAATTTGATACAATGAAAAATATGTTTTCTGCTGGAGAATTGGCAAATTATCAGAATATATCGAAACAGACTCTGATTTATTATGATAAAATCGGTCTGTTTAAACCCTGTTATACGGATCCGGAAAATGGTTACCGGTATTACAGCGCAGAACAGCTGGATGCCCTTGATACCATCCTTATTATGAAAAAAATCGGGTTTTCTCTAAACGAAATTAAAGACCACATGAAGCACTATACAACGGAAAACAGTATTCTATTTTTCCAGAATCAGCTCAGGGTTATTGAAGAAAAAATCCAGGAGCTTTCCTTGATTCAGAGCCGTCTGGAGCACCGGTGCCAGCAAATCGAACACGCCTGCTCCAAAAAGCCGGATGAACCGTCTGTTTTCCAGGCTGCCCCCATCTGCATCCTCTGCCACGATGTAGAAAGCCCTTATGGAATGCGGGAAATCAGCATCGCCACAAAGCAGTGCTATGCCCAGGCATTCAGCAGCCATCTGCCTATCTTTTTCCAGTGCGGCGTATCCGTTCCGCTGGAGCGAATTCTGGATGGCAGCTTTACCAAGGCAAGCATTGCATTTGTAACCACTGAGCCAGTCCCTTCTGTGTCCAATATCCGGATGCTTCCAGCGGGATTGGCTGCTTCTGTTTACCATTTTGGGAATTACTATGACATGAGTCACTCCTATCTCCGTCTGCTGGAATTCTGCAAAAACCAGAATCTGAAAATCATTTCAGATTCTTATGAATTCTGCATCAATGATTCGATTACATCCAGATATACGGAGGAGTTTATCACCAAAATCATGTTTTATGTCCAGCCAGAGTCATCTTACGTAATTTAGTTTCATTGAAAATAAAAAACTTGCGAGCTATATTACCCACAAGTTTCATTTGTTTATTTAATTACAATCCATCTACCATCTCGTTTTGAACCAACTCGTTCTATTACTTTTTTATTTTGTAACGATATAAATGCTCTTTCTATGGTTCTTTTAGTTAACCCAATTTCTTCTGCTAATTCTTCTGATGTATATGCCGGATTTTCAATTAGTAAAGAAACTACTTTCTTTTCGGTTTTATTCAAACCGACATTTTCATTTTTGATTTTGTCCAAAACATCTTTATCAAATTAATAATATATATTATAATTATTAAATATTTT
>CAJMQQ010000015.1 GCA_905215625.1 uncultured bacterium
TAGAGAGGAGGCCGGATTTTTGTCTATAACAAGCGGAAGTGCCGCTCAATCATCCGTTATGGATGATTTTGCGACACTCCCTTTTCTTTTCGATTAGTCTAATACCATTCTGGCTGCTCCATAGATTCCAGCATCATTACCCAGTTTTGCCAGGGTAATAATTCCCTTGTTCTTGGAGATTACGGTGTATTTCTGATAGTATTTGTCAATCTTATCTACCAGAAACTGACCTGCTCTGGAAACACCGCCGCCAATTACAAATGCCTCTGGATCCACAGTCAGAGCAACCTGACCCAGTACCAGTCCCAGATAGCGGGCTGCTGTCTCTGCTACTTCGTCTGCCAATGCATCTCCATCCTTTGCTGCATCCAGCACATCTTTTGCAGTCACGCTGTCACCCTTTTCCCTGAGAACCGATGGAGTATCGACGGACGCCATTTTCCGTCTCGCTTCTCTTGCAATTCCGGTTGCGCTGGCAACCTGCTCCAGACATCCTACTCCGCCGCAGTTGCAGGCTTCTGTTTCCTCATCGCGGACATGGATGTGGCCGATTTCACCGCCCAGTCCATGTCTTCCTGCAACGATTTTTTCATCAATGATAACACCGCCGCCAACACCGGTTCCCAGGGTTACCATAACAATATCGTGGAATCCTTTTCCGCCGCCCTGCCACATTTCTCCTAATGCCGCTACGTTTGCATCATTTCCGCTCTTTACCGGAACTCCTAAAAGCTCACTCAGTTCTTTCTGGGCGTTCTTTTCTTTCCATCCTAAATTTACACACTGGGTTACCATTCCATTTGCCAGTACCGGTCCTGGAATGCCCATTCCTGCTCCGACTACCTCTGCCAGGTCGATATTTTTCTCTGCCAGCTTTTCTTTCACAGACTCTGCAATGTCCGGAAGAATGTGTTTTGCGCCATCCTCCGTTCTGGTAGGAATTTCCCATTTATCCATAAGCTGTCCATCTACTTCAAACAGACCTAACTTTACTGTCGTTCCCCCTACGTCAACTCCAACGCATACTTTTCCCATTTCTCTTTTGCTCCTTTTCTTTTATTGATAAATATACTTTCTGCGGCCTGCGCAGATTGCCTGTCAACGGAATGTAATCGCCTGCATTTTCTGCGGCCCTGTCAGAATAAACTGATTGGAAAGACTGCCGCAGGTAATATGGGAAATCTGAAAATCCAGTTCCCCGCCAAATTTTTCTACACCCTTCATATTGTAAATCTTACAAGAATTATCGTTATAAAGGATGACATATTCTCCATCAATATTTCCGGATGTATAGGAATAATCAAGACCTGTTTCAAATACTTTTGTACCGTTGGCCTGATACACAACAAGCTTTTCCGGTTCTGGACCGGTACTGTTTGCAGTTACCAGCGCCACATATTTGTCCGAATAAAACAGGCTCTCGATTCGCTCTTCTTCTGTCTGGACCGTAAGAACGGGATTGGCTCTGTTTTCAGATGAAAAAAATGCCAATCCTGTATCAGAACAGGCAAAAGACTGTGTTTCTGACAAATACCGGACTCTGGGAACCACCTTATCTGCAAACGCTTCTTCATTAGCGCTGACAATCCGATCCGGAAGATTGGCTCCTACTTCATCCGAATAATCGTAAATTACAACCCTGCTTCTCAAAAAGCTGTTGTCAATATAGGCATACGAACAAATCAGCTGGGTTCCGTCCGGTGAAAAACTTAAATCCATTAAATATCCATTTTTTGACAATGTGGATTTCATAGTAAGCTTTAAATCGCTTCCATCCCGTTTAAACATGGACACGTAGCTGGACTTGGAATCCTCCTGGGCTGCCGCTACAATTCCTTTTCCAGACACAGAAATCCGGACAATCGGAAGCAGGGTCGTTGCTACGCCCTGGGGCCCCTCTTCGTTAAAAATATAAATGCTGTTGCCCTGCTGGTCTGCTATGGCTGCAAAGGAACCATTAACAACTGCAATCGGCGCTTTCATCTCATAAGTCTGAACCCATATGGTCTTTCCCTTGTTATCTATGTAGGAAGCGCCGTCCTTGGTATATTTTAATACGTTCTTTCCAAAATTGATATAATTGGGACTGCTTCTTTCGACTCCCTCTTCCTCAGCAGTCAGATTTACCTCCCAGCTTACAAAATATTCCTGAAACTGGTAGTGATAATTCCAATAATAAATCCCCCCGGCCGCGGCTGCCAGAAGCAGTACAATGACTGCCAGAATAATCAGCCGTTTCTTCATTACCTTTCGATGAGCTTTTTTTACAACTGTTACTTCATCCGGATTGTCGGAATCATCCTGCCGCATAAAACTCGAATTCTGCTTTCTGGCCGTCTCCTGCTCGGAATTTTTGAGGGAATCTGCCGCGTCATTATTCACAATCATCTGTCGGCGCAGCTGCTGCTTTTTTCTCTCCCTGCTCATGGGGCTTAAATCACTCATTTCCGTCTCTCCCCGTTCTGTTGCATACTATAACCAAGCGGGAGACCACCGCTCCCAAACTGGTAGGTTAGCTCCAGTATACAACATTTCGTGAAAAAACGCATTACTTTTTAACCGGAAATCAGTTTCCTTCTAAGGAATGCTTACGGTGCTTCTGTTTCTGGAACAATCAGTTTTTGTCCTGCCGCAATTTTATCCTGGTTTTCCAGTCCGTTCCAGGCGCAAATATCCTCCAGAGAATTTACGCTCTGATACAACTTAAAACAAATGCTGTATAACGTTTCTCCATCCTGGACTGCATAATACATCTGACCTTCTCCTGGCGCTTCCAGTGGTTTTGCCACAGCAGACGCATTGTCTGTTTCAGCCTCTTTTTTCTCAGTGGTAATATGAATCGTAGCTTCTTCTGTCTGTTCTGCTTCTGTTTCTTCTGCCTGTGTCTCCTCTACTTGTGTCTTCTCTGACTGTGTCTCCTCTGCTTGTGTCTTCTCTGACTGTGTCTCCTCTGCCAGTACCTCCTCAGCAGTATCCTCTGTAGGAAATACATTTCCTGACACCTGCTCTACTTCTACATGAAAAGAATCCTCTGTATCCCTGGCTGCATACCCCTCCGTGTACCCTTCTGGAAGCACAGATGCAATTACGGTTTCCATTTCCCGCATTTTCTCATAATTATTGAACATCGCCGCGCCTCCGGCCAGTACCAGTACTGCCAGCGCGCTGCACAAGCCTCCTAATACGTTTACCGTATTCTTCTGGCTGACTGTCTGGTTTTTCTTTTCTTCCATTTTCTGCCGGAAATCGCGGATTACCGGATCTCCTCCTCCGGTTTCTACCCGTTTGTTATCTTTTCTGGAAACCATATAGTCCTGCATCATCTGGTTCCGCTCATAGTAAATGCAATGACCTTCCAACTTATAAAATCCGTCCCTGGATGTTATGTAAATCGCTTCGTCTCCTTCCAATCCTCCATTCAGATACATGATTTGATTTTTCCCATTGAAATACTGAGTGTGCTGTTTCCAATAGTTTAGCGGACTTAACGTACAGCCAGGCGCCCCACATAAAAACCACCCCTGAATGGTTCTTTTTGGAAACTTGTCCTCTATGTCCTGATATGCCTGTTTCCAGGCTTCCTCTGTAAATTCTACAATCTCCCCTTCCCGGGTTACCCCGTCCATTTCCATCGCTCCGTCTACAAAAATAAACGGCACTCCTTCATGCTCTTCGACGCTTCCTAAAAGCAGGCCTGCCCGCAGGTCTTGTCCTCCTGCGGGATACAGCCGTTTTAAATACGTATTCACATAGTCTTCCATATACAGACGAACCATCTGGTCTCTTTCCCCTATCTGCCGGATGTTTTTCGGCAGTTTTGGGAATGGATTATACAATTCTCCCATTGCGTTTCCCCCTGCTTTCCTATTCTATCCAATTAAGAATAGCACAGAACGCCTGCGAAACTTGTCAAATTGCGGCTGCTTTCGCACATAATTTATCGACAAGAAAAATGCTTTCACTGATACAGTCTGCCAAACGCATTACAACTGCCAGACGCACGCTCTGCAGCATAAGGGGATCATAGGTTCCACATCCTCCGACAATTCCTGTAATAAAAATATCTCCCACCGCCCCCAGCTCTTTGCTCACTCCAAGACCAGGCTTTAACGCGCCCCGCCCCAATGTTACGTACCCTACATGATCGGATTTTCCTACGGAAGCGTCAATCGCTACAATGGTGTGTTCCGGATAACTTTCCTTTAAAAAATGTATATATTCCTCCAGGTTCATGGCATGAACCGGCCGTTCTAACGTGCCAAACACCTGAAAATCCCCGCTGTGTCTCCCTTTCAATTTATAGCCAATAAGAGGCCCCAGACTGTCCCCTGTAGAGCGGTCTGTACCAATGCACAAAAACACAACTCCCTTTTTCCCCTTATGCAGTTCATCTAAAATCATCTCATACAGCTGCTCCGCCAGCGCTCCTGCATCAAACCCCCGATGGGTATCATAATAATATAGTTCTTGCTGTCCTCTGACAGCCATTCGTTCCCAAAATTTCATTTTTTACCGCCTTGTTTGTCCATTTATTTTCATTATAGGCAGCGGTAAGGGGTTTTATGCAAATAGTTTGCCCAAAAAAGAGGAAGGTACCTGCCCTTCCTCTCAAAATCTCTCCTATTTCATTATACAGCCTGACTTGCCTCTGAGTTTTCCAGTAGTGTCGTTGTATACTTGTCTAAAATCACACTCTGGATCATATCTCTGGTTGCAGAGTTAATCGGATGCGCAATATCCCGATATTCTCCGTCTGCGGCCTTACGGCTGGGCATTGCAATAAACAAGCCCTTCTCCCCTTCAATTACTTTAATGTCGTGAATGACAAATTCATTGTCCAGCGTGATGGAAACTATTGCTTTCATCTTCCCTTCTTTTTCGATTCGTCTCACTCTTACATCTGTAATCTGCATAGCTGCAACCCCTCCATCATTCTCTTATTGCCCTTACGGTCTTGTATCTCTGCCTGCAGCGCCCCCGCGCCCTTTGCAGGCTCTGTTGCTTGCATCGGCTTTTTGACTTTGTTCCCCTGGTATCATCATATCGTGTATCGCTCGTTTTTCTCCACAACAATCTTGATGTTATCCGGTGTTCCGATATGAGTCGTATTGGCACGGATGGTATCCCTGCTCTCCACGATACAGTTTTCAATTACCGTATTGTCCCCGATATAAACGTCATTCAAAATGATGGAATTTTTAATGATACAGTTATTTCCGATATATGCCTGCTTGAACAGAACAGAATTCTCTACCATACCGTTCAAAATACATCCGCTGGAAACCAGGCTGTTTTTCACCTTTGCGCCCGGATTATACTTTGCCGGAGGCATATCGTCAATCTTAGAATATACGTCTGGATATTGTCTGAAGAAATAATCTCTGACTTCCGGTTTTAAGAAATCCATATTGGTTTTATAATAAGAATCTACAGAAGCAATATTACTCCAATAGGTATCCATCTTGTATGCATAGATTCGCTTTAAGTTCTTGTAGCGGACTAAAATGTCCTTTACAAAGTCATAGCGATCTTCTGCCGCACAGCGCTCAATCAGTTCAATCAACTGACGTCTGCGGATGACATAAATACCGCAGGAAATCGTATTGGCATCCGAAACCATGGGCTTTTCTTCAAAGTCTACGATTCTGCCGTCATCATTGATCTTTACGCAGCCGAAACGGGTAACATCCTCGTTTTCAGACATCCGCTTGCAGACAACAGTAATGTCTGCCTTCTTCTCAATATGATATTCCAGAACCTTATTGTAATCCATCTTGTAGATACCGTCTCCGGATGCAATAACTACATACGGTTCGTGGCTGTTTTTTAAGAAAGAAAGGTTCTGATACAATGCATCTGCTGTTCCCCGGTACCAGTCGCTGCTGTCAGCAGTAATCGTAGGGGTAAATACGAACAGGCCGCCCTGTTTTCTGCCGAAATCCCACCATTTAGAAGAACTTAAATGCAGGTTTAAGGAGCGTGAATTATACTGGGTAAATACGGCCACATTCTGAATGTGGGAATTGGTCATGTTGCTCAGCACAAAATCGATGCTGCGGTAACTTCCTGCCACTGGCATTGCCGCAATAGCTCTCTTGTTGGAAAGCTCTTTCATCCGTTTGCTGTTGCCGCCTGCTAAAACGATACCGATTGCTCTCATCTTATGCCACCTGCCTTTATTATGTAATCTCCGCTTGCCAGTTCTCCGTCGGGATAATCCTCCGGCCCGGTAATGCCGGAAATCGCGGTATTTTTGCCAATCTTCACTCCGTCCGGAACGACGGAATGTTCGCCGACTGTTACCAGATCAAACTGGTATACCTTCGGGTCATATTTGCTGGGTGCGTACTCGCCTACGCCAAGTTCTGCCTGTTTACCAATGGTTACGTCCTCTGCAATAATGGCTTTGTCGATAACTGCGCCTTCCTCAATCCTGCTGTTCTGCATAATAATGGAATCGCGGATCACAGCGCCCTTTCCAATGGTAACGCCGGCTCCAATTACAGAATTATAGACCTCACCGTAAACTTCTGTTCCCTCTCCAATAATGCTTCTCTCAATCACAGCATCTGAAGCGACATACTGCGGTGGGATAATTTCACTTCTGGTGTATACTTTCCAGTATTCTTCATATAAGTTAAATTCTGGAATAATATCTATCAGTTCCATATTGGCTTCCCAATAGGATCCTAAAGTTCCCACGTCTTTCCAGTAGCCATTGTACTCATAAGCAAAAATCCTGTCTCCCTTGCCATGGCAGTATGGAATAATGTGCTTTCCAAAGTCGCAGCCAGGCTCGTCCTGCATCTTAATCAGGGCGTCCCGGAGTACCGGCCATGAGAAAATGTAGATACCCATAGAAGCCAGATTGCTTCTGGGAACTGCAGGTTTCTCTTCGAACTCCGTAATCCGGTTGTTCTCATCTGTAACAACAATGCCAAACCGACTGGCTTCCTCAATCGGAACCGGCATAGCCGCAATGGTGATATCAGCATTATTCGCCTTGTGATAATCCAACATAACCTCATAATCCATCTTGTAAATATGATCGCCGGAAAGAATCAGCACGTAATCCGGATTATAGGTTTCCATATATTCCAGATTCTGATAAATCGCATTTGCAGTACCGGTGTACCAATCGCTGCCCTTGCTTCTCTCATAGGGCGGAAGAACTGTAACACCTCCCACGTTTCTATCTAAATCCCACGGAATACCGATTCCAATATGGGAATTTAAACGTAATGGCTGATACTGGGTTAAAACGCCTACAGTGTCAACGCCGGAATTGATACAGTTGCTGAGCGGGAAGTCAATAATGCGGTATTTTCCCCCGAATGATACCGCAGGTTTTGCTACCTTCTGGGTCAAAACCCCCAGGCGGCTTCCCTGTCCGCCAGCTAAAAGCATAGCTATCATTTCTTTTTTAATCACGTTATCACCTCTTGCTGTTATATTTAATCGTGTGTCCATTATAACATAGTTTTCATAAATAGTGAACAAATTGTAGGTTTTTTTATTGTACTTTTTGTGCATAATCTGACACATTTTTGCGAAAATATTGATTTTTTTACATTTTAATCCTACTTTCATTTATTTTCGCTTATCTATTTACAAATTTCCCCTTTTTTCGCACTTCCCCTTTGGCAGAAAATATTCAGCAAACCCTTGAATCCCCAGGAAAAATATAGTACAATCGATTTTAATATGCCAGAAATTTTCAAAACGCAGAAAAGGAGAATACTCATGGATTTAGTTACAGTAAGAGAATTATATAAAAACCGTGATGCGTATCTGGGCAAAGAAATTTCCATCGGCGGCTGGGTTCGCAGTATCCGCGATTCCAAGGCCTTCGGCTTTATCGTTGTCAGCGATGGTACTTTTTTTGAAACCCTTCAGGTCGTTTATCATGATACCATGCCTAATTTCGCAGAAATTTCCAAGTTAAATGTAGGATCCGCTATTATCGTAAAAGGTACCCTGGTTGCAACCCCACAGGCAAAACAGCCATTTGAGATCCAGGCAGAGCAGATTGAGGTGGAAGGCCCTTCCGCTCCGGATTATCCTCTGCAGAAAAAGCGCCATTCCTTTGAATATCTGCGGACCATTTCCCATCTACGTCCCAGAACCAATACGTTCCAGGCCGTATTCCGCGTACGTTCCCTGATTGCCTATGCAATTCACCAGTATTTCCAGGAGAGAGACTTTGTTTATGTTCACACTCCCCTGATTACCGGAAGCGACTGTGAAGGTGCCGGCGAAATGTTCCAGGTTACCACCATGGATTTAAATAATGTTCCGAAAAATGCTGACGGCACTGTAGATTTCAGCAAGGACTTTTTCAACAAGCCTACCAACCTGACCGTTTCCGGCCAGTTAAACGGCGAGACCTATGCAATGGCATTCCGCAACATCTACACCTTTGGCCCTACTTTCCGTGCAGAAAACTCCAACACCACCCGCCATGCGGCTGAGTTCTGGATGATTGAGCCGGAAATCGCGTTTGCCGATCTGGAAGATGATATGGATCTGGCTGAAGGTATGTTAAAATACATTATCAAGTTTGTATTAGAACACGCTCCAGAAGAGATGAACTTCTTTAACCAGTTTGTAGACAAGGGTCTTTTAGACCGTCTCAACGGAATCCTCAATTCTGAATTTGCCCGCGTTACCTATACAGAGGCTGTAGAAATTCTGGAAAAGAACAACGACAACTTCGATTACAAGGTATTCTGGGGTTGTGACCTTCAGACAGAGCATGAGCGCTATCTGACCGAACAGGTTTATAAGAAGCCAGTATTTGTTACGGATTATCCAAAGGAGATCAAGGCATTCTATATGAAGCTGAATCCAGACGGCAAGACCGTTGCCGCTGTTGACTGCTTAGTACCAGGTATCGGCGAGATTATCGGCGGCAGCCAGAGAGAGGATGATTACGAAAAGCTTCTGGCCAGAATGAATGAGCTGGGATTAAAACCAGAGGATTATGACTTCTATCTGGATCTGCGTAAATACGGTTCTACCCGCCATGCTGGTTTTGGTCTGGGATTTGAGCGCTGCGTAATGTATCTGACCGGTATGTCCAACATCCGCGACGTTATTCCATTCCCAAGAACCGTTAATAACTGCGATTTATAATTACTTGGCACAAAAAAGAGGCCGCTTTCAAGATATGCCTGCCGGAAATCGTTTTCCTGACAAGGCGTTTTTGGGGGCAGCCCTTTTTTCTAATTACACGCCAATGTAAAACGGGGGAGGTACTATGAAATTTATCCATACTGCTGATATTCACTGGGGCATGGCTCCAGACAGTGATAAACCCTGGAGCAAAGAGCGTGCCCAGGCGATTAAAGATTCGTTTCAAGAGGTTATCCGGCAGGCAAGAGAACGCGATGTTGATTTCCTGTTTATATCCGGCGACCTCTTTCACAGGCAGCCGTTAGCGAGGGATTTAAAAGAGCTTAACTACCTGTTTTCTACCATTCCCAGCGTCCGGATTGTCCTGATTGCAGGAAATCACGACCGGATCCGGCCCAATTCTGCAGTTTTAAGTTTTTCCTGGTGTCCCAACGTCACTTACCTGACCGGCGAGGACCTGGAATCCGTTTATTTTAAGGATCTTAACACCGAAGTTTATGGATTCAGTTACCATACTGCTGAAATGAAAGAAGACCGGCTTACCCCCATCCAGATTCCGGAAAATGACCACATCCGTATTCTGCTGGCTCATGGCGGCGATGCCCTACATCTTCCGTTTAACCGGGCGTCCCTGGCCGCTCTGCCGTTTGATTATATTGCCTTAGGCCATATCCATAAGCCGGAACTGGTGCTGGAAGGAAAAGCCGCCTTTCCAGGATCTTTAGAGCCTCTGGACAAGACTGAGCTTGGCCCCCATGGTTTTTATTATGGAGAAATCAATTCCCTGACTCATCGGGTCTCTGTGCTGGAATTTGTGCCTGTTTCCCGATGTCAGTACATTTCCCTGGCAGTAGGCGTCACACCGGCAACGACAAACTCTGAGCTGGCTGCCAGCATTTCCCAGGAAATCAGCCGGCGGGGAAGCCAGAATATTTACCGCTTCCTTATCCGCGGAATGCGGGATCCGGATATTTCTTTTGATTTGGATGTGCTGGCCTCCCGTTTCCGGATTGTAGAAATTGTCGACAATTCCGAACCTCAGTATGACTTTTCCGCCTTGTTTGCAGAACATCCCAGCGACATGATCGGATTTTATATCCAGGCCCTCCAAAAGGATGATATGAGCCAGGTAGAAAAAAAAGCATTGTATTACGGAATCAACGCACTTTTGCGTACCACTGACGAAAGGAGGCCGGTATGAAATTATTAGACGTGTATATCAATGGATTCGGCAAATTCCATGACCGTTCCGTTGCCTTTCATGATGGTTTAAATATCGTATACGGAAAAAATGAAGCCGGCAAATCCACCCTCCATACCTTTATCCGCAGTATGCTGTTTGGTATGGAACGCCAGCGTGGACGGGCGGCCAGGACGGATTCCTACAGCCGGTTTCTGCCCTGGGAAAACAAGGGCGGCTATGAAGGACGGCTCCGCCTGGAAAAAGATGGCCATATTTACCGGATTGAGCGCAACTTCCAGAACAATAAAGAATTTACCATTATAGATGAAACAGCCGGAAAGGCTGTCGAGCCGACCAAAGCTTTTATGGAATCTCTTCTCAATGGGTTAAGCGAGACGGCTTACAGCAACACCATCAGCATTGGCCAGTTAAAAAGCGCGACGGATGCCGGCATGGTAGCAGAACTCCGCAATTATATCGCCAACCTGAACACTTCCGGAAACATGGCCTTAAATATCACGAAAGCAACCGCCTTTTTAAAATCCCAAAAGAAAGCTTTTGAAAATGAAATGGTTCCGGAAGCTGCCCGAAGCTACGCTTCCCTGTTGGGGGAAATCCGGAATATCGAAAAAGAAATTTCCGCTCCGGAATACGAAAACCACCTGACCGGTTATCGGAAACAGCGAGAACAGATGACGGTTACCATTGCGGAAAAACAGGCAGAAAAAGAAGATTTGCTTCAGAAAATAGCCAGAGGACGACAGTTGTTAAACAACTATCAGTTTACTGACGGAGACTCCATCCGCACCTATTTGTCGGAAGCCCAGAGTATTTATGGAAAATACCAGGCTGCAAGCGATGCTTGTACCCGCCCTGGCTCCAAAATCCTGATGATTCTTTCGTTTCTGCTGTGTGCGCTCTGTCTGGCAGGCTGCGGCGCTTTTGCTGTACTTCAGCCATTTGGGGATTCCAGTCTTCCTCTGGCGTTCGGCTTGGGCGGGCTTGGCGCGCTCCTTCTGGTATTCGGTTTTCTGCTGGCCTTTAAACGCAGCAGCCGGAAAAAAGAATTAAAATATTCTTCCAAACTTCTGCAGGAAATCCTATCCCGCCACATTGGCGACAGTTCTATCAGTTCTGAGGCTATGGCGGCTTTTGAGAAGCGGATGGAAGAATATGAGCGCCTCTATGAGGCTTTAGTGAAGTCAGAAGAAACCGCTGCAGTCCTGGTAACAGAAATTGACACTCTCATGGCACAGCAGGCCAGCTGTACAGAGGAAATCGAACACCAGCAGCGAATCCAGTGGGAATTAGAGCAAAAGCTGGAACATCTGGCTAACTGCAAAACCCAGGCAGAAGCCCTTCGTCATGTTCTGACAGAAAATGATCGGATTTCCCATGAAATCTCTGCCATTGATTTAGCTATGGAGACGATGACCGCCCTTTCCACTTCCATTCGGGATTCATTTGGTCTGTATTTAAATAAAGAGGCATCCCAGCTTATTGAACAGATTACCGGCGGCGTGTACAACAGTATGAGTGTAGACGAAAATCTCCATGTATTTATGAATACCAAAACCAAACTGGTTCCGTTAGAACAGGTCAGCAGCGGCACCATGGATCAGGTTTACCTAGCTCTCCGTCTGGCTTCTGCCAAATTGATTCAAACAGGCGACGATCCCCTTCCGCTTATCTTTGACGACAGCTTTGTCCTCTATGATGACGACCGTCTCCGTACCGCTCTTCGCTGGCTGGTAACGGCCTATCCCGGCCAGATTATTATCTTTACCTGCCATCAGCGGGAAGCCCAGATGCTGACCGCCAACCAGATTCCCTATCATCTGGTGACGATTTAATCTGCATATTCAAACAGGGCGCATACGAATATGCGCCCTGCAAAATTACAGCTCTGTTTTTCTGTTTTCCCTTATTTTACGGCAATTGCCTCAATCTCAACTAATGCACCTTTTGGAAGGGCTGCTGCCTGGAATGCTGCACGCGCAGGGCAGTCTCCTTCAAAAAATTCTGCATAAACCTCATTCATTGGAACAAAGTTTGCAATATCGCTAAGCAAAACTGTGGTCTTTACCACATTTTCCATAGTCATTCCAGCTTCTGCCAGGATTGCCTTGATATTGGTTAAAGACTGTCTGGTCTGGCTTTTAATGTCGTCTCCGGCAAATTCACCAGTTGCCGGATCAAGAGGAATCTGACCGGAAACGTAACAGGTTTCTCCGCAAGCCACGATTCCCTGGCTGTAAGGGCCAATTGCTGCTGGCGCATTTTTTGTACTAATCACTTTTTTTGACATGATCCATTCTCCCCTTTTTGATAATTTTTTTATCATTTATCCATATTATGCAATATTTTTTATCGAAACGCAAGTCTTAATTGTGTTTTTTTCTTCCCCTTGCTATAATAACATCAATATATACGGACGTTTATTTATGGAGGTGCGCTTTGACTGATCAGGAAGTTCTGCAAATTTATATTGACTTAGTGCCATTTTTAGCCAAGGTCTACGGGCCTGGCTGTGAAGTAGTGCTTCACAATACCGCTAATCCGGCTCATTCCTTAACTGCTATCCAGAATTCCATCTCCGGGCGGCAGGTAGGAGACGCCCTTACGGATTTGGGGCAGGAACTGAAAGCCAAAGGAATGTATACGGACTCTTCTTATCTGGCCAATTATCCAGGAAAGGGGAAAGGGCGGGATTTTCTCTCCAGTACCTATTATATCAAAAATGAAAACCGGCTTATTGGCCTTTTGTGCATCAATAAGGATTTGTCTGCTGTTTCAGAACTAAATCATTCGATCCAGAATTTTCTGCATCAGTTTAACTTAAATCCTGCTCCAGAAGGCGAACTTTCTGAAAACTTAGACACCCCTATGGAAAGTCTACTCCGCAGCCGCATTGTCGAATTGACCACCCTTCTGGGACGTTCTCCTTCTCAAATGTCTTCGAAAGAAAAAGCGCAGATCGTCTGCCAGCTTAATGAAGAAGGACTTATGAACGTAAAAGGGGCCGCTGCCCAGATTGCAAATCAGCTTTCTGTCAGCGTCCCCACTGTATATCGCTATTTAAAAAAATAAATAAGTTCTTTTCTATCCGTTTTTTTGCGCCTGATAGACAGCTATGGCCTCGCTTAAATTCGAAGCTCTCCCGCCCCGGACAATTTTGGCCAGTTCAGACAGTTTATCCGGCTGCAAAAACTCTTTTCCAAGATACGTCTCATACTGATCCGTTACCAGAAGCGCCTGTTCCTTTGCATGAATCTGCGCTTCCTTCAATCTGGTTTCAATACGGGTGTGTTCCTCTTCCAGCGCTTCCATTTTAACTTTATTATTGTTCATAATCTCGTCTGAAATAATGGTTTTCGTCACTGTATTAAAGGCATTTAACGCCTCTTTTTTCTGATTGCTGATCTGCTGCAGCTCCTGCTCAATCTGGGAAATCTCATCATCATATTTTTCCAAATTGTAAATCGCCTCATCCCTGTCCTTGCGGATAGAGGACGTAATGGCCCGAATTTTCCGGTTGTTTCCCCGAATGGTGCCGCGGATATCTTTTCCCTGCTTCAGAACCGCCAGATGGTGCATTTTCACTTTGTTTCCCACTAAAATATACAATCCGCCAAAAATCAGAATCACGATCAGATAGATAATCACCAACACCCAGAACTTCCGGCTTTCCTCTGGTATAAACAGATAGGAAGCCAACGGAATCCCTACAAAACATACCAGAAAACCAAACAGCAGAAGCCCCAGTTCTTTCAGGCTTCCAGGCATATAAAAGGCATAAAACCACGTCGTTTTGCAAAACGACGGCACCCTGTTTTGTTTAAATAATGTTTTTAACTGCGTGGACAGCTCCTGGTTCTGCTCTTTTAATTCTTTTGTCTCTTCTGCAATCCGCTCCTTAATCCCCTGGTTTTTGGCCTTTTCTCTTTTGGCCCGTATTTTTCTCAGCCTGTCTTGTTCAGTTCCAATCTCTTTATCGTAGCTGGCGCTGATTCCATCCCTGCGTTTTTTTACCGTCTGATTGATGGTATCTGCCATATCCAGCCGTTCCTGTTCTAATTCTTTATCAATCCGCTCTTCTTCCGCTTCCAGGTCTTCACAGGCCTTTTTGCTGCGGTTTAACTCTTCTATTGCCTTTATCGCATCTGCCAAAAATGCAGAACAATCTGTAACTCCCGACGTAATCCCTGTTCCCATATTTTGTCCCCTTTGTAAATGGAAAACTGCTTCTTATACAAGCTGTCCTGAACTGCTATGTATAGATTACTACAAATCACAAGGAAGAACAAGGGGGAAATTCCCACCTTTACAAGGTCCCGAAAATCCGATATACTAGCATCAGTTTACACCAATCTGAAAAGGAGGCAACCCTTATGTTCCGTATGTGGGGAAAAATCTGGAAAGACAATCATCTGATGCAGGATACGGTTATCTGTATGCCGGATTACTCCATGTCCCGTACCCAGATGGTTTTCGGCGCTTTAGATGAAATCTGCAGCCAGTTTGACTTAGGCCACCCTATCTGGATGGATTCCACCATCCGGGAGTTTCAGCGCCACGATAAAACCCGTTTTTATCAGGACAGTTTTGTAGAAACCATTGATTTTGATTATCTGGAAATTCATGTGATAGAGGAATAAATCAGAAAAGAAGTCCGCACCGAAGCATTTCTGCCGTCAGCATGGACTTCTTTTCTAATTTCATTCTGTTATGATTATAATCTCTTTAACAGCTTTTCTCTCTCATCCTCATAACCAGGCTTGCCAAGAAGTGCAAACATATTCTTCTTGTAGCTTTCTACGCCAGGCTGGTTAAATGGATTCACTCCTAATAAGTAGCCACTGATGCCGCAGGCAAACTCAAAGAAGTAGAATAACTGTCCCAGATAGAATGCATTCTGCTCTGGAATATTTACACGCAGGTTTGGAACGTTTCCGTCTGTATGAGCTAAAATAGTGCCGTTCATCGCGCTCTTGTTGACAAAATCAACGCTCTTTCCAGCCAGATAGTTCATACCGTCCGTGTCTACTGCTTCTTCCTTTAACAATACTTCTGCTGGAGAATCCTCAACATTTAATACAGTCTCAAACATGATTCTGGAACCGTCCTGGATAAACTGTCCCATGGAATGCAGGTCGGTTGTCAAATCAACTGCATGAGGCAGAATACCTTTCTGATCTTTTCCTTCGCTCTCGCCGTAAAGCTGTTTCCACCATTCAGATACATAGTGAAGGCTTGGCTCATAGTTTGCTACGATTTCAACCTGTTTGCCTTTGCGAAGAAGGATGTTGCGGACTGCTGCATACAGCAGAGCCGGATTTTCCTCATATGGAGCGTTTAATGCTTTCTCTCTTCCAGAAGCAGCTCCTTCCATCAGCTTGTCAATATCTGCGCCGCTGACTGCGATTGGCAGCAGACCTACTGCGGTCAGTACGGAGAAACGGCCGCCAACATCATCCGGAACCACGAAGGACTCATAGCCTTCTTCATTTGCCAGGTTCTTTAACGCTCCCTTAGCCTTGTCAGTGGTTGCATAGATTCTCTTGTTAGCCTCTTCTTTGCCATATTTTTCAATCAGCAGTTCCTTAAATACGCGGAATGCGATTGCCGGTTCTGTGGTTGTTCCAGACTTGGAAATAATATTAATGGAAAAATCTTTACCCTTTAATACGTCCTGAAGATCTTTGATGTACTTGCTGCTGATGCTGTTTCCAACAAAATAAATCTCCGGAGTCTTTCTCTCTTCCTTAGAAAGAACATTATAAAAACTGTGGGATAAAAACTCAATTGCAGCTCTTGCGCCTAAATAAGAACCGCCGATACCGATTACCAAAAGGACATCTGAATCTGACTGAATCTTCTTCGCAGCCTCTTTAATCCGTGCAAACTCTTCCTTATCATAGTCTACTGGAAGGTCAATCCATCCTAAAAAATCATTGCCAGCGCCGCTTTTGCTGGTCAGCACATCTTTCGCCCCCATAACAGCTGCTTTCATATAAGATAACTCATCTGCCGCAATAAATCCGGCTGCTTTGGAATAGTCAAATGTCACTTCTCTTCCCATTGCTATCGTCTCCTTTTTCTGATTGTTAAGAAAAATACTTTAAATACTTTGTCTGCTTTTCATTATAACATAGATAGGGTCAAAAAGCTATCCCAGATATTCCCGGATAATCTCTCCCAGCACGCGGATTTCCTCTGGCTTTAACTCCTTCATCCAGTCTTCTCCATCCTTTTTTTGTCCCCTGTCGCGGCTGGCTGCTGTCTGCTGTTCCATGGTACGGCGGGCATTTTTTCTCTCCCGCAGGTCCCTGACATTGCTGCGGATCGGCTGGGGCTGCTCATTTTCGACTATTCTGGCATCGTCTTCTGACAGTTCTCCTGCTTTTTCCAGTTCCATTCTATGCCATAAAACATTTTCCAGATAATCCTGAAGGCTGGCAAAAAGCTGCTGGCGCTTTGCTTCCAATCCAACTCCATTTTCCACAATCACATTTAAAACCGCAGTCATTATGCCCACAGTCCCATACAATACTATGTAATAGGAATCACAGCGGTACCAGTAGGAAAGGAAAGCCAGAGCGCCGCCTGCTAGCAGACACAGCCAGGTCATCTGACTGGAAAATCCCATCCATCCCTGAGGTGTCATCGCTCCTACCTTTGTGTCAAAAAGCTGCTTTTCCAGATAAACCTGCGTATTTACAATCCCCTGATTGACCCTATACGCGTCTTCTGCTTTCTGTTTTAAATTTCTCAGATATTTATTTTTACTCATGGCCATGGTATTGGTCTCTTTTATCAATCTTTTGTAGGAATTTCTTGCAATCAGTTTACTGACAATCCCAAATACGCAAACCGCCACTAATAAGTATAAAGCCGTTCCATTTTGTAATAATTGCAGCATCATTTAAACTCCCCTTTCCTGCAAAGCCTGTTCTCTTTAAGGTTTTGTTTTTCTGGCGCGTATTCGCGTCTGCCGGCGGTGAAAAACAGCCTCGTCGGCTTTGCTGTACGTCACATTATAGCCGTACAGAAAGGATTTGGGAAGTTGAGAATCCCTAGAATCGTTCGTCAAATTTCCCCTAAAACTGATTCTTAGGTTGAGAATGGTTTTCATCCAGGGAGTTCCTATTGCCTAATATTCCGCAGCCATGGCAAGCAGCAGCTTTACCGAATGCTCAATGGCCTTTGCTTCAAATTCTTGGTAATCCATATTGGCGCTGTCGTCCGCCTTGTCGGAAATTGCGCGGATAATCAGGCATCCCACATGGTTTAAGTAGCATACTTGTGCGATTGCCGCCCCTTCCATTTCCGTGCAGGAACCGTCGAAAGTTTCTATCAGCCACTGCTTTTTCCCTTTGTCTGAAATAAACTGGTCACCGCTGACCACTCTTCCAGTAAATGTCTGAATATCTGGATTAACTCTCGAACAGCACTCTTTTGCCAGATTTAAAAGCTCCTCATCTGCCGGAAATGCAAATGTGTCCATTCTTGGAATCTGTCCTGCTGGATAGCCAAATCCCGTTGCGTCCATATCGTGCTGGACGGAATCAGTAGACAACACAATGTCTCCAATATTAATTTCTGCCCTTAAAGATCCTGCAATTCCAGTATTTACAATAGCATCCACTCCAAATCGGTCCACCAGAATCTGGCTGCACACTGCCGCGTTAACCTTACCAATACCAGAACGGACTACTACTACTTCTTTTCCGTTTACTTTTCCACGGTAAAAATCCATTCCTGTTACAATTTCTACCGATACATCTGTCAAAGCTTTTTTAATTTCCAGAACCTCTTCGTCCATTGCTCCAATAATTCCTAACATCGTTTAAACTCCTTTTCTGGGGTATTTTTCTCTTCTCATCTCATTATATCCTGCGGTTTATGAAAATGCAATCACCCGTCCTTTTTCAGCAGACGCCGGTAACCGAAATCCATTCCCAAGGCCCCAAGAGGCGCTGTAATAATAATTGCAAGCACAGCCACTGACAGCACAATGTTTCCGCATGGCAGTCCCATTGCCAGCGGAACCGATCCGATAGCCGCCTGAACGGTCGCTTTCGGAAGGTAGGCAATTACAGAAAACAACCGTTCTTTTCCGTTTAAATTAGTTCCCAGCAAACACAGCCATACTCCGGCCGCGCGGATGATTAATGCCAACGCTATCATAATAACTGCCAAAAAACCTGCTTGAGCCATATAACGGATGTCTACAGCCGCGCCTACCAGTACAAACAAAATCACTTCTGCTGCCATCCATAGTTTTCCAAATTTTTCGGACAAACGCCTGGACACGAATTCCGTACTTTTCATTTTCAGAACACAGGCCATGCTCACTACCGCCAAAAGGCCTGATACCGGAATCACTCCCTCCAGCCAGTCCTCGGCTGCCGTAAGCAAAAATCCAATTCCCAAAACAATCAGTACTTTCATACTGTTCCGTACATAATGGTTTCGCGCATATGCGGTTTCAAAAAACCGGGCAAGAAACCACCCAGCAATTCCTCCAAGTAACACTCCCAATAAAATTGAGAGTGGAATTTTGGCAAACTCTGCCATCTGTACCTGTCCACCCTGACACATTTCTGTAAAAGTCGTAAACAGCACAATTACAAAAATATCGTCGCAGGACGCGCCTGCCAAAATCATCTGTGGAATGCTCTTTTCTGTGCCGTAGTTTTCTTCCATCAGCTGCACCATCCGCGGAATTACCACTGCCGGAGACACCGCCCCCAGTACGGCTCCCATCACTGCCGCCTCAATTCTGGTAATTCCCAGAATAGCCGGTGCAAACAGCACATAGGCCAGGATCTCAAAACTGGCTGGTACAAAAGACATTAAAACAGCTGGACGTCCTACTTTTTTAAGATCTGTCAGATTTAAAGACAATCCTGCCTTTATTAAAATAATAATCAACGCCATCTGTCGCAAATCGGCTGAAATTCCTAATATGGAAGAATCCAGAAGATTCCATGCATAAGGCCCTAAGATAATTCCAACTGCCAGCATCCCAAGAATTCTTGGAAGTTTCAGCAGCTGGCAGATTCCTGCCGCAGCAAGTCCGGCCAGAAAAATAAGGGCAAGGGATGTAAGCATCGCAAATACCTCCTAAAAACAGTTCCTTTTTTCTGGAACAACGTACTCTCAAACGGCTTTCATCTTATCACAATTTTTTTTCATGTGTCAATCCAGCTTTCAGGAGATTTTAAATCCTTCTTTTCTCCTGTCTAAATCCATGCTATAATAATGAAACCCACAGCAAAGGAGGAAATTAATATGGATTATGCAACCCAGGGTGTCTGTTCTCGCGCAATTCATTTTGAAGTAGATGACAACAACGCCTTAACTCACGTTAAATTTATCGGCGGATGCTCCGGCAATACACAGGGAGTCGCCAGATTGATTGAAGGTATGGATATTGACGAGGCTATCCGCCGCTTAGACGGAATCCAGTGCGGCCCAAGACCTACTTCCTGCCCGGATCAGTTGGCCCGTGCCTTAAAGCAGTACAAAGCCCAGCATAAATAGTCCCGAAACAAAAGAACCGGCAGATCTGGTTTTCCATCCCATCTGCTGGTTCTTTTCTCTCATTTCCATTTTTCTTGTTATTCCGGTTGATTTAAAAGGTTTGCTGTCTCGTCCATAATCCACGTTGTCCAGCCATCATAGTATTTTCCCAATACATGGGAATCATCGGAAGTATAGTTCTTATCCAGGTTTCCCTGTTCATCGTCAAATATCGGATTTACATCCAGATAGTACATTCCAGACTCGTCTGCAATTCGTTTAATCTCTGCGTTCAGCTGATTAATCTTCTGATTATTATAAACATCCGAAGAAGCTGATTTTTTAGCCGATACGTGCAGATTGGCCTGTAAAACAATCATCGCACCTGGCTGCATCGTGTGAATTTCTTCTACCAGTTCCTCATACTTTTCCACAATGCTGCTTTGAGGATACCCCAGTTCATTCAACCCCAGCATCACATAAATTTTTCCAAAGGATCGGGATTGCAGAACCTCTGAAAGTGTCTGTTTTTTTCCAGAAGCCGTTTTAACAGACGCCTTTATCGCCTCGAAAACGGTCATTCCCGTATTGGCAAATACCTCTGCCTCACCCAAATCCCCATATTCCATCAAGCCCACCGTTCTGGAATCTCCAATAAACAATGCATCCTGAAACAGATCTCTGCTGGCTTCCACAATAGGCCGTTTCGGTTCGGTCTCCGGCATCTCTGCCGCCGTAGTTTCTACCTCGCTTTCCAGAAGAACTGCTGCTGTAGTTTCTGCCTCGCTTTCTGGTACCTCTGCAGCCAGAGTTTCCGTTTCACTTTCCGGCATTTCTGCCTCAGACTCTTCTTTCAAAGTCCCTTCTAAATTTGTGTCTATGCAGGTTTTGGCATTTGCCTGTCCAATAGGAAATCCCTCATAAAATTGGGTAAATCCATATACGCTAAGGACAAGTACCATACTGGAAAATAAACACTTCATATATGCGTATTTTTTCATAGTTTTCTCTTTTCTTTAAAGATTTCTCTCTCGTGTTCCTAAAACTGGAAGTATAGGAACGGATCATCCATTCCCATATACATACAAAAAACGCACGCCCAGAATACTGCTACCAATCCCAATACTGCTGCTAAAGAACCTTTGTATTTTTCATAAAGTTTTTCTCCTAATCCCGTAGAAAGAAGAACTGCCACCGTCAGGGATAACAGATACATCCTGATGTATTTCAAAAAATCTCCTGCAAAAACGGAAGCCCCTGTTTCTCCAAAAAACGGAAAGCATCTCATCAGATACAGCTTAATCTGTCCCAGGTCATCTACCGCAAACAAAAGCCAAGAAACCGGGATTAACAATGCCATATAGAGATGTCCTTTAAACGGAGAACGCTCCAAAATTCGTTTCAAACCGCATTTTTCCAGAATAATCAAGGTACAGTGGAATAATCCCCACAATACATAGTTCCAGCTTGCTCCGTGCCAAAGTCCTGTCAGAATCCAGATAATCAGTGTATTTCTTATCATATGGGAATACTTGCCGCCCAACGGAATGTATACATAATTCCGAAACCAGCTTCCCAGAGTGATATGCCACCGTCTCCAAAATTCGCTCACGCTTCCCGACAGATATGGCTGATTAAAATTATCGGGAAAATAAAATCCCATCATAAGTCCCAGACCCTTTGCCATCCTGGAATATCCATAAAAATCAAAGTAAATCTGAAAAGTAAATGCTGCCAGACCAAGCCAGGCCATAGGCGTCGAAATACTTTCATACCCAATGGCATTTACCTGTCCCCAAAGACGTCCCATCTGGTTGGCAATCAGTACCTTTAATCCAAGGCCAATGGTAAACTCCCTTAGCCCTTCCTCAATATTGTCTAATGAAATCGCCTTCCGGCGCAGCTGTTTCTTCACCTGCTTATGAGTAACAATCGGGCCGGCAATTAATTGAGGAAACATACTGATATATGCTCCGAAAGAGACAAGGGATCTTTCGCATCTGGTTTCTTTCCAGTACACATCAATCAGATAGGACATACTCTGGAATGTGTAGAAACTGATCCCAATCGGCAGTTCCAACCCCAGATAAGGAAAGACATCTTTCTCCACCAGAGGAGCAATCAATCCATTTAGAATTTCAAAGAAAAAATCCGTATATTTAAAGAAGAATAAAATCCCAATATTATAGAAAAGCCCTATTACCAGCCACCTTTTCCGTCTTTTCTGCTCCTTGTTTCCTGCCATATTCCTGCCGCATATGTAGTTAACCAAAATTGACAGCAGAATCAGAAGAAAATACTCTGGTTTGTTTCTTACTCCATAAAAATAAAAAATCAGACTCCCAATAAAAATCACCAGATTTTTTAATCCTACCGGTGCAAGGTAATATACCAGAAAAAATGCCGGTAAAAACATAAAAATAAAGGTAATACTGCTAAAAACCATCGTCCATTCCCGCTTCCAAATCAGATTATATATCTATAGACGCTTTAGAATTTCAGAAAGTTTCAAAATCCGACATTTTTTTATATACGTTTTCTTCCAAAGCCAATCTGAGTGTCACATTCTGGTTTGTCCTCATACAATACAGTAAGGCTGTCCCTTTTGCCTCAAACAAATCATTTTGGAGGATTTATTATATGGGAGTCAATTTTGTCAATAAAACCATCAGCAAGAATCAAATTTCCTGTAACGATACGTTTCAAATCACTCTGGCTCTTACCGCATCACCAGATATTGTCAGCAACCCTGTAGACATCTTTCTTGTATTAGACCGCTCTGGCAGTATGGCTGGCGAGGCTCTGGAAAACCTGAAAATCGGTGCCAAAACTTTTGTAGAAATTATTGCAGAATCTACCGGCGGAACGAGTGACATTGAGGGCGGTAGCCGGATTGGCATTGTCAGCTTTTCAAGCGCTGCTGTGTTAGACACACCGCTAACTACATCTGTAGCCGCGCTTAACTCTTCCATTTCTAATCTTACTGCTGGCGGCTCCACAAATCATGCCGCTGCATTTACTACTGCTGTGAATTCCTTTGATTCTACATCCGCAAACCAACGGATCCTCGTTATGTTTACAGATGGAAAAACCAACGTCGGACCAGATCCGGATCCGATTGCCGCTGATGCCAAAGCAATGGGAATTACCATTTATTGTATCGGATTAGAGGGGGAAGACGGCATTGACGAAACCCAGTTAAACACCTGGGCTACCCCTCCGCCTTCCTCTCATGTTGCGATTGCACCTGATGCAGCTGATTTGGAAACCCTTTTTAAGAATCTGGCTAATAATATTTCTCGTCCCGGCGCAACGGAAATCGTTATCCATGAACTTCTTCATTCGGATTTTCAAATCGTTTCCGTCAATAGTCCTACAAAAGGTTCTGTAACCCAAACCAGCGGCACTGCGCTTCAATGGAGTATGGATGTTCTCGGAGAAAAAGGTTCTGAAAGCGCTGAGCTGACATTTACCGTCCAGCATATCGGGATGAAAAGCGGTCTGAAAGAAGTCAATTCTTCTATTATCTATCAGGATAAAGAGGGAAATATCGTCACGTTCCCGAATCCTGAAATTTATGTAGACTGTGGTATTCACTCTTGTATCGGATGTGTTCCATGCAAGCAGCAATTTACAGCTCCTGGATGTCAGGACTCAGTTCTTTATAATCTGGACGATCTTTCTATTGAATCTACAGGACGAATTGTTCAGCTTGAACTTACCTTAAAAAATGTCTGCCCTGCCAAAGAAGTCGCTCTGGCTGTCTTATTAAATGAGCTGGACGATGCTGGCCACGAAATCAGACGAGGATTAAAAATCTTAACCGTTCCCGCCCATAACCGACCTTCTTGTACGGATATTCATCTTAAATGTATCCGCTTCATCCTGCCGGATGACAGCTGCACTCCTGCCGCTGTCACTTCTGTCCCGGCTCATTGCCAAAGCCGCAATTTTGTTGTCCGTGTTTTAGCCAATTATCTTGGATATAACTTTGATTTTGACGAAGCACAAGGAACTTGTAATTAATTTACTACCGGAAGCAGCTTATATGCTGCTTCCGGTCTGTTCATCTGCAGGAATCTGCAGTTCCCTCTCGTAATACCGGAACATATTTTTTCCACTCTGCTTACTTAAATATAATGCCTTATCTGCCTCATGCAGACTTCTCTCATAAGAAAAATTCCGCGCATTTACAAACGTAATTCCTGCACTGCAGCTAAGCTGTATTTTTGTATACTTTTTCAACTTACAAAATAGTTCCTTCATCCGGCGTTCCAAAATAGAAGGTTCATTGATGTTGCTGAGAAATACCAGAAATTCGTCTCCTCCCAAACGTCCGATCAAATCTTTTCTACGGAATGTATTCATCATCACTTCCGTCAAATGTTTTAATGCTGCATCTCCCTCTAAATGACCATATTCATCATTAATATGTTTAAAGTTATCCAAGTCCAATATAATTAATGCTCCTCTGGCGTCTGGATCCTTTGTCATATACCGGATGATTTCCCTTTCCAGGGCCCTTCGGTTGTAAACATTGGTAAGGGGATCCCGAGTGGCCTCCTCTTCTGTTTCTAACTGCTGGCGTTTCTCTATATCAATATCTTTCAAGTATAAGAGCGCATACATATTATCCATAAATTTTTCTTTAAAGACGTGAACTACTAACTCTACCCAATGCAGCTCTCCGTTTATCTTTCTCTTAAAGCACCATTTTCTAGTAACCTCCCCTCTGGCATACATCTGCTTCATCGTTTCAACATTCAGATATTTCCGATACCTGCTTTCGTCTTCCGGCTGAACTACCTTTTTTAAAGATTCTCTCATCAAATCGTTGAACAAAATCGCCCTGTCGTGCGATTCCTTCTCATACTCTGCCCATAAGCCATCTGCCTTCATTAACTGCCCGCTTTCCACATCTACTTCTGCGTATGCCACTGTTTCCGAAAGCATTGCATTATAAAAATCGCTGATTCTTGCAAACTCTAATTCCGCCGAACGTTCTTCTTCTACCGGCTCTAAAATGACTACCATAATATGATCATCACCATCGCTCTGACTAAGATGCTGGATTTTCATTCGAAACCACTTATAAGAGCCGCCCTTTGCTTTCAGAAGAAGTTCCTTGCCAATGCTTTCTTCGATATCCAGTTCTAAGAAAATCTTTCGGAATTCATTTGCAAAATGTGGGTGTACAATTCCCTTTCGAATCCAGCATTCCGGAAATTGTTCCTCTCTTTCTTCCGCACCAGACAGCAGTTTTCTATCCGTATGAAAATATATCGCCTGCTTCTGCTCATTATACTCGAATCTTTCGCTTGTAATGCCAGCCGGTAAAAAGCTCGGCCTGTTAATATCGCTGATAATCCGGTGATACCCCTGCAGACAAATCTCGCCATCTCTGTCTTCCATCCTGACCCCTATACTTCGCACCATTACTTCCCCATTATCCGGGTGAATCCAGGTATACTCCAACTGTACAATTTGTCGTGTAGAAATCATCTCTTCCAGTGCTTTGTTTACATACTGGCTATAGCCATCATTAATACGGTTATACCAATAGGAATAGCACTCTTCGGGGGTTAAGTTTTCCTGAATTCCAAGAATGTGAAGCATAATATTGTCTGCAAACATCTCATATCAGCCATGTTCTTTATCAATCCGGACAATCCATAGTCCTAATTCTACCTTCTTTAAAATTTCTTCATGCCGGTTTTCCAAAAACTTATAAAATTTTTTATCATTTCTATTAATATCCATTCGTTCCGTCACATCATGTGCAACCTCAAACCGGGCCAGTTTTCCCTTCCATGGAATTAATTTATCTTTTACGACAAAACGACGGTTATGGTATATATTTGTGATTTCTGCTGTTAAAAAATTGCCCTGCTTTAAATCCTTATTGTTACAGAACTCACAAGGACTTGTCCTTCCATAAAGGACCTGATAGCAAGGCTGTCCTTTATAGTCATAAATCCCTGCCATGCTGCGCCCTGCAGGATTTAAATAGTAAAGTTCATGGCTTTGGGGATTGCTGACATATATAATATCTTCGATATTTTCTGCAATTACCCCTGGATCTTCTTCTGAAATCTGGTCTTCTGCATCCCGCTCTGTGCTGCTTCCCATATGCCGATAGTATGCTTCTTCCTGTCGTCTTTCCTGATAAGCATCACTATCATTCCGGATATAAAGTTCTTCAAACTTCTCCTGACTGTACGGTGTAGCAAATAAATATCCCTGCAGTACATCCGGTTTTAAGTCCTGAAGCGCTAACAGTTCTCCCTCCGTTTCTACACCCTCACAGCAAACGCGAATCTGGGCGCTATGGGCCAGTTCAATCAAATTCTCCAGAAGCTGATAATTATAGGTACTATACTGAAGCCGGCTCACAAAGCTTCTGTCTATCTTAATTTCATGTATATCAATACTCTTTAAATAACTAAGATTGGAATATCCGGTTCCGAAATCATCCAGTGCAATCTGGATTCCAGCTTTCGCCCATTGATAAAAAATACGGTTAAAATACGGATATTCCTCTAACTGGATACTTTCTGTCAATTCCAGGGTCAGCACCTCTCCTGAGAGTCCGGAATCTTTCAAGCACTGAAGGACCAAAGACCCAATATTTTCCTGTTTTAACTGTATATAGGAAATATTTACACTAATATGAAAATTCTTAATTTTTTTACGCCATTCCCCGCATTTTTTCAATGCCGTCTCTAATACCCAATACCCTACTTGGCAAATCATTCCTGTTTCCTCTAAGAGAGGAATAAACTGAGCAGGAGGAATTTTTCCCTGTCTGGCTGACTCGTAACGCAAAAGTGCCTCTGCCCCTGTAATTTCATAAGAATTACTGTCAATCTGAGGCTGGTAAAATAAAGAAAAGCCTTCAAAGCCATTTTCAATGGAATGACGTATTTCATCCTGAAGTTCCAAATAGCTAAACCATTCTTCATAATCCCGAATGGAAAAAAATTCTAAAATGTTTCCCTGTTTCTTTGCCCTGTCCATGGCAATTTCTGCATACTGGTAAATAGCGGCTACATCTAGATGATTCTCTGGTGTGTAAGAAACCGCACCTGCTGAAAATGTACAGAATGAACTCATCCGTTCTTTTAATGCTTCATATAACGTTTCGACATATTCTTTATTTTTTCCAATCAGGTTTACTGCAAACCGATTTCCACTTAGCCAATAAACACTGTCCGGCATCTCTACAGTATCTTCTAAAGCATTCATTAGCTCTAAAAGCATCTGATCTCCATGATCTCTTCCATAGATAATGTTGATATTTTTTAAACTATCTACACAGATCACCATTAAATAGCCGCAAAGTTTTTCTGATACAGCCGCTTTCAAGTCTGCCTCAAATCTGCCGCCGCTCCAGATACCATTTAGCGAATCGGTTCTCTTCAAGCTTTGATCGGATACTCTTCCTATCATCATTAACGGAGAATTATCTTTTTCAAAAATACTCTTCCCCCGGCAGCTAATCCAAACTCTCCGCCCCCTTCGATCAACCAACCGGTATTCCATATCATGCGTATCTGTTTCTCCATGGATTAAACGTGCAAAATCTTCCTTCACAGTTGATAAGTCTTTTAGATAAACAATCTTTTCCCAGTCCTCTACCTGATACCCCCGTTCTGACTGCGGCCCTATCGGAAATCTTTCATTTATGTCTTTTGCAAAATAAATGGATCCTGTTTTAAAATCCCATACAAAAAGATAATCATCAGTACTCTCATTTAGAAAGCGCAGCATTTGCAGATATTGCTTAACTTTCTGATGCATTTCATCCTTATTCACGAGTTCTCCTTTTCGATTTATCTATTAAAGTTATTTAAAACAGTATACCATTATTAGAAATAAAAATAAACTATCTGCTGGCCTTTATATAAATCGATACCCATTATCTGCTATATAGATTTCATCCCCTGCTTCTAACGGCACCTTTTCGTTATTTTGCAGCATCTCTCCTCTCACTCTGGTTCCATTGGTAGAATTTAAATCCGTAACCGCATATCCGTTTTCTGTCTCTTCTATTTTTACATGAAGCCGGCTGACCGTATCTTTATTTAAAATAAAGTCTGCAATCCCACTCTGCTTTCCAATAATAAAAGGAAAATATGCCAGTGGAATATCTTCTGTCCGTTTATCCAGACTGAGAAGATAATGTACTGCCTTCTGCCTGGTCTCCTGGGCAGTCAGAATACGCGTTTCCATAACTTCACCTGGCATTTCCAACTCTGGTTCACCAAACGGCTCTTCTGGACTGTTTTCTTCTGAAAACGTCACTGTCCATGGACTGTCCTTTTTTAGACTTTCTTCTGCCTTCTCTTCTGTTTTTTCCCTTTTTTCCACAAGCGCTGAAACTTTGCGCCGGATAATCCACATACTTATTCCTGCCACTCCCCATATTCCATACCAGGCAGTCAGTAAAACCGGATATTCTTTAAAAAATTGTGTCCCTTTTATAAGCCACACAATCCCAGGCGCTAATAAAATGAATGCTGTTGGGAAAATGGACTTTTTCCAGTCTGTCTCTTTAGGACCAGACAAGACTGTATCTTCTTGTAATTCCTTTTTTCGTAATTTCATCTCTTCTTTCAGCAGCTCGTTATCTTCCTGTAGTTTTTGTTTGGTTTTTCTGGAAATTTCATCTGGTTCCTGCGGTAGCCATTTCAGCAAATCTTCCATACCATAAAACTCCTTCTGGCTTTCCTGATACAGACGGTATGCCAGAACTACTGTATCTTTTTCCTTATGATCGACCTTCTTTAAGAGATATTGCAGCAATTGTTCCATTGTCTTTGAAAAATCAGCATTCCGGTCTGGAACAAAACATAAAAATGCCTGGAAGTCTTCTGGATCAATATAAATATATTCCGGTTCTAATAAAATACGGCTTTCCTGAAGCAGGTAACTCTCCAATCTCTCCAGAATCTCTGCAATGGATACCATCAGTTTCGCAATTTCTTCCCTGCGAATGGTTCTTCCTTCCAACATCCGGCTTAATGGCTGTTTTGAAGTAATCTCATAATAATATTGAATTCCTTCTTCTGTCTGCTGGAACCGGAATTTCAGCAATCCCTCAATCGTATTTGCCATCAGCATATGGCATTCATAATTTTCACTTTTACTGTTTTCTGGTCTTATAATTAAGTAATTATGACGCATCTGCCTTTCATAATGTATTTCCATTCCTTTCCTCCAATTTTCTGACCACTTCTACTTTTCTTAAAAACTCTTCCGGCTGAAAAATTTTCACTTCAATCTCTGCACGCCACCTGCCGTTAAACCGGTTCGCCTCTGCTTTTCCTTTCATATAGTCTGACTCTTCCATAAGCTGAATATCAAAATCTCTAAAAACACCTGCTTTCTGTTTTCTTTCTTCCGGATGCAAATGACGCAATTCTTCTAAAGTTTTATGTAAAACCATTTTTCCAGTTACTTCATCATAAATCTGATACGTATGCTGAATCATGCCTGCCATCATAAAACTGCAAACACTCATAATAACTGCTGCTTCTATCGTATAACTGCCTTTCAATTTTCTTTCCCCCTAAATCATATTCAGCCACATTCCTATCGGCAGCACAAATATCAAAAACGGTAATTCCAGTTTTCTCCCCTCCTGCCATCCAATCTTTTTAATAAACAAATAACCAATTCCCCAGATACTGCACAGAAGCAGACTTCCTAAAAACAGCGCTATATTTTTCCAAAAGCCAAAATAAATCCCCGTAATTAAAAACAGCATTCCATCTCCTGCCCCTATGCTGCCATCTGCAGCCCTTGACAACAGCAAAAGCACGACTCCTACCATTGCCCCTAAAGCAGCTTCCAAAAAAGACACTTCTTTATTATTTCCATGGAAAAATACTATCCAGGATTCACTCCCCAGCCATACATCCATATGCAGAATTACTGCCATTCTCCAAAAAAATGCTTCTAGTCCTCCGGCCAGGTAAATCCATCTGGGAATTTCTCTATATTTCCAGTCATAAAGCGCCGCTGCCGCTAAAAATAACAAAACTGCCATAATCCTCCTTTACCAACAATACGAACATTTTCCTAAATGTTCTGCTTCTTCAATCGGAACTTCCTGAATATATGCCTTGGTAGCTGGACAGTTCCATCTGAAATGGTAACTTTCTCCCTCAGGCATTACATATACGCTGCTGTTCTGTCCTGCCAATTTTCCGCAGATTTTACACGGCCGGTATTTTCTTCCAGAATGATTCCGTTTTGTTTCTAACTCTTCATAAGCAATTAGTTCCATTTCATTTGACAGATAATGACACTTTGGCGTTTTATGATATCTCGTACTATCTTTTCCAATAAAAACCATGTCCTGCTGCGGCTTTATTCCACCAGTCCCATTTTGTAAATGTCCTAAAGGTCCATTTCTTCCTATCCAGGCCCGCCGGATGCTGACCGACTTCATAGGCAAGGCTTTCAGACCAAAAACAGAAAACGGCAGTCTCATTTTATAATTCATAACCAGTTTAATCGTCTCTCCATCCTGCATAATCTGAGAATTCCTGAATGTTGCCTGCTCAATACCTTTTTTATTCATTTCTTCTAAAATTCTGAGTTTTCCCAAAGCAGTGCCTCGATAAATTCCCAGCGTTTCTTCATCTGTTAAATAGGCATACTGGCTGAGCTGTTCCCCTGTTTTTTCCAATCCGGCTTGTATCTGCCTCTGCCTGTCCATCATTACCATTGGCATCATCATACAGATACAAGCAAATAAAAATAGTGATAACCCCAGTGCTGCTTCAACCGACATACTTCCTTTTGCCCACTGTCTGACGGAGGAAAATAAACACACCCTTTTTCTACGGAAATGGTTATGTCTTATAAACGGGGCTCGTACTTGGAGAGTTGCGTTATTTTCGCCCGATTTAGCGATAGAAAAGAGAAGCGCCATATATTGTTGAATGAAACTATATAATAATACCGTGAAAAAGGGCATGCTTATTCTCCTCCGTTATTTTTATTTTCTAGTATCTCTTTTTTACTAAAATTCTTCTCTCATAATCCCCTGCCTCGCTCTCCATGAAGTTTTTCAACAATCCTAGTGATAAAAATATATGTTTTCCACAAACCTTTGCTTCTATTTCCACTTCACTGGCACAACGGCTCATTAAAAATCCTTTTTCTCTTCTGGCGATATTTACCTGCATCATATCCATCATCCGGTAAATCATGGTTTTTTCCGGCATTACCATACAGAATAATTTTAAATAGCCAGTATAATCCAACCCTTCTCCCCCTTGTCTTTGCGGTACGGATCCGGTTTTTCCCAATTCCAGTAGTTCTTCTAAACCTACTTTCCACGAATTTCCATCTTTCCAAATCGGAACTTTTCCTCCTGAAAGAAGCTGCTTTACATCTGCCAGCGACTCTCCTAATGCCCAGATTCCCATAATAAAAAAGGCTGTAATTCCAATTAAAGGCGCAAACCCAGAAACTCCTACGATTGCAGATGCCAATGCTTCTGCCTCTTGACGTTTTTTCGAGTCAGTCAGAATATGAATTAAGTTCAAACCTTCCCTTACTGCTAAAAGACCAGTTACTGAAGATGACAGATTGGAACCGTCTATCGAACTTCCATATAAAATGTATTCCATCTCATACTGAAATTCCTTTTTGTCTTGGGAACAAAAATCTGTAAAAAACTGGCCTGTATATTCCGCTGTCAAAGCTCTGTCTGCAAGACTGTTTATCCCTTCTGGTTCTCCTGAATCAAGTCCTTCTGAATCAGCGCCTTCCGAACCCCCACTATCTTTTGATGGAAGATCTGCTGTTTCGATGATCCCTTCCGAAACCCGACTTCCTTCCGGAAGAACTAACTGCAAAATCCCAGACTCTGCTGCCCTTCGGATCTGATTTAACAACCCTTCTGCCTCCTTGTTTTCACCTCCTGCTGTATACGAAACCTGCAAAATCTGGTATTGGTTAAAATGATCCCTGACTGGTTCCCATAGTTCTTCTTCATCTAAAGAATCTCCTTCTTCTTCCGGCTCCCAGTTCCCGATATATTCCATTACCTCTTCTGCTTCTTCCATGACCTGAGATACCAGTTCCTGTTGCTCCCATGCAAGCTGTGGAAGTCTCTCCACCTCCTGTCTTCTTTCCCCACTCTGCGATACATAAGACTCATATCGGGACAGCTCGTCCAGCAATGCCTGCTGTACAGCATTTCCCATATCCTGTCGCTTTTCCTCATATTCTGCCTGTACCTCCCGCATCTGTTCCATCAGTTTGTCTGCCTGTTTCCCGTATTTTTTTACCAAATCCGGAACTCTCTTTAAATCGTCCTTTAAATTCTCTGATGCCTTTAAAAATCCGGTTCCATCCCCTTCCTCCAAGGCTTGCTGCGCTTCCTGGAATCTGTTCTTCTGTTTCTCCAGGCAGTCTCTTATCTGCTCTAAAATCTGTTCCAGTTTCCATGCATTTTTCGTCTGTTTCTCCATTTTTTCAGACACTGCATGAACCTGTTCTGCCTCTTTGACTGTTTTGCTTATTGTCTCAGCTTCATCCAGTCCTATGTCTAAAGTCCAGACTCCGTATTTCATAAAGTCCAGAATCTGCTGTTCCAGATACTTCCCGCCATTCTCTGTAAGATGAACCAGAGTTCCTGCATCTGAAGACTCTAATTTTGCAGCATACCAGTCCGGTGTCTCCAGATAATACTGAAAGTATGTTTGAAACTCTTCCTCTATTGCCTGTTTTCCTATATATTCCACTCCAAATACCCGATACTCCTCCCACAAGGGTAAATGATACTGGCTCATTACCGAATCCAGCGCCGAATGGGCAGCCATTTCAAGATAACACCTCTCTCCGGCAATTCTGGCAGATTCCAGCAGGCTGCAGATCAGCCCGAATACACACAGCAAAATCAGACTTAGAAATACGGTAATCTGTCCTTTAAACTTCATCGTCAATACACCTCTTTTGACTGACTGTTAATTTCTTTGAAAACATTGTTTAAAAGTGTCGTAATCTGTTTCTTAAAAATAATAACCAGACCAATCAGAACCACCAAAATCAACACAACTTCGATAACTCCAATTCCATCTTCTTCTGTCAGCCAGGCTTGTAATTCTTCTTTTGCCTTCATACCTTTCACCTCCTCCTGCTGCTTCTCTATCAATAAAAGCTTAAAAATGCCGGTACCGCTACGATTACCATGACAATTCCCAGCATCATAAACAGTGGCAGCAACAGCTTTGTCGCTGCTTCCTCCCCCTGCCGTTTTGCCAGATTTCTTCTTTCTTCAAAAGCAGATGCAACTTCTTCATCCAATAAACTGCGCAGATTTTTCAGTCCGGTCTTTCGGTTTTGTTCCAGCAGACTGGCAAGCTTCATATAAGGTCTCAGTCCGCATCTGCGTCCAAACCGTCTGTAAGCTTCCGGCTCTGATACGCCGCTTTGCAGGTCTTTACACACATTTGCTGCTTCTTCATAAGCAGGACTGACTATTCTGTCCTGTTTGGACAAACGCTTTTCATAGTCTCGTGCCATTCGCTCCCAGGCAGTTCGTACAGTCATTCCAGCGCCCAGATAGATCTGAAGTTTCGAAACAATCTCTGAATATTCCAAAGCAAGCTGCTCTTTTCTTTTTTTGTCCTTCTCCTTTTTCCGGATTTTATCCTCAAATCCATATAAAACGGACATTCCGGTTCCAATTGCTAAAATCAGCAGGCTGCTGTAATCCCGTTCCATGCGATACGAAAGTGTTTTTCCGTCAAAGCATTCCGGAAGTTTCATCCATTCACTTTCTTCTGTGATACGGTCAAGCTCATCAATAGCACTCAAAAGTTCTTTCTGTTTCTTATCTGTGTCCGACAAAAGCGGCGGAAAAACTGTCACTGGAATCTGAAACCGACTGCTTCCTCTGTCATCAGAAACCGTCAGAACCAGCGTAGTCTGTTTTCCTTCCGGAGGAAGTGATTCATTATAAACCGTTCCAAAACCGTCAATTAATTCCGTATCTCCAGACTCCCAATCCAGATCCAGACCTGCCTCATCATCATAGGCAATCAGATTCAAATTCGTTCTTACTTCATGAAGCGAAGCATTTTTCTGCAAAACCTCCTCCGGCAGATTTTCTGCCCACTGTTTCCGTATCTCCTGCGCTTCCTGTTCCTGGCGTTTCTGGCTGTCAACGGTAACCGTTATGGGAATCTCCGTTTCTTCAAGTCCGGATACCCACAGTTCATATTCCGTTTCCTCTTCCCCATAACCTCCCCGATGGATTGCCCCATCTTTCAGCGGCTGCTGTCCATCTGACAGCCACACTGCCAGAAATACTGCGGCTGATGCCAAAAGACATATACACTGACGTTTTCGAATCTCTTTCTTTCCTGTTTCCAATACATCTTCCTCTCCCATACTGCCCTGTTCTGTTTTTAGGACACTTTAATATCCAGAATACGGCCTGCAATCCAGATTGCCAATCCATAAACCACCAGACATCCTGTCATGAGAATACGGCCAATTCCCGTAGTATACATCAAGTCAAAAAATCCAGGGGAAGTAATATCTATATAGAGAATGATTAAAAATGGAAGCAGATTCATTATTTTCTGTTCAAACTGCCTGGATGCTGTCATTGTCCGTATTTCCTCATGTACTTGTATCTTATCCCGAATGGACTCCGCTGTTTTATTCATAATCGCCACTAATTCTCCCCCACTGCGTTTTGCCACTGCAAAGACCTGGACAAAGCTCTGTATTTCCTCGATTCCGCTTCGTCTGGAAAAATCTTCAAATACTTCTTCTGCAGTACTGTTTAGTCCAATCTGCCTGGCCATCCAAGTAAATTCCTTAACCAGCATTCCCTGGTTTCCATAAAGCATTGTTAATTCATTTACGCTGGCTTTTAACGCATTTTCTATCGAATATCCGGCGCTTAAAGATGCCGCTAAAATTAAAACTCCTTCTTTAAACTGGCTTTTTAACTGTTCTTTTCTCTGCCGGCAAAGCTGCTTTTTATATACAAATGGATACATCAGCCCTAATGGCAGTAAAATTAAAAACATCCGATAGCTACGGTAAAATGTATAAGCCACTGCACCGCAGACCCCGGTTCCGACTGCCGCCCAAAATGCCCACTCTTTTACGGTCAGGTGATACTCTTCATAATTGATAGCCTGCTGCTTCCAGTTTTTCCCTGTTTTGAAGTTCCCCCACTTTTTCCAATTTTCCATTGACCAAAACATTTTCCGAACCGCCTTTGTGCAAGTCCTGTTTTCTTTTTTCCTGCCCTTTTTCTTCTTTGAACTGATAAAGGGGATTAAGCTTGATTTCCCCATTTTCCACTCCCCCGATTTCTGCAATCATCAGAACCCTCCTGCTTTTATCCCGCAGCCTTCCTAAATGAATCAAAATATCGATAGCCGCGCTGATTTGGTTCCGGACTGCTTCCAACGGAATATCTGCGGCCATAAGCACCATTGTTTCCAGGCGGGACAGCATATCTTTCGGACTGTTTCCATGACCCGTAGACATACTTCCATCATGGCCTGTATTCATTGCCTGAAGCATTTCCAGGGCTTCCGCTCCTCTTACCTCCCCAACAATAATCCTGCTTGGATTCATTCTAAGAGCCGCTCTTATGAGATCCCGAATGGTAATTGCTCCTTCTCCCTCACTGTTGGCATTACGGGTTTCCAGCCGGACCAGATTAGGAATATGCTGAATCTGCAGTTCTGCCGAATCTTCAATGGTTACAAGGCGTTCATCTGACGGAATTAACGCCGACAGCGCATTTAAAAATGTACTTTTTCCAGAATTGGTTCCTCCGCATATAAAAATATTGTAGCCGGAGGCAACTAGTTTTCCTAAAAATCCCACTGCTTCCTGGGTAATCGATCCAAATTTGATTAATTTTGAGACTGTAATCGGCTCCGGAAACTTACGGATTGTTACTGACGGCCCATCTAACGCAACAGGCGGCAATACAATATGAACACGAGAACCGTCTTCCAAACGGGCGTCTGCAATCGGGCTGGACGCATTTACCATTCTGTTGACTCTGCTGACAATCTGCTGAATCATGTCTTCCAGCTGTTCTTCTGTTTCAAACTGTTTCTCCCATCTTTGCGTTTTTCCGTTTTTTTCAATAAAAATCTGTTCTGTTCCATTTACCATAATTTCTGTCACTGTCGGATCGTCTACCAGCTCCTGCAGAATATCCAGCCGTCGGAATGAATCAAACAGCCTCTGGCCAAGCCGCTCCTTTGCGGCAAGAGGCAAGTAATGCTCCGTTCCATACTGAAAAATTTCTTCATTTATCAGTTCTTTCAGATCCGTATCCGTCAGGTAAGGCTGGTTCTGAAGAAGTTCCATCAGCCGCATCCGCAATGATTTCGCTGCTTCTTCTGCCGGATCCGTCTTTTCTGCCCGCTTCTTTCTCCTATTTAAGCCTGGCCCCATTCCACTTTCCCCCTTATCAGCTGCCGTACATAGTCTCCCAATTCTCCCCACATAAGGTGTTCCAGGTAATTTTCGTTCCGGATTACATAATTTTGTGAAGGCAGTTTTAGTTTTTGAATTTTTTCCTTCAGCTTCTTTCTTCCAGATGCCTCCAGATATTCTTCAAAGACTTCTACCTTCAGCATCGAAATACCATCTTCCCGAATCGGCATATATACCGTTTCACATACATCCAGAATATCTGCCGCCAATCTTCCATACTGGCCGATATCTACAATAATGCAGTCGTATACTCCTTCTCCTGCCACACATTCTAAAAACTCTGCCACCTGACCGGAACTCATCTTCGCCAAATCTTCCGGATACCTGGCCGGCGCAATATAATCCAGGGTTCCCCAGGTGTAAACCATCGTTGCCATTTTTACCCAGTTGTACAACCCCTGCTGATAGTAATAAAAGGCATCTGATAAATCTCCTTTAAAACTTTCCGGCATTAACTTTGAAAGAGAGGAACAGTCTTCTAAATTCAAGTACAAAACCTTTTGTTCTTTTGACAAAATCTGCCCCATCGCCAGGCAAAAAGACGTCTTTAAGCATCGATTTACCGGCGAATACACCCCTATCAAACTGCTTGGTTTTCCAACCGGAGTAAATTCCTGTTCCTCTCCCACCTGGTAGCAGGCCATCACCTCCCTTAAAATCCCATCTGCCGACTGATATTTATAAATGTTTGGAAATTCCTCCACCTCCACAAACTCTCCATTTGTCAGTGTAAAAACCTGTCTGGCCGGCAAATCCCGAATCAAATCTACTGCATCCGCGTCTACCAGCAGAATCTCTACCGGATTCTCATCCATGTAAGCCTTTAACCGCTCCACGGACGTAAATGCAATAATTGTGAAGGGTACTTTTTCCTTCTGATTTGCCACTTTTGCAAAACGATCTGCGTAAAATGGGTCCAGATCATAAACCGCAATGACACGCTTCATAGCTCTTCTCCCTAATTTTGTTCTTCTTTACCAGTTCAAAAGAATCTTCAGGAAAAAACCAGCCAGAAAGCATACCGCCAAAGGAATTACCGCCTGTTTTCCATCTCTCTCCTCTTGAAAATATGGTATTCTTTTTTGTTCTTGAATGCTTTGCCTAAACCAGGCAGATAAGTAAGAAAGACGCTGTCCGGTCTGCTGATAAAAGATCAGCTTTCCCAATGACCATACAGCTCCGATAATGAATCCTGTACCGATAACCTGAACTCCTCTGCTGATTCCCAGGTATCCGCACGTAAGTGACATAAGTTTGCAGTCTCCTGCTCCTATGAACCGAAAATAAAATAGAATGCTTGTGATTACTGATGCCAATAAAGCATCGCCTAAAAATTGAAACAGTTCTGTCCTTCCCGCCTTAAAAAGCGGGAATAAAATTTGTACCAGCCAGAATCCCAGCCACCAGTTTGGAATCCTGTGTGTCCAAAAATCCCAGGCTGCTGCTCCCGCCAGCATAGTTCCTGATGCTAAAATAAAATAGTCCCTTTCAATCCCCTCTTTTCTGATTATACCGTTATTACTTGTTGATTTTGCTGCTTGTCTGAAAACTTGCCTGATAAAGGCGAAACCGCTTCTTTACGGTAAAAGATAAGTACCATACGCCCTGAATTTTGCGAATGCTCTTGGCGTTTTGAGATGGTAACGCTTATTATGCTCCTAAAAATCCGTTTTGTCAAGCCTTATTTCGAAATATTTTTTTGTTCACTTTGTACACTTTTTCATTGACTATCCCTATCCTCAGTGGTAAAATGTACTTAGTTTAATTTTTTAAACCAAAGGAGGGCGTACCTTGTCTGAAAACCAGGATTTAAAAAGCCAGTTCCATAATTGTATGCCTCTTTTTATTGCTCTAGGCGATGAAGTCCGCCTAGGTATTGTAGAAGCGCTCTCTGCTGCTTCCTATCCAAATCAAAAGGGGTTAAATGTCAACGAAATCACTAAAAAAACCAATCTGTCCCGTCCCGCTGTCTCCCACCATTTAAAAATTTTAAAAGATGCAGGCATGGTCAATTCCCGTCAGGAAGGTACTGCTAATTATTATTATCTTACCATTGAGGATACCACCAGACAGCTCATGGATTTTGGTCAGATGCTTCAGCGCATTCTTCTTTATCAGCGCAACATTCCCCATAGTCCTCCGACAGATGAATAATTTTCCAGATTCCAGACATACTACTCCCGAATACTATGAGGGAGATGATACCATGATTGGAACACGAAAAAAAATCTGGCCCCGTTCTTCTGAGGCAAACAGACTGCGCCTTGAAATTGAACGCAGCAAACAGGCCATTCAGGCTGCACAAAATCATTTTGAGCAAGTAGTAGATCCTACTCTCATTGATTGTTATATTTATGAACTAAATGCCGCCCAGTTACGCTATCAGTTCCTTTTAAGGCGATTCAAAAATCAGGAACATTTAATTTTATAATCTGGGGCGCATAATTATTAGGAGGATTTGTCCCATGAGTACCTGGTATGATGACTGCGTATTTTATCATATGTATCCGTTGGGAATGACTGGTTCGCCAAAGGAAAACTACGATGCACAAACGGTTCACCGTTTTAATGATCTGATTCAATGGATTCCCCATATCCGCAGGCTGAACTGTACGGGAATTTATATTGGTCCGCTGTTTGAATCCAGTTCCCACGGCTACGATACACGGGATTATAAACAGGTAGATCGGCGTTTAGGTGACAACGAAGATTTTAAAAAGTTTGTACGGACTTGCCATGATGCTGGTATCCGGGTTGTGGTAGACGGCGTTTTTAACCATACTGGAAGAGAATTTTTTGCCTTCCGGGATCTTCAGGAAAAAAAATGGGATTCCCCCTACAAAGACTGGTATAAAGGCGTCAATTTTGGCTGTTCCAGTCCTATGGGCGATCCATTCAGTTATGAATCCTGGCAGGGACATTCTATTTTACCTGTCTTAAATCTGTTCAATCCGGCCGTAAAATCTTACCTGATGGAAGTTGTCCAGTTCTGGACTGATGAATTTGATATTGACGGAATCCGGTTAGACTGTGCCAATGTCCTGGATTTTGGTTTTATGCAGGAACTCCGCCAATATACCGAACAGATGAAAAAAGATTTCTGGCTCATGGGCGAAGTTATCCACGGAGAATACTCCCGTTGGGTAAACAGTCAGATGCTTCATTCTGTTACAAATTACGAACTGCATAAAAGCATCTATTCCGGGTTCAATGATCACAATTTCTTTGAGATTGCCCATAATGTCCGGCGCCTGGAATCGGTTGGGCGGGACCTATATACCTTTGTCGATAACCATGATGAAGACCGTATTGCCAGCAAGCTGCGCAATCCCGATCATCTTTTTCCAGTCTATCTGAGCCTGTTTACCCTTCCCGGTATCCCGTCTGTTTACTATGGAAGCGAATGGGGGATTTCCGGCCAGCGGACCAACTGGAGCGATGACGAACTGCGCCCCGCTATTTCCATTTCCCAGGCCAGTACTCTCCATTGTAAGCTGACGGATCAGATTGCTTTTCTGGCAAAAATTCATTGTGAAGAGGAAGCCCTTCATCACGGCCGTTATGAGGAACTGTTTTTAACGAACCGGCAATATGCTTATGCCCGCCATGGCCAGCACTCCACGTTAATTACGGTTCTCAACAACGATGAACAGGAAGCAGTTGTCACTGTACCTATCCCGAATCATGCCGAACAAGCTTACGATATGTTCTCAGGTGCTGTGATTCCGGTTATAGATAATAAATTTACCATTTCTTTAAAGCCCTGCAGCGGCACTATTCTAAAGACAACTATGGAATAAAAATTGGAGGAAAAATTTATTATGCGACAAAAAACGAATAAAATAGTTGGAACAGGATTTATCACAGAAGTCGATCGTTATCTTTTCGGTCAGGGAACCCATTATGAAATTTATGAAAAACTGGGTGCGCACCCCAAAACCTATAAAAACCAGGATGGTATGTACTTTGCCGTATGGGCTCCCCATGCTGCCCAGGTCAGTCTTGTCGGCGATTTTAACGGCTGGAATCCGGATGCAAATCCCATGGCTGTTCTGGAAGATTCTGGTATCTGGGAAATTTTTATTCCAGGTATGGGCGTGGGACAATTGTATAAATATGCAATCACTACGACATCCGGAAAAATTCTGTTTAAAGCCGATCCCTATGCGTTCAGTGCAGAATACCGTCCCGGAACCGCATCAGTTACTGCTGACATTGACAATTTTAAATGGAGCGATGAAAAATGGATGACCGCCCGTACTTCTACGGTTCCGGAAGAAGCTCCTCTCAGCATTTACGAAGTTCACCTTGGATCCTGGAGAAAGAAAAATCGTCCGGAAAAAGACGGATATTATACATATAAAGAAGCCGCTCAGGAATTAGCTGCCTATGTAAAAGAAATGGGGTATACCCATGTGGAATTGATGGGCATTGCCGAGCATCCATTTGACGGTTCCTGGGGTTATCAGGTTACCGGCTACTTTGCTCCCACTTCCCGGTATGGACTTCCCAAAGATTTTATGTATTTCGTTAACTATCTGCACAAACAGGGCATTGGCGTTATTTTAGACTGGGTTCCTGCCCATTTCCCAAAAGATGCTCATGGATTAGCTGATTTTGACGGCCAGCCGCTGTATGAATACGCAGATCCCAGGAAAGGAGAACACCCTGACTGGGGTACGAAAGTATTTGATTATGGAAAAAATGAAGTCAAGAATTTTCTTATTGCCAATGCAATTTACTGGATCGAAAAATTCCACGTAGATGGACTCCGGGTAGATGCCGTTGCTTCTATGCTTTATTTGGACTACGGCCGCAAAGACGGAGAATGGGTTCCAAACAAATACGGCGGCAATCAGAATCTGGAAGCAATTGAATTCTTTAAGCATTTAAACAGCATTCTGTCAGGACGGGGAAATGGCGCTATGGTCATTGCGGAAGAGTCTACTGCCTGGCCCAATGTAACGCGCAGGCCGGAAGAGGATGGATTAGGTTTTACCTTCAAATGGAACATGGGATGGATGCATGACTTCCTGGAATATATGAAGTTAGATCCTTATTTCCGTAAATATAATCACAACAAAATGACCTTTGGACTGACCTACTTTACCAGTGAAAACTTTATTCTGGTTCTGTCCCACGACGAAGTTGTTCATCTCAAGTGCTCTATGATTAATAAAATGCCTGGTCTGTATGAAGATAAGTTTGCCAATTTAAAAGCCGGATATACCTTTATGATGGGACATCCTGGCAAGAAACTGCTGTTTATGGGCCAGGAATTCGGTCAATGGCACGAATGGGATGAAAAAGTAGCCCTGGATTGGCATCTCTTAGGGGAAGAAAAACACCTTGAGCTTCAGTCCTATGTAAAAGACCTGCTTCATCTTTACCGAAAATATCCTGCCCTATATCGCCTGGACAATGACTGGGACGGATTCCAATGGATCAACGCCAATGATGGAGATCGCAGCATTTTCAGTTTTATTCGCCGGGACAAAACTGGCAAAAAAAATCTTTTATTTATTATCAACTTTACTCCCGTATCCCGTCCAGACTACTGCATTGGTGTTCCGAAAAAGGGAAAATACACATTATTGCTGGACAATGAACATGGCCTGTTCCCCGCCTCTTCGGCTCCCAGCTACAAATCTTCAGCCGGGGAATGCGATGGTCAGCCTTATTCTTTTTCCTATCCGCTGCCTCCTTACGGAACAGCTGTTTTCCGGTTCTGACGCATTCTTTTTTACAGGCTGCTGCGAAAATTATTTCTGCTGCGCAGCAGCCTTTCTTATTCTTTTTCCTTTCCAAATGTAAGGAAAAAGTAATGTACTTTTCTGCTGTCCCCGTTGTATAATGAAGTTAGCAATTTTTTAAGGAGGGACAACTATGCCCAGTATTCTAGTTTGTGATGATGACAAACAAATTGTAGATGCGATAGATATTTATCTTACTGGTGAAGGATTTGAGGTAATAAAAGCATACGACGGCGCAGAAGCTCTGGAATTATTAGAACAATCCCCTGTTGATCTGATGATCCTGGACGTAATGATGCCTGGTCTGGATGGAATCCGCACCACCTTGAAAGTGCGGGAAACCAGCAGCATTCCTATCATTATCTTATCTGCCAAGTCAGAAGATGCGGATAAAATTTTAGGACTTAACATCGGTGCCGACGACTACCTGACCAAACCATTTAATCCATTGGAACTTGTCGCCAGGGTAAAATCCCAGCTTCGCCGCTATACCCAGCTAGGCAATGTCTCCCAGCAGAATCAGGGACAAGTCTATCGCTGTGGAGGTCTCCAGATTAATGACGACAATAAAGAAGTAACTGTAGACGGAGAACCCATTAAATTAACTCCTATTGAATATAATATACTTCTTTTACTGGTCAAAAATGCCGGAAAGGTCTTCTCCATTGATGAAATTTATCAGCAAATCTGGAATGAAGAAGCCATTGGAGCTGATAACACAGTGGCAGTACATATCCGTCATATCCGCGAAAAAATCGAAATCAATCCCAGAGAACCCCGCTATCTGAAAGTTGTCTGGGGCGTTGGCTACAAAATCGAAAAGCAGTAAGGACAGGTGTTTGTTATGAAAACAATTTCTACCCACAGCAGACGTATTCTGATTACATTTGTACACTTCCTGTTTTTCGTACTCACCCTGGCTGGCATCTGTCTGCTCTATATAAACTCAGATTATGGACAGGGAATCAGTTGGATCCGCCGGTCTTCTTATGCCGATACCCATGCATTTACTTCTCAATTTGAATATGATGTGAATCAGATATTTGAGTATGCAAAGTACCGGCAGGTATTTGAGACCAATGGCCGTCCGGATATGTCTAAAGTCATTGTAACTGTCAGCGATGGAAATCCTGACAACGAACGGGATTATACAGTAAATGAAATCATTGACTATGCCAAGACGCATGGATATGCCCTTAATCAAAATTGGGAAATTGTGGATATTCCTATTTCCGAAGAAGAGATGGAAGAAGAGCCGCTTTTATATGTAACCCAGAAAACCTATGAACCAGACGTAGAATATTCCGAACCTATGGATGCTTATATGACGCTGTCTGATATATCCTATGAGGTTTTGTCCCACTTAGGCGCTTACTCCTATGTCCGCTATAACCTGATAGAAGGAAACAGCAACTTTCATTTTCTTCTATCCTATTGGGAGGATAATTCCAAGCCTCTGCTGTTTTGCAATACAGATATGACTGTTGATGAATTCCGTCAATGCGACCGGTATGCTGTTTTCTCTACAGACACTCTGACTGGTCAGTCTAATCTGCCAGAAGAGCCTCTCTACATCTCTTCGATGCTGGAGGAATACTCTCCTTTTATAGAAGGGAACGGGATTTTTCTCGCTGCAGTTGATGCTTCCTACAGCCATAATGATGCTTATGCCATGGGAAACCAGCGGTTTTTACAGACGCAAAAAGGGTATTCTGCAGGTTTAGTTTCTCTATTTACCGGCTTTGCAGGCTGCTTAATTACCTTTGTCTACCTGGCTTACTATGCCGGATGGAAAACCACTGCACGTTCTGAACGGTATTTTTTCAAATATGATTTCTTTCCCGTAGAAATCAATATTTTCCTGGCTCTTATTGCGATTATCTCAGGACTTTATCTCTGCAATAACCTGGGGCTTGCTATTTTAGATCTGGTTTTTTCCGATTACGCACTTATTTTCATGGGCCATGTAATCAACGGCGCTGTCATTTATGTTGTCTGCTTTGTACTGGCATTCAGCATAATCCGGCAGTATAAAGCAAATCTTTTGTGGAAAAATTCTCTTATGAGAAAATTTATCCAGGATATGTTTGATTATTTTTCAAAGCAGCGTTTTTCTATTTCGCTGATATACTATTATGTAGGATTCCTGGCCATTAATCTGGTATTTGCTTTTACTGTTCTTTCTTTGTTTTACACTCTGAATGATTTAAGCCACAAACTTCTCCTGCTTCTTCTGGTTGTTCTGTGGATATCAGGGAATCTATGGGTTTTCCAACGTCTTTACAAAAAGGCCCTGCAGCAGGATAAACTAAACGAAGCGATTTCCAATATCTCTGGAGGCGATACCCGTTACTGTGTCGATTTAACCCAGTTTAGCGGACGGGAACGTTCCATTGCCGAGCACATCAACAGTATTGGAAGCGGCTTAGATACTGCTATTCAGGAACGTGTAAAAAGCGAGCGCATGAAGACAGACTTAATTACCAACGTCTCCCATGACTTAAAAACGCCCCTTACTTCGATTATCAATTATGTGGATTTAATCAAACGGGAAAATATCCAGAATCCTAAAATCCAGGAATATCTGGAAGTCCTGGAACAGAAATCCCAGCGTCTGAAAACTTTAACAGAAGACCTGGTTGAGGCATCAAAGGCTAGTTCCGGAAACTTAAAGCTGGAAATGGCAGACATCGATTTTGTTGAGCTGGTTCAGCAGACAAACGGCGAGTTTGAAGAGAAATTTGCTCTCCGTTCCCTGGAACTTATCAGCAATCTTCCTGAAGAAGCCATTATCATCGAGGCAGATGGCGGCCAGTTGTGGCGTGTACTGGAAAACCTTTACAACAATACTTTTAAATATGCCATGGAGCACAGCCGCGTCTATGTCGATATGGTTCGTGAAAAAAACCAGGTGCTGTTTACAATTAAAAACATTTCGGACCACCCTTTAAACATTACCGGAAGCGAGCTGACAGAACGGTTTGTACGGGGAGACGTCTCCCGGACTACCGAAGGCAGCGGCCTTGGCCTTTCCATTGCCCAAAGCCTTACCAGGCTTCAAAATGGTTCTTTTGATATTATTATCGACGGCGATTTATTTAAGGCCTGCCTGCGCTTCCCTGTCAAATCCGTTTTATAATTAAGAAAAGGATTCTCTTCTCTGCATTTGCAGGAAAAGAACCCTTTTCTTTTTCATTTCCTATTTAATTTTTTATTGCCCTATCCGAAAATTCTCCATGCACAAATAAAGTTGTTTGCCCACCAGGAACTTAAACTTCTGTGTACTACGCGGCCATTACTAGAAGATGCGTCGATAACGGTTCCACCTCCAGCTGCAATTCCTACGTGCCCATTTACTACTACAATATCTCCCGCCTGAATGTCTGAGAAATTGTTAATTCTGGTATATCGTCCTACATTTCTCCAACCAGAGGACGTCAGATAACTCTGCTTTACACCTACCTGGTTCAGACACCAGTATACAAAACCAGAACAGTCGAATGCATTCGGGCCTTTTGCTCCCCATACATATGGACAGCCAACTTTCGACTGAGCTGCTGCAATTAAACTGGAGACACCGCCGCTGTTGTGAATGGTACCTCCGCCGCTGCTTCCGCTGGAAGGCTTTCCAGAAGAGCCGCTTCCAGAGGATCCGGAACTGGAAGGGGTTTTATTTCCGCCGGAAGAACTTCCACTAGAACCGCTTCCGGAAGAGGAAGAACTGCTGTTAGCCGGAGCTTTCTTTACATTATCTCCTGTCAGCTTTGCCAGCGTCTGTGCTCCTACTGTACCATCCGGAGACAGATTATTTCGTTCCTGGAAGTTCTTTACTGCCTTTTCCGTAATCTCACCATAGTATCCGGTAGCATTCCCGGCGTTCAGATAGCCATACTTACTTAACAGAGTCTGAACTTTCTTAACCATATCGCTTTCATCGCCCAGACGCAGACCATTGGGTATCGCCTCAGAACTATTTAATACTGCTCTGGTAGAAGGTCCCAAATAGCCGTCTACAATCAGGTCGTTACGGGACTGGAACTGTTTAATCGCATCTGCCGTATCCTGACCAAAAGCCCCATCTGGTACTGTCATTAAATAACCCAGAGTTTTCAGCCTTTCCTGTGCAGCCAGTACCACTTCGCTTTTTTCTCCATAGGCAAGAAAATTAGCCTTAATCTCATCGCTATATAACAAATTCATGGTTTTCTGGCCCACTTTTCCGTCTGCCTCCAAACCATTTACCTCTTGAAGTTTCAAAACTGCAGCCTCTGTAGAATCTCCAAAATTGCCGGTTACTAAATCTGATGTCGCCAAATATCCCAATTCATACAGACGGCTCTGAAGCTGGGAAATGTCGTCACCTTCATCCCCCTTCTGGGCAGCATAGTATTTCGCATTTGGATCCATAATGGCATCGTATGTAGCGCTCCCTACGATACCGTCCATTGCCAGTTTATTCTGTCTCTGGAAAATCTTAACTGCACGCTCTGTCTGCGTTCCATAGTAATCGGTCGGTTCATCGCTGTCCATAAAGCCCAATTCCATCAACCGGCTCTGCAGGTTGACCACTGCTGAATGCCTGTCCCCTACCCGGATATATTCCGGCATCGGTTCTACTTCTGGGACCGTAATTGCGATATTCGGAAGGAGCTGTCCGCCCGGTTCCAGCGGGGGAATCGATTCCGGCGCTGTAGTAATTTCTACGGTTTCCATCTCTGCCGCAGACACTCCCTCTTCTATGCTGCTGCTTTCTGTCTGGATCGTTCTGGTTGCCGCTTCTTCACTGCAAGCCGTGCTAAACAGTCCAGCAGATGTAATTGCCGCAGTTAAAGCTGCATACGTATAAAATCTTTTCCAGCTTCTTTTTCCGCGCTGTTCCACTCTCTTTTTTTTCGTTCTCATCAAAAAAATCCCTTCTATAAACTCAAATATATTCGTGAATACCTGGTGTCACTTTTCCATGATTTTTGTCAGATCAGAACTATTTTATCATATTTTGAGCGGAAAGATAACCTATATTTTATACAAATTCTTTAAAATATCCTTAAAAATATTCTGAATAGCAAAAAGGACGGATACAAATTCTTCTTTACGAATTTGTATCCGTCCTAAAACATATTATCCATTGGACTATACCTCTGTTTCTTTTATCTATATGAATTTTTCTGCGAAACTTTCATTCGCCTGGATAAAACCCCCGATTATCATATTTTTATTTGCTTTATTATCATCTGATTCAAGTCTATCGTATAACTTTATTGATTTGAATATTATGTCGTATGCTTTTCCAAGTATCTCATAATACTTTCTCGTCATATTACAAAATCCTGTACTCTCTGCACGTTGTCCATCTTATTTTAATCGTTTGTTATATGTATATCTTTGAATCTTATCTATAATAAAGATTCCTTGGGGATTTGCTAACTAGTACTTTGGACTGTACCTCCTTTACTTAGATTTTTTATTTCTTTAGTTCTTTTTGATGATTTTATTATACATAATCCGCCTAGTTTTGTCAATACTATTTTTAATTTTTTTATCATAATTTTGATATCAATTAAATTGTGTAGTATTTTTCTGAAAATATATATTTTTTATTCTATTTTACAGCTATTACTTTTTTAATTCCGCTTTTTCTGTTTTGCAACTTTTAAAAAGTAAACAGCATCTATAATATATAAAACTAAAGATTTCTATATCAGATAGTCCAGCGGTGTGATGTCAAGAGATAAAGCATAAAAAAGTCATATATTTTTGTA
>CAJMQQ010000016.1 GCA_905215625.1 uncultured bacterium
CCAGATCACCTAACGCTTTCTCAATCGCTGCTGCCATTGCATCAACTTTGCTCTGTTCGGATTCTTTCAGACCTTTTTCTACTGCTGCGATTGCATCATCCAAAGCTTTCAGACTTTCTTCTGTATACTTACTTCTGTCAATCTTCTTTGCTTTTTCCATTGCTGCGCTTACTGCTGTGTAGTCTGCTTCCTCTTCTACAGCTGGTTTCTCAACTAATGCTGCATAAGCCTTATTGATTGCTTCTGCCATTGCATCAACTTTATCCTGTTTGGATTCTTTCAGACCCTTTTCTACCGCTGCTACTGCATCATCCAAAGCTTTCAGACTTTCTTCTGTATATTTACTTCTGTCAATCTTTTCTGCTTTTTCTATTGCTGCGTTCACTGCTGTATAATCTGCGTCTTTTTCTGGTTTAACTACTGGTTTTTCTACCAGATCACCTAACGCTTTCTCAATCGCTGCTGCCATTGCATCAACTTTGCTCTGCTCGGATTCTTTCAGGCCCTTTTCTACTGCCGCTACTGCATCGTCCAAAGCTTTCAGACTTTCTTCTGTATATTTACTTCTGTCAATCTTATTTGCTTTTTCCATTGCTGCATTCACAGCTGTGTAATCAGCGTCTTTTTCTGGTTTCGGTTCTTCTGCCTTTTTCTTAACTGTTACTGTTACAGAAGCAGTCAACTCCTTCGGATTGGTAACATCATCTGCAAAGGAAAGCTTTCCTGTCAGAGTATAGTCTCCTGCTTTATTTCCATCGTAGTTGTCTGTATTCCATGTAACACTTGCTATTCCTTTTGTTCCGTCTGTGTAGCTTACTTCTACTTCTGTCGGAAGTCCAAGATCTGTTGCCGCTGTTCCGTATGCAACTTCTTTCTTATCCAGTTTTGCAACAGACTTAATCTCATACGGTTTCTTTGTAACTGTTACCTTGATAGAAGCTTTCACGCCATCTGGGTTTTTCATATTCTTACCCATTGTCAGTGTTCCTTCCAATGTGTAAGTTCCCGGTGTTGTCTGGTAATCACCTTCTGCCCATGTTACTTCTACTTCTTGATCCAAGTTTCCTGTCACTGTGACAGTTACTTTCTCTGGTAATTCAAGCTTCTTAAATGCAGTTCCTTCTTCTACTGAAATTCCTTCTGGGTTTGTTACACTAAGTACTTTTACACTATTTTTCATTTCAAAAGAAAACTGCTTTGGAAGTGCTGACTGTCCTGCTGCTGTCTTTGCAACAATCTTAACAACGTATGTGCCGTCTTCTAGATCCTTAAGTGTGAACTCTTTTTCTGTCGTATTACCTTTCAGCTGACCATTGACATAAATTTCATAGCTTGCGAAAGTGGAGCCTTCTTTTAATGTCCATGTGAGTTTTACAGAATCATCACTGACCGGAGTCTTTGTAACAGACTCGATCTCACCTTTTGTTGATCCGTCACCCATTGTTGCCACATTGCTGATCTCAATTGCCTTCTCTGATGCAACATCTACACTATTCAGAGCATATACTTTGAAGTTATAAGTTGTTCCAGGTGTCAGATTCTCCAGTGTTACGGTTGTACCACTTACAATCTTTTCAATTCCATTCTTTTCATCAACTACTTTGTATTTTGCTGCTCCCAGAACCTTCGTCCATTTCAGTACAACTTTCTTGCTTTCCACAAGAACTGCTGAACCTGTCTGGTCTTCTACTGTAGGAACTTTCGGTGCTCCAAGTGCTCTGATTGCTGCATCTAATGCTTCTTTCTTTTCATCTACAGTTTCCTTTGTTGCAGCTGCATCATTCATTACCGCAACCGCAGCATTATATGCGTCCATAAATGCATTCCAGTTTGTCTCATCATATTCTGATTTAACAAGTGCTGCTCCTGCCTCAACTGATTCCTGGAGCGCTGCTTTATCAACTGTTGCACCTTCGCCTGGTGAAAAGATCTTTAAGTAATCCAGGTTGACCTGATATTTTCCGTCACGCTCAGCTGCCACACATTTGATTGTGTGCTTACCATTCTCAAGACCTTTCTTTGAGAAGATAAGTTCCTGCTTTTCTCCAGTGCCTGAACCCGCTAATGAACAATTTTCAATCTTGTTATCATCAATATAAACATCAAAGCTTGCAAAGTTAGCATGCTTCTGAGAATAAACATCTACGCCAGTTCCAGTGAATGTATATGTAAAAGAGTGTCCCTTACCATTCTCACCATCTCCAGTTTCTGTTTTTGTTCCACCATGTTGTCCATTCTCAGCCCAGGTATACCATGACTCACCCTCCCATTTGATATCATTACTTTTTGTTCCGTATGTATTTGTTCCTGACGCCGGTGGATTACCATCTTCTACGATTGTCTCAACATCTGCCACATCCTGTTTGATTGCAACTGTCAGTTCAATTGTGCCAGACTTTGTAGCATCTGCAGCGGATGTTGCAGTGATAGTAACTGTTCCGTTCTTACTTAAGAATGTTACCAGTCCGTTTGTATCTACTGTTGCAATGCTATCATCTGATGTACTCCATGTAACTGTCTTATCTGTTGCATTCTCCGGTTCTACAGTTGCTTTTAACTGTAATGTGCTGTTTGCTTTAGATACTGTAGTCATTCCGGATTTGGAGCTTACTGTCACACCTGTCGGTGCTACCAGTGTTGAATCTAGAATTTCAAATGCATCAAGTTCAATCTTTGTACCAGAACTTGCAGCCTGTTTCTCATTGAGAACTTTCAGCTGAAGTGTATGGATTCCTGCTTTAAGGTCATCTTTGCTGAAGTATTCCACCTGACGCACTGTGCTTGCACTATATGTATCAACTACTTTCTGGGACTCGCCATCGATAAATACTTCAATCTTACCTCTGTCTTTATTCGTACAACCAATTACCTTGATTCCTGTTCCCTTAAATGTAAGAGTAACCGTCTCTCCGCCCTTTGGACTATTCAGATATTGAATTGTATCCATATAGTTGACATTTTTATCCTGTGTCCAGTTGCCCCATTCACCTACATATGCGATTCTTTCATCAGCATTGTCAATCTTACCTGCGCCAATCGGCTCTGTTACAGTTACTACTGCACTCTTTTCAGATTCAATTCCATCCACAACTGCGGCCACCTGATATTTCATTGCTCCAAGTGTCTTGTATGCTGTTGTATCTTTATAAGTTGTTGTTGTTAAACCTGTCTCAATGCAGATCACATCACCATCTTCTACCTGACGGTATACATTATATGTTACATTGCTTCCCTCTTCTGCTGTCACAGCGTTCCAGGAAAGGTTTACATTTTCAGCATCTGCACGAAGTGCTGTCAGTCCTGTCGGAGCTGTCACAGTAGCGGATGTCGGAATGTCCTTTAATGTATAACTCTTTCCTGCTTCTGTTACGAAAGAAATACGGTTTTCCTTTACAGGTGTCACATCAACTACATTTCCATCACTGTCTACCACTGTTGCAAGAGATGCATTCGCTGTCTGCACAACTGCTTCTCCGCCATTCTTAGAAAGGATTGTAGCAGTTTTTACATTTCCATCTGCCCAGTCCATAGATACTTCAAAGTTACCCTGTGCAACCAATCCATCTACACTTCCGTTAGCCCAAGCGTCTGGAACTGCCGGAAGAAGATTGATATATCCTGCATTGCTCTGCAGAAGCATCTCAGCTACACCTGATGTATATCCGAAGTTTCCATCAATCTGGAAATATTTTGGCTCATGATAATCGAACAAGTTCGCATAGATTCCATTCTTGAACAGGTTCTCAATAAGCTGAAGAGCTTTATTTCCATCACCAAGTCTTGCCCAGCTGTTGATTCTCTGTGCCATTCCCCATCCGGTACTCACGTCCGTACGGTTCTGCATGGAAACCTTTGCTGCTGCAAACCATTCTGCATTGTCCTCTGTGATGAGATCTCCAGGATAAAGTCCGAGCAAGTGAGACATATGACGGTGACCATATCCATCACCCATTGAATTAACAGTTGTCTCTGTATACCACTCTTTAATCTGTCCGCTATCACCAACTTCAATTGGTCCTTTCAGATCTGCCTGGTTTGCTTTCCATGTAGCTACCAGCTCGGCATCTTTTCCAAGTACCTCTGCAGCTTTAATCGTATCTTCATATAACTGCCAGATCAAAGACTGCTCATATGTATTTCCATTTGTAACCGGTCCATGCTCCGGTGAAAATGCCGGTGAAGATACCAACTTTCCATCTGCTCCACGAACAAGCATCTGGTCATACAGTTTAGCTTCTTCTTTCATCATTGGATAGATATTATTTTCTAAGTAAGAAGTATCTCCAGTATATTCATAATAATCCCAGCAATTCTGTAAGATCCACGGTACTGCAGCCGGTGACCATCCCCAACTAAAGTCCCATCCAGGACATGTCCATCCAAACGGATTGTTCTGTGTATGTGCCATGAATCCATTTTCTTCACCTTCGGCACTGGAAACTCCTGCATAGATTGCCGCGGTCACACGCCCCGGTTCTCTCAAAGCATCGATATAATCGATCAGTGGTTCTGCACACTCTGCCATGTTGGTAGAATATGTCGGCCAGTAGTTCATCTGTAAGTTTACATTCATATGGTAGTCTGAATGCCATGGAGAATTGTTCGCTCCTACCCACAGTCCCTGAAGATTGGAAGGAAGTGTCTCTCTTACATAACCATTCTCATCTGTAGTTGTCTCTCTGGAAGACTCAATTGTCATAAATCTTCCATACTGGAATAACATAACTTCCAACTGACGTCTTTCAGCATCTGTTGCAGTTCCTGCTTTGTATGCAGAAAGAAGTTCGTCTGTTGGCTTTGTTGAGACTGTCTGTCCAAGATTCAGATCCACACGGTCAAAGATCTTCTGATAATCACTTACATGATTTGCTTTCAGTTCTTCGTATGTCTTCGCTGCCGCCTGATCTACATACCATTTCACACGACTTGTCAGTTCATCCGCAGATTCGCCTGTTCTATAGGACGGATATTCATCCTTATAATCTGTTCCTATAGACGTGATGATGGTAACCTCACTTGCTCCGGAAACACTTACTTTTCCATTCCCATCTTTCACAGTACCGGCATTGTCAGTAATAACCTGTGTCTGGGATGTGAATTTCATCTGATTGTCTTTAAGCTGTCCGTTGATGGAAATCAATCCATTTGATACTTTTGTATCCCAATCTCTCTTATAGCTGCTATCACCAATCCCATTAACAGCATCCCCTCTGTTATTATCCGGTTCTACACTTACATCCAGACTGATCTTCTCAGAACCGTCTGCTGTGATATGAGTAACAATAACATTGTCCGGATAGCTTGTGAAGTTCTCTCTTGAATAATGGGTACTTCCTTTATCATAATTAACACCGGCAATTGCTGTATTCAGATCCAGATCACGAGTGTAATTTTTCACATCGCTGTTGGATGATACATTCTTAAAATCGATATACATATTTCCAAAACTCAGATAATATCCATATCCATTTGTTCCGTTATCATCACTTGCACCTATCAAGTTTCTTTTTGCAAGATTAGTTGCAGAATTATCCTGGCCATTCGCAAAGTACTCATGGATTGAATTCATTGTCGCTCCATTATTTCCTTTATTCTCCAGATTACCTCCATTGTAATTCTTTCTACTCTCACTTGGTCCTCCTGACCAAAGTGATTTTTCATTGAGCTGGATACGTTCTCTGGTAATTCCACCAAATACCGTTCCACCGATTCCTCCATTACCTATAGGAAGGGACTTTTCCTGCCATCCTTGGTAATACTTGGTAATATCTGCCGGGCTCGTATACCATAGCTTCAGATCATTATTACCGGTCTGCTGCGTTACAGCCGCTGGTTCTGCATGGACCTGCGTTGCCATATACGGCATAGATGTCACAGCTACCGCTGCTGCACAAGCACTTGCAAGCACCCTCCATTTCATTTTCCTTCTCATAATTTCCCTTTCTGATACATATTTGATGTATCTTTTTTATTGTCTTAAGATTCATCTGTTTTTGGACAGACTCCACCTAGTGACTGATTATTCTCATTGTAAATTTTTTCTATTCATTGTGCTTGTTTAATTCATCCTTTATAGGTGCCTTTTTTGTCAAATTCGGAACTCCAGTATTCCTTTTCATTTATGCTATTTCTTTTTCATTGCCTTGTAACCAATCAGTACTGTCCACTGCTCGCTACAGTCGTCCCATATACCAGACAATTCTTCCCTTCACATCATCCATGTCAACAACTCCAAACGCTCTGGAATCGTCGGACACTTCTCTATTATCTCCCAGTACGAAGATCTGGTCATCACCTACCGTCAATGGATAGCTTACTTGATTGTTTTCCTCAGTCAGTGTCTCACCAAGCGTTCCTTCCTGCTTTTCTTCTGCTCCGTTCACATACAGCTTGCCGTTCTGTATATTCACAGTATCCCCGGCCACAGCCACGATTCGCTTCACAAACTCTTCTCCATCCGGTCTTTTCAAGACAATCACATCTCCGGCTTTATAATCACTGACTCTTTGGTTATACACAACCTTCTCACCACTGTGCAATATCGGATACATAGAGTTTCCCTGCACTGTTGAAATTCCCATCAAAGCATAGAATAACACCATAATAAGTACGATCAGGACAACAAATTCTAATGTTATCACTGCACGGTATTTGCGCATCTGTTTCTTCTTTCTTCTTCCGATCGAAGTTGAAAACCTTATCTGTTCCAACGGATTCCCAAGTCCGATACTCTACTCATTAAAATACGGTAATTCCTTGCTGCATGTCAATGAGTTTCACTAAAAGAAACAGCAGCCGGAACATTGCTGCCCCGGCTGCCATTTCATCCTAGAATTTCTTCTAATTTAAGAATTTCTTCTAAACTTTTGTTTTTACTTCACGATCTTTTCATTCCCGCTTATTCCTGTATCACCGAATTGTCTTTTTTCGCATCTCCTGAATACAGGTCATCCAGCTGATCTTCCAGATCTTTCTGCTGCTTTTTCAAGTCTCGATTTCTGACACCGAATACAACGATTACTGCCAGCAATATAAGCAATGCAAGAAGGTCCAACCAGCAAAAACCAAATTTGGTATGTTCAAATAAATATGCCATATATCTCCCTCCTATACTCTTGCGGTCTGATCATTTCCTGAGTTCTGTTCTCCTCGAATCTCCTGAATCTTATCTGCCAGCTCTTTCTCAAAATCATAATCACGCTTTTTCTGATTGTTATGATGCACAATAATCATAATTACTAAAATCACCAGGGCAACTAATGCTGGAATATCCCAGGCATGTAAGCCAAGGTTATGAACAAATTCAAAATAACGCATATCGCTACCTCCTAGTATAATAATGATGTAGTCAATCAAGACTACATCATTATTATACTAGGGAGGTGATGACCGTGGAGAAAATGAAAACCGGCTTTGTAGAGAGAATCGGCGACACGATTTTCGTTGTCAATGCAATGCCCGCAGAGAACGCAAAGCACACGCAGGAGGAGCTTGTAAAGGCTCTGATTGCAAGAGAAACAATGGCTTTGCAGGAAGCAGATGTTGCCTGATTGACTTTACGCACAACTATACGCTTTGGAGATTTTTCAAAAAATATCTCAAAACCACTTGACAGAATGTCTGGTTTTCTACTTTCTTGCTATCGTGAAGTTTCGTTGTTGTTCCTTCTTCATAATAGTTTACTGTGTAAGCAAGATCCGCTCTCTTTGTGTAGTAGAATGTGATCTCATTCTTTCCTGTTGTGATCTTTACATTTTTTGTTTCAGCATCTACTGTATATCCGTCAATTGCTTCTGCAGCCGGTAATAAGAGCTCTGCAGACAAATTCACTGCACATAGTACAAATTATTATAAAGCATCGAATCAGGCGAAAGAGATTCTAGATCAGATTGATGGAATCCTTGCGAAGTCCTATCAGATCTCCCCTGATTCCAGCTCTTATTTTTCTGAAATTGAAGCAATGCTTAGTGAATCGGATATGGATGTGAACTTAAACTTTTCTATAGAAATTAATTCAGCTACTCTTAATTACACTACTACTGTTGACGACTCACAAGCTCAGGAAGTGGATTTAACACTGAATGACCCATGGACGACTTCCTCCGGATTCTATACGATCACATCCTGGAAGGAAGTAGCAACCAATGCGTGGGATGCCGACAACTCTATGAAGCTGATTCAATAAGTAGGTGCATCCGATGTGTTTATCGTCGCCGGTCTTCCATGCTCCATGCGAATCAATGGAATTATCACTAGAAAAAATGGGGAAAATCTTCCCCCTGCCGATACGAGTAACATTGTATCTCCAATCTACCAGTTGGCCGGAAATCGTGATGTGAATGACTTCGAACAAAGCGGTGACGACGACTTTTCTTTTGCTATCCCGGGATTGTCACGTTTCCGTGTCAGTGCATAGAAGCAAAGGGGTGCGCTGTCCGTTGTGATTCGAATCATTTCCTTCTCTCTACCAAATCCGACTGAGATTGGAATCCCGCAACGGATCATTGACTTTTCTAATTTTTCTAAAGGTCTTGTCCTTGTAACGGGAACTGCCGGAAGCGGAAAGTCTACAACACTCGCTTGTATTATTGATGCGATCAATCATCATTATAGGAAGCATATTATCACGCTGGAGGATCCTCTGGAATTCCTTCACAGACATGACTTAAGTATCATCAGCCAACGTGAGATCAACGTCGATACAGAGAGCTATGTGACTGCTCTGCGTGTTTCTCTTCGCCAGAGTCCCGACGTTATCCTACTTGGGGAGATGCGCGACTACGAGACTATGCAGGTCGCAATGACGGCGGCTGAGACCGGACATTTGATCTTCTCAACATTGCATACGATTGGTGCTGCCAGCACAATTGACCGTATCATTGACGTATTCCCGCCAAACCAGCAGCATCAGATCGCAGTGCAGCTATCTATGGTTCTGCAGGCCGTTATCTCACAGCAGCTTGTACCGACGATTGATGGGAAAATGATCCCTGTCTTCGAGATTATGACTGTGACACCTGCCATCCGAAATATGATCAGAGATAATCAGGACCACCCGTCCAACGCAACATCATAAACTTAAGGAAAAAATAGAAAGGAATCTGTTCGCAGGTTCCTTTCATTGTGTTAAAATATAGGCAAGGGTGTATATGATTAAATCTTATAAAACAAGATTTCAAAAGTTTTCTGCATTATTATCTGATCCGGAAATTGCAAAATATGCGAGACAGAATGGAAACCATGCTTTTTCGAGAAAGCGAAAAATGCCCCTAAAAGACATGTTGCTATGCTGTCTTTCAAAAAAGGGGCTTACCACGACATTTGAACTTAGAAACTATTTCAAAGAAAAAGGAGACTTGTCTATGCAGTTATCTGTCCAGGGATATCTACAACAGAGAAAACGTCTGAATCCAGAAATTTTTCCCTATCTGAACCGTAAATATCTTATGGATTTTTATCGTTCTGACGAACCCAGACTGTGGAAAGGATATTTGTTAATCGCGATTGACGGGAGCAAGGCGGAAGTTCCAAACTCAAAGGATAACAGGGAAGCATTTGGAAACAGCGGCAACCAGCATTCCGGGAAAGGGCAGGTACGGGCACTGGTAAGCGGAATGTATGATGTTTTGAATCATTTTTACCTGGATATTGAAATTGAACATATTTCCATCAGTGAAAACGAACTGGCAAAAAGAAACTTAAAACAATTAAAAAAAATTGGAATCAGGAAGCCGGTTGTCGCAGTTTTTGACCGCGGTTATCCTTCCTTAGAGTTTATTGACTTTCTGGAAACGGAAGGGATTCATTATCTGATCCGTCTTTCATCCAACGATTATATGGCAGAACGTAAACGGATGCAGTCGGCAGATGAAAAAGTCATTTTAAAACATTCATTTGCACGCCTACAAAAAATACGAAAAAAACATCCGGAACGATATGAACAGATGCAAAAGAAAGGGAGCACGCAGGTAAGAATATCAAAATCGACTCTTCCCTCCAGGAATGAACTTGCGCTGATGACAGATCTTCCGGATACAATTACCGCAGAAGAATTAGCGGATTTATATTACCAAAGATGGGAAATTGAGAAGAAATACAATACTCTAAAAAACAAAATGAAATTTGAAAGTGTAACAGGGAAAGCCACAGTATATGTGCACCAGGATTTTTGGGCGCAGGTTTTAGTATATAATATGGTTCAGGACATTCGGAACAGTGCGGACGAAGAGGCCGCAGCAGCAGGACGGGAAAACAGGAATAAATATCCCATGCATACCAATGAAAATGTAGCCATCGGTCTTTTCAAAGAGACTATGCTAAAAATCCTTTTGGAACCGGAGAAAAAGAAGCGGATCAAAAAACTTGGAGAACTACAGGAAGAAATGGAACGCTATGTACTTCCCATAAGGGAACTACCTGGAAAAGAGCGTAGAAAAAACATTTCAAATAAATATAAAAACAATCAAAAGAGTAGCTTTTAAAATGCTCATTCTCCGTTTAAAGGGAGATTATGGGCATTTTTAAGTTGTTAAAGTATACAGAAGGAGCTCTGTGAAGATTTCTCTTCGTTTTAATCTGCTCTTTTGAAATGAGTTTTTAGCAGGATAATATAAATGTGTAATATCTAATCTTAAGTTTATGATGTTGCGCTATGCGGGTGCGCGTCGATTGTTATACAAAAAAATTACCTTTCGATTTACAATAAAGTTGTTCAGGCTATATTGCAGAAAGGAAAGGTAATTTATGGCGAAGAAAGAAAATGCACTCGCACATACAAAATGGATGTGCAAATATCATATCGTCTTCACTCCAAAGTATAGACGAAAAGTAATTTATAATCAATATAAAGAGGATATCAGAGAGATAATAAAGCAGCTGTGCAGTTACAAAGGTGTAGAAATTGTTGAAGGGCATCTGATGCCAGATCATGTCCATATGTTAGTAAGTATTCCCCCAAAGATAAGGTATCATCATTTATGGGATACTTAAAAGGAAAAAGTGCGCTTATGATATTCGATCGACACGCAAACTTAAAGTATAAATTTGGAAATCGCCATTTCTGGGCAGAAGGATATTATGTTAGCACAGTCGGATTAAATGAGGCTACAATAAAAAATATATCCAGGATCAAGAAAAGCATGATATTGCAATGGATAAGTTAAGTGTAAAGGAATATGAGGACCCTTTTAAGGGTTAATGCCAAGTAGTAACAATACCCCTTAAGGGGTAGCGACGAGTCAAGAGCAATATGGCTTGAACGGAGCTGTGGGAAGGATGTGTAAACAGAATTCCCATAGCCGAAAGAGAAAGCCAGCGCCTTGAGACGCTGGCCTAGTAACAAGGGCTTATAGCCCTAGAGCAAACCACCCGTTGGACGGGTGGTTTAGTGTTGACTTAAACAAATAATAGTGCTATAATTAAGTAACTACTAAAACAAAAGGAGCGACAGCATGGAACTTGATCGTATGTTAAAAGCATTGGGCGAGCCGATGCGTTTGAAAATATATCAAGCTCTTTTGGAAAGAAAGCATTGTGTGCGCTCTCTTTCTAAAAAGTTTGGTATCTCAGAATCTGCGATTTCACAACATATGAAAGTGATGAAAGATGCAGGTTTGGTATATGGAGAGAAATACGGCTATCACACACATTATCTGCCCTTGCAGGATGCCGTAGATTACCTTACCGAGCAGTTTGAATTGATGCGAACTGCCTCCCTTACCGTTGACCGAGATATGACGATCTGCCAATGTGAGTACCGGAAGGAGGGCGAACAAGAATAAATATCTTACTTGATTTGTTTCTTACTTTTGCAAAGATTGGTTTGTTCACCTTTGGCGGTGGCTATGCCATGATTTCTATGATTGAAAACAACTGCGTGGAAAGAAAACAATGGATTACCCACGATGAAATGATGAATGTGACCGTCATTGCGGAGTCAACTCCCGGTCCTATTGCCATTAACTGTGCAACATTTACCGGATATAAGAAAGCCGGTTTTGTTGGTGCATTGGCAGCAACACTGGGCATAATTGTTCCGTCCTTTGCGGTTATCTATCTGATTTCCATGTTTCTGGATAACTTTTTGGCATTGACCATCATTGCCAACGCCTTCAAGGGTATCAAAATTGCAGTCGGAATTTTAATTTTGGATGCAGCGTTTACGATGATTAAGAAAATGCACAAGAAGAAACTGCCTAGAGCGATTATGATTTGCTCCGCTATTGTGATGCTCTGTATCAATATCTTCGCATGGAATTTCTCCTCCATCAGTCTGATGCTGATTGCGGCGGTTGTGAGTCTGACGATTTTTGTTCTGAACGGCGCACCAGATCAGAAAGGCGGTGCAAAGAAATGATTTATCTTGATCTGTTTCTCGGTTTCTTAAAAGTGGGATGCTTTGCCTTTGGCGGAGCCTACGGCGCAATTCCTTTGATTCGTGATGTAGTAATGTCTTACGGATGGCTGAGCGATGAAATGCTGACCTATATGATCGCTGTCAGCGAAAGCACCCCCGGCCCGATCATGGTTAACCTTGCTACTTATATTGGAAGCAGCCAAGCGGGATTTCTTGGTGCTGTGATTGCAACATTGGCGGTTGTTCTTCCTTCGTTCCTGATTATCCTTTTGGTGACGGCCTTACTTAAAACCGCTTTGAAAAACAAGTATGTTCAAGCGGTTTTGCGTGGTCTGAAGCCCTGTGTTATCGGTATTGTTCTTGCAACTGGTATTTACATGGTCTTTGGAAACTGCTTTGGAGCAATTTCAGCAATTAAGGTCAATATGCAGGCGATCATCCTTACGGCAATTCTGGCTGCTTCGATGTTTGGATATAAGCGTTTTGCAAAGAAAAAGCTGTCGCCTATTCTTCTAATCGTAATATCTGCAATAGCGGGTATGGCGGTGTACGGAATATAGAATTAGGATTACACAATGAGTATGTACATCTTGATTTTTCGATCAATTTTGCGTATAATGTAATTGTTAGGATGACAACCACCCGAAACAACTGTGTTGATCATCCCATGGTGATTTATCACCACGGATAAGATTTTGATAAGTACCCATCGTATAGCTATGATAATATGGGAAATCAAAATAATCAGAATATCAGGAACAATATTATCTAAGCAAAATTGATTAAGATTGCAGTTCCTGCAACGAGTTTGAGTGATGAAATAATCTAAAAAGCCTTACTGATTTTCAGAAATGAAGCTGAAGATCGGTAAGGCTTTTGTGTTAGTAATGGAGTGAGAGAAAAGAGAACATTTGTTCTGGAATGATATTGAAATTAATATGGCAATAGAGTATAATTGATTAATGAAAAGAATTATTGCCTGAAAGGTAGGAAAAAATGGGCTTAAACAAATTGACGAATAGAATATTTTATTTAAAACATGAACCGGAAGTTGACAGACCGATGTTAGCTTATATCAAAGGAGATAAATTCTCTCTGGCGATTGACGCTGGGTATTCAGCTTTTCATGTTCAGGATTTTTACGAAGCGATTGAATCAGAGCATTTTACGAAGCCCAATTTTACTGTAATTACACACTGGCATTATGATCGCACCTTTGGTATGCACGCTATCAGCGGAGTCAGCATTGCCCATGACAAAACAAATGAGTTTCTCAAAGACCAGAAGAAACAAGCGGAAAACGCTGACTATATGGAAGTCCTGAAAAAAGAAGATGTTCATTTTAGAAAAGAATATTACGGACAGGACAAATTAAAAATTGTGCTGTCAGATCTGGCCTTTTCAGACAAAATGACTTTGGATTTAGGCGGGATTACAGCCTAAATATTTCATATGGTTTCACCGCATTCAGAAGATACTGCCTGCATATATGTGCCGGGAGAAAGGGTATTGTTTTTAGGAATAACCTAAAAGCCTTACTGATTTCCTGAAAGAAAACGGAAGGTCAGTAAGGCTAGAGGATACAATGATTAAATGACTTCTTCAGCACGCTGCAAAGCTGCCGTAATATTTGGACAGAAGTTTTCTGCTCCGACCAGTTCTACAAAGCCGGCTTTAGTCATGACCTTCATCGGCTGTTCATTGACATGAGAGAATACAACGGTAATATTTTTCGATTTGCAGAATGTAACAAGGTCTTGAAGCGCATTTAAGGCTGTGCTGTCCAGTGAAGGAACGCCTGTCATACGAAGAACAAGACAGGTAGTGAATTCTTTTACAATGATTTTCTCGATAATATCTGCAGCTCCGAAGAATAATGGACCTGAAATATTGTAAACACGGATTTCACGGGGAAGCTTCTTCATTTCCCTGTCGCTTTCTTGCGTATCATCTTCATCATCAACATAAGTCCAGCTGTTTGCACGTGTTTCTTCACTCATACGTTTGATGAAAAGAAGACAGGCAAGAACCATACCAATCTCAATTGCTACAACAAGGTCAAATACAACAGTTAAAATAAAGGTTGTAACGAGAACAAGAATGTCACTTTTAGGAGCAGTTTTTACCAAATGTACAAAGGTGCGCCACTGACACATATTGTATGCAACAATAAATAAAATAGCGGCAATCGTTGGCATTGGAATCATACCAGCATATGGCATTAAAACAACAAGCACAATGACTAGTGTAATAGAATGAACCATGCCAGCGACAGGCGTACGTCCGCCATTTTTGATATTAGCAGCAGTACGGGCAATGGCGCCGGTTGCAGGAATGCCGCCGAACAAAGCAGAAGCAATATTACCGGCGCCTTGTGCAACGAGTTCCATATCAGAGCGATGTTTTCCGCCGACCATTCCGTCTGCGACAACGCAGGAAAGTAACGATTCAATCGCTGCAAGTACTGCAATGATAAATGCATTTGGTACGGCAGCAGCAACAGAATCCATGGTGATCGCTGGTAAATGGAACGAAGGAAGAGCGTTGCTGATCGTATACAAATTTCCAATCGTATATACTTCTAGTGGTAAGAATTGTACCATTAGAATACCGGCAATAACGGCAAGCAGGGAACCAGGTATTCGCTTAAAAATCTTTGGAGAAATGATCAGGATTGCCAGACTCACACAGCCAACGATGATTGCATCCATATTGATGGAAGCAAGATTTTCTATAAATGCAGACAGTTTCTCCATTGTTTCAATCGGTTTGATACCTTCCGGATAAGTAATTCCGAAAAAGTCTTTTAGCTGTCCAATGGCGATTGTGACAGCAATGCCAGAAGTAAAACCGGTTGTAATTGTAAATGGAATGAATTTGATTAAACTTCCAAAGTGGCAAAGTCCCATGATTACGAGAAAAATACCTGCAAGGATGGTTGCGAGAGCAAGTCCATCCATTCCATCCTTTGCAACGATACCAGCTACAATGGTAGCAAACGCTGCAGTGGGGCCTGCAATCTGTACACTGCTTCCGCCAAGAGCAGAAATAATAAACCCTGCAATGATTGCTGTGAAGATACCAGCCTCTGGACCAACACCTGAAGCAAGCGCCAAGGCGATGGAAAGAGGAAGGGCAATAATTGCAACAATAATTCCAGCTGTCACGTCTTTTATAAACTGTGTACTGCTGTAAGATTTTAAAGATGTAAGCAACATCGGTTTCAATGATTTCATGTTTTCCTCCTAGTAAATTGATAACTGCAAAAACGCATTTATTATAGCACAGTCCGGCTGCCATCAGGGGAAAAAATTAAATTGCATTGATTTATATACAAAATATACGATAGAATATGACCAGATTGAAAGAACTGGATATGGAGGAAGTTGACATGATATTAGAAAATGGAAGACCAGATACTGCAGAAGGCCGCCTGGATAAAGAAATAAGAGTATATGATTTTTTGGATCAATTGGGAATTGATTACGTGAGAGTCGATCATGAAGCTGCAATGACGATGGAGGCGTGTGAAGAAATTAGTCAGATTTTGGGGGCACAGATATGTAAGAATCTGATGTTATGCAATCGTCAGGAAACCGAATTTTATATGCTGCTGATGCCAGGGGAGAAACCATTTAAAACGAAATTTTTGTCTGCACAGATAGGTTCAGCTCGTTTGTCATTTGCAAAAGGAGAATATATGGAAGAATTTTTGGATATTACACCAGGTTCTTTGAGCATTCTTGGATTGATGAATGATAAGGAGAAACGGGTACGTCTGCTGATTGATGAGGATGTGATGAAAAACGAGTATTTTGGATGCCATCCATGTATCAATACGTCCAGTTTAAAATTTAAAACAGCGGATTTGGCAGCGACAATTATTCCGGCGCTTGGCCATGAGCCAACGGTAGTACAATTGCCAGGTACATTTTAAGCATAATAAGAGTTGAATTATCAGATAATAGATTGAAAAATTTGGAAAAGTTGTTCTTCCATTTTGGCTCTATATGGAGTATTATAGGTATGCAGCACAATATATTGTGATAAAAATGAACGAAAAACAACATATAGTTGTAAAAAAGCGGAGCTTGAAAAAGCTTGATAAATTGGCAAAAACCGCGTGAAATCAAGAAAAAAGGGGCAGAGAAAAGGATGGACGTAAAGATAAATATCATCAAAAGAAACGGCAAAGAAGTTGATTTCGATGTTACAAAGATCACGAATGCGATCCGTAAGGCAAACAATGAGATCGATAAGCTTCACAGATTGAATGAGTACCAGATTGAAGCAATTGGAGATATGATTGCACAGGAAGTCAGCCGGTCTACTCACGCTGTCAATGTAGAAGACATTCAGGACATGGTAGAGACAGGAATCATGAGTATGCGCGGATATGAAGTTGCGCAGAAATATGTGCGTTACCGTTATAAAAGAGAACTTTCTCGTAAGTCCAATACCACAGACAATGGGATTTTAGCACTCCTTGATCATATCAATGAAGAAGTAAAACAGGAGAATTCAAACAAAAACCCAGTAATTAACTCTACACAAAGAGATTACATGGCTGGGGAAGTAAGTAAGGATCTTTCTAAACGAGTACTCCTTCCGGAAGAGATTGTAAAGGCGCATGAAGAAGGAATTATTCACTTCCATGATACCGATTATTATGCCCAAAGAGAGCATAACTGTGATTTGATTAATTTGGAAGATATGCTTCAGAATGGTACAGTGATTAGTGAAACTATGATTGAAAAGCCTCATAGCTTCTTTACTGCGTGTAATGTAACAACGCAGATTGTTGCCCAGGTTGCAAGCAATCAGTACGGTGGACAGTCCTTTACATTGGCTCATCTGGCGCCGTTTGTAGATGTCAGCAGACAAAAAATCCGTAAGAATATTATTGCAGAGCGCACAGAATGCGGTGAGAGCTTAGATGAGGAAATTATCAAGAAAGTTACAGAACGCCGTTTGAGAGAAGAGATTAAGAGCGGTATCCAGACAATTCAATATCAGCTTATTACATTGATGACCTGTAATGGCCAGGCGCCATTTGTAACGATGTTTATGTATCTGGACGAAGTTCCAGAGGGCCAGACAAGAGATGACCTTGCAATTATCATTGAGGAAGTTTTAATTCAACGTATGCAGGGTGTTAAGAACGAAAAAGGCGTCTGGATTACACCGGCTTTCCCTAAGTTAATTTATGTATTGGACGAGGACAATATTACAGAGGATGCTCCATACTGGCACTTAACAGAGCTGGCAGCGAAATGTACAGCAAAGCGTATGGTTCCTGACTATATTTCTGCGAAGATTATGAAACAATTAAAAAAGGGCTGTGTGTACACGTGTATGGGATGCCGTTCTTTCCTTACAGTAGAAGAGTCCCAGAAGAACCCAGATGGAAGCTACAAGTTTTACGGGCGTTTTAACCAGGGAGTTGTAACAATCAACTTAGTTGATGTGGCGTGTTCTTCAGAAGGTGATTTTGATAAGTTCTGGGAGATTTTAGATGAACGTCTGGAACTGTGTCATAGAGCACTTCGCTGCAGGCATGAGCGTTTGCTTGGAACGGTATCCGACGTTGCTCCAATCCTGTGGCAGAACGGTGCGCTGGCACGTTTGAAAAAAGGCGAGACAATTGATAAGCTGTTGTTTAACGGATATTCTACAATTTCACTTGGTTATGCAGGATTACATGAAATGTGTGTAAGAATGTATGGTGTATCTCATACACATCCAGGTGCAAGAGAATTTGCATTACAGGTAATGCAGAAATTAAACGATAAATGTGAGGAATGGAAAGCAGCAGAAAACATCAGCTATTCGGTATATGGAACTCCAATGGAGTCAACAACCTATAAGTTTTCCAAGTGCTTACAGAAGAGATTTGGCATCATTGAAGGCGTTACAGATAAAAACTACATTACAAATAGTTATCACGTACACGTATCTGAGGAAATTAATGCATTCGATAAGCTGAAATTCGAAGCAGACTTCCAGAAATTGTCTCCAGGAGGAGCTATCAGCTATGTAGAAGTTCCGAATATGCAGAACAATATTCCAGCAGTATTGTCCGTTATGAGATTCATTTATGACAATATTATGTATGCGGAATTGAATACAAAAAGCGACTACTGTGAATGCTGTGGGTATGACGGAGAAATCTTAATCAAAGAAGATGAGAATGGAAAATTGATCTGGGAGTGTCCAAATTGTGGAAACCGTGATCAAGATAAGATGTCTGTAGCACGCAGAACCTGTGGTTACATTGGAACACAGTTCTGGAATCAGGGACGTACACAGGAAATTAAAGACAGAGTGCTGCATTTGTAAAATAAAAGAGTTGTTTTTAAAATTCAAAAGCACAGTGGTTTATCTGCTGTGCTGTCTTTTTATACCAATTAAAAGGAGTGTAAGCGCCATGAACTATGCCAATATTAAAAATTGTGATATCGCAGATGGCCCAGGATGCAGAGTGAGTCTCTTTGTAAGTGGTTGTCGTCACCATTGTAAAGGATGTTTCAATGCAGAAACCTGGAATTTCGATTTTGGAGACTTATATACACAGGAAGTAGAAGATCAGATTATCGAAATGCTGAAGCCAGACTACATTCAAGGATTTACGCTTTTAGGAGGAGAACCATTTGAACCAGAAAATCAGGTGGTGCTGGTAAACTTGCTTCGCAGAATTAAAGAAACATATCCAAATAAAGATATCTGGTGTTATTCTGGATATCTTTATGATGCAGATATGATCGAAGGCGGTAAAATCTTTACGGATGTGACAAAAGAAATGCTTTCTTACATTGATGTTCTTGTAGATGGTGAATTTATCCTTGAGAAAAAGGATATTACACTTCAATTTAGAGGAAGCAGTAACCAGAGAATTGTGACAAGAGATCAGTTTATTATATAGATAAAAGAAGCTGCCTGTCTCTTGACTTTTTTCTCTAATTATGCTAGATTAGCTTACAAAATAAAAGAAAGAGGTGGAAGGATGTTTAACTTTTCTTGCAGATAAAATAAAAATATACAATAATACCGATTGAAGGGATTATTGTGTCTATTGCAGGAAAGTTAGAAAACCCTCTCTCGTTATATAACATATCTTATGCCATCAGGGCATTTATTTGGATGATGCTGAGCTGCAGGAAGTACTTTTCTGCGGCTCTTTTTGATCAAAATGATAAGTGAGAGGATGATAGTATGTCGATGATAAAAGTGGAAAATCTTACGTTTTCCTACCCTTCCAGTTACGACTTGATATTTGACAAGGTTCACTTTCAAATCGACACGGATTGGAAACTTGGCTTTGTGGGAAGAAACGGAAGAGGAAAAACGACGTTTTTAAATCTGCTGCTTGGGAAATATGAATACAGCGGAAAAATAATCAGCAGCGTAAAATTTGATTACTTTCCATATCCGGTTGCAGATAAAACCAGACAGACGGAAGAAATTCTGCAGGAAATCTGCCCGTTAGCAGAGACATGGGAAATCCTGCGGGAATTTTCTTATCTGGATGTTGATGCAGAGGTATTGTGGAGGCCATTTGAAACTCTTTCGAATGGAGAGCAGACAAAGGTTCTGCTTGTGGCGCTGTTCTTGAATGAAGGTCATTTTCTGCTCATTGACGAGCCGACCAATCATCTGGATGCCCAGGCGCGTAAAAAGGTAGCAGAATATCTGGAGAAGAAGAAAGGTTTTATCCTGGTATCTCATGACCGTCGGTTTTTAGATGGCTGCGTGGACCATATATTGTCGTTAAACAGGACTAATATAGAAGTGCAGAAGGGAAATTTTTCATCCTGGATGGAGAATTTTGAACAGCAGCAGGAATCGGAATCTTCCCAGAATGAAAAACTGAAAAAAGAAATTCACCGATTGCAGAAATCGGCAAAACGATCTGCAGACTGGTCAAAACAGGCGGAAACGTCAAAATATGGAAATGGTCCCGTTGACAGAGGATTTATTGGCCATAAAGCGACAAAAATGATGAAGCGTTCCAAAACAACAGAAGAAAGGCAGCAAAAAGCCATTGAGCAAAAATCGGCATTGCTGAAAAATGCAGAGACTGCGGATGCATTAAAGATACAGCCCCTTCCATACCATGCCGAGGTGCTGGCGTCATTTTCTGAAGTGGCTGCAATTTATAACGGCTGCCAGATTGGCAGCGGTACGTCGTTTCGCATCCATAGAGGAGAGCGCATTTTTATTGATGGAACGAATGGAAGCGGCAAGAGCAGTTTGCTCAAGATGTTATTAAATTACCCCATAAAGCACACCGGGACGGTAACCGTAGGCTCGGGTCTTGTAATATCCTATGTTCCCCAGGATGCGTCTTATTTAGAGGGGACATTATCGGAATTTGCGGAGAAAAACAGCATTGATGAAAGTCTGTTTAAAGCGATCCTGCGAAAGATGGATTTTGAGCGGGTGCAGTTTGAAAAAGATATGAAAGATTTTTCGGGAGGACAAAAGAAAAAGGTGCTGCTTGCAAAAAGCCTCTGTGAGCAGGCGCATCTGTATGTATGGGATGAACCCCTTAATTTTATTGACGTTTATTCGCGAATTCAGATTGAACAATTGATTCAGCAGTTTTCACCAACCATGCTTTTAGTCGAACACGACAGCGCATTTCGGGAAGCGGTTGCAACGAAAGTGGTTGCCTTGTAAAAATATAGCATGGCGCACAGGGAATTTTCCGTATGCGCCATGCCGCTGCAATTAAATATCAAACTCAAAGTATTTAATAACGTTGTTGTAAGAAATGCCCTTAATAATCTCTTCCAGAGCCTTCATATCAGCTGGATATTCGCCGTTGTCTACCCATCCGCCGATTAAATCGCAGAGGATTCTGCGGAAGTATTCGTGTCTGGTGTAGGACAAGAAGCTTCTGGAGTCGGTCAGCATACCTACAAAGTTGCCCAGGCAGCCTAAGTTTGCAAGGCTGATCATCTGGTCTCTCATGCCGGTCTTGTGATCGTTGAACCACCATGCGGAACCTTGCTGGATGCGGCCTGCAGGAGCGCCCTGGAAGCAGCCTAAGATGGTGCCGATAGCAGCATTATCATTTGGATTTAAGGAGTAGATAATGGTCTTTGGAACTTCACCGGTTGCGCTTAATGCATTTAAGAAGTCTGCCATCTGTGCGCTTGGAGCGTAGTTGTTGATGCAGTCAAATCCGGTATCAGGGCCAAGCTTTTCAAACATCATAGCGTTGTTGTCACGCTTGCAGCCATAATGCAGCTGCATAATCCAGCCCATGCGGTTGTATTCTTTTGCAATAAACAGCATAAATGCAGTCTTATATTTTAATTCCTCTTCTCTGGTAACAGCCTGTCCGCTTAAAGCCTTTGCAATGATTGCGTCTGCCTCAGCGTCAGAAGCCGGCTGGTACATCACATACTCTAATGCATGGTCGGAAACCTTGCAGCCTCTTTCTGCAAAGTAAGCCATGCGGACTTTTAATGCTTCCTTTAAAGAGGCGAAGTCTTTGATCTCTACGCCGCTTACCTGGGATAACTGGGCAATGTAATCAGCATAAGTGGTCTTTTCTACGTTCAGGGCCTTGTCCGGACGCCATGCAGGAAGAACCTTGATGTCCTTGCAGCTTTCGTCAGCAGCGATTTTTTCGTGCCACTCTAAGGTATCAACCGGATCGTCGGTGGTGCAGATTAATTTTACGTTGTAGTGACGGATTAAGCCGCGGACAGTCATGGAAGGATCGTTCTGCAGCTTGTCATTGCACAGATTCCATACTTCTTCAGCGGTATCGCCGTTTAAATAACCCTCATATCCGAAATATCTGCGGAGCTCTAAATGGCTCCAGTGGTACAGCGGGTTGCCAATCAGCTTTGGCATAGTTTCTGCCCATTTCTGGAATTTTTCTCTGTCAGAAGCATCTCCGGTAATATACTTTTCTTCTACGCCGTTGGAACGCATCTGACGCCATTTGTAATGGTCGCCGCCCAGCCATACCTGGGTAATGTTGTCAAACTTTCTATCTTCATAAATTTCCTGGGGATTGATGTGGCAGTGGTAGTCTACGATTGGCATAACCTCTGCATAATCGTGATATAGGGTTTTTGCCATGTCAGTAGACAGTAAAAAATCTTTGTCCATAAACGGTTTCATAGTTAAATCCTCCTTGTTATAAAATTATGATGCCGGGAGAGAACAGTGCTGCTCCTGACATCAAAAATTTGTGGTTCCTCGTTTGATTATGTCAGCAGAAATGGTAGTTTTGGCAGGCACATTTGAGCCGTCAAACACACCCATTAATGTATTGACCGTAGTAATGCATAACGCTTCCACCTTGCTGTCAATAGAAGTCAGCTCCGGATAAGAGCACTGCGCAAGAATCGAATTATTATAGCCAATGACGGAAAGAGAATCCGGAATGGAAATATTCTCCTGATGGGCAAATTTAACTGCACCTACTGCAAGAGAATCGTCAGAAGTCAGAATTCCGTCAAATACCAATCCCTCATTGCAGAGTTTATGGCAGAGAGCCTGAGCGCTTGCCACATCTTTCGGGCACTGGCAGATGTATTCTTCCCGGACAGGAAGTCCTGCCGCACACAGGGCTTCTTTGTATCCCTGGAGTTTGTTAAATCCGCTGTAAGATTGACTGCTGTACAGATATAGAAGATTCTGGACGCCGGAGCGAATCAGACTGGCAGAAGCCTCGTAGGTAGCAGTTCGGTCATCGCAGAGGGTAGAGTAAATATTTTCCCCCTCTAAATAGCCGTTGACCAGCATAATGGGAAGGGACTTTGCTGCATCAATCAGATAACCATTGTCTTTTGGCTTCATTTCTACAAATTTTGATCCAGCCAGGATAATGGCGTCTACCCGTTTGGAACGGAGCAGGTCAAAGTATTTCTGCTTGGTTTCTAAATCTGTGCCGGTACAGCAGAGAATGGAATCATATCCCCTGCTCCGGAGTTCCCGTTCTAGAAAATAAATGGCATTGGCGAGGTATAAATCAGAAGAATCTGAGCACATGATCCCAATGGTCTTGATGGTGTTTAGTCCCAGTCCGCGGGCGAAAATGTTTGGAGTATATCCCAGCTCATCCATAACGGAAAGAACCTTGTTCCGCGTTTTTTCACTGACGTTGGGATTGCCATTTAATACACGGGAGACCGTGGCAATGGAGACCTGTGCTTTTTTTGATACATCATAAATATTCATGCCGATACCTCTCAATAACCAAATGGCTGTAAGTACTTACAACCTATTGTCATTATACATATATTTCACAAAGAATGCAACCGGTTTTATTTTATTATTGACTTTTTGATTCAAATTTTGTAAAATAATTGTAAGCACTTACAATTTGAAAAATACTTTTGAAAATTCAATATTTAAGGAGATAAGGGATATGCAGGATTTTGTCAAAATTAATGAAAATGACAACGTTGCCGTTGCTCTGCGCCCCATCGAAAAAGGGGAGACGCTGCAGGTAGGTTCTGTGCAGGTAACAACATTAGAGGAGATTCCTCAGGGCCATAAGTTTGCATTAAAGGCCATCGGAGAAGGCGAAGATGTTATCAAATACGGATTCCGGATTGGCCATGCCAAAGAAGCAATCCAGAAAGGCCAGTGGGTTCATGTTCATAATATTAAGACAGCGTTAGGAGATCTGCTTTCCTATACTTATGAACCTGTAGATTCTGTTTTAGAGGAAACCGGACACGCGTATTTTGACGGATACCGCCGCGCAGACGGAAAAGTGGGAGTCCGTAATGAAATATGGATTATACCTACCGTGGGCTGTGTCAACTCTATTGCAAAAGCCCTGGAAAAGAAGGCACAGAAGTTTGTAGGCGGCAACATTGAAGAAGTCATTGCATTCCCTCATCCTTACGGATGTTCCCAGATGGGAGATGACCAGGAAAATACCAGAAAAGCTCTGGCAGATATGATCCACCATCCAAATGCAGGCGGCGTTCTGGTGCTGGGACTTGGCTGTGAAAACAGCAACATTCCGGTGCTGATGGATTACATTGGAGAATATGACCCGCAGAGAGTGAAGTTTTTACAGTGCCAGGACGTAGAAGACGAGCAGGAAGCAGCAATGGCCTTATTAGAAGAGCTGGCTGCTTATGCAGGAGCATTTTCCAGAGAAAAAATTGATGCCAGCGAATTGATTATTGGTATGAAATGCGGCGGTTCTGACGGATTATCCGGTATTACGGCCAATCCGGTTGTAGGAGCATTTTCCGACCTTCTGGTATCGAAAGGCGGAACTACGATTTTAACAGAAGTGCCGGAAATGTTTGGCGCAGAGACCATACTGATGAACCGCTGTGAAACTCCGGAGCTTTTTGACAAAACAGTAAATTTAATTAATGATTTTAAGAATTATTTTACGCGCCATGACCAGACTATCTATGAGAATCCTTCTCCTGGAAACAAAAAAGGAGGAATTTCCACGCTGGAAGATAAGTCTTTAGGATGTACCCAGAAGTCTGGAAGCGCTCCGGTAAAAGGCGTATTGGCTTATACCGAACAGGTTCAGAATAAAGGTTTAAATCTTCTTTCTGCACCGGGCAATGATTTGGTGGCTTCCACCGCATTAGCGCTGTCTGGCGCCCATATCGTATTGTTTACTACTGGACGGGGAACGCCGTTTGCCTCTCCGGTACCGACGGTAAAGATTTCCAGCAACTCTAAGCTGGCCAGTCACAAGGATAACTGGATTGATTTTAATGCAGGACGCATGGTGGAAGACATGAGCAAAGAAGAACTGGCACAGAAAATGTTTGATTACGTACTGGAGGTAGCGTCCGGCAGAAAGGTAAAAGCAGAGAAAGCCGGATTCCATGATATGGCAATTTTTAAACAGGGAGTTACGTTATAATCAAAACGTTATACGAAATAGGGTTGAAATTTTCTGGCGGTTCTTGTAAAATATCGTATATACGAATGTGAATCGCAAATGCCATTAAATGGAGGAACCCTTAAATGAAGCTTAACCGTACAACTTTACGCGCGGTACAAATATTAAAACTGGTGTCCAAGCGGCCGGAAGGAATTACACTGGATGAAATCTGCGAAGAACTGGAACTTCCTAAAACCAGCGCTTATGATATTGTCATCACATTGGTGGAAACCGGCATGATTCATGTGTCCAGAGGACAGAAGCAACAGTACCGGATTGGACTGACTGCATACCGGATTGGAATTAATTACACCAACAATTTAGACTACATCCGGACTATTGAGCCAGTTTTAAAAGAATTTTCCAACCAGGTGGGAAAAACCGTGTTTTTTGGAGTCCGTTCAGATGATGAAATCGTTTATCTGTGCAAATTTGAACCGGAAAATCCGATTATTACCACCGCTACAGTGGGAACGAAGAACCCGCTGTACTGCACCTCGTTAGGAAAAGCGATTCTGGCATTTACGGAAGAATCGTTAAGAGATGAAATTATTGATAAAATTACGTTTGTAAAGAAGACCGAAAGAACCCTGACCACAAAGGCTGCCTTAAAAAAGGAACTGGAACAGATTTCCAAAAGGGGATATGCCCTGGATGCCAGAGAGGCAGAAGAGCATATGGAATGTGTGGGATCGCCGGTGTTTGACAGCGATGGCAACGTGTTCGGAGCTATCAGCGTGTCCAGCCTCTATAAGCCTACGGAAGACTATGAAGCCCTGGGACGGGCAGTCCGGGAAAAGGCCAGGGAGGTATCAAAATTAATGGGCTTTTTAGGGAAAATCTAGGTGTTTCCTGTTGACAAATCTGCGGGAAGCGATTAGAATAGCAATATAGAATTGCAAATGCGACCATGAATCGCATATGCGAATAAAATGAGGCGTAAAGCGCAAAAGAGAGAAGGAGATTACCATGAAAAAAGAGCAGGTTTTAGCAAGATTGAAAGAAGACTGCCTGGTAGCCGTTGTTCGTGCAAAGAACTTAGAGCAGGGCGAGAAAGTAGTTGATGCAATTATTGCAGGCGGCATCAATTTCATTGAAATTACCATGACTATGGATGAAGGCAACCCTGTTGAGTTTATTAAGCTGATGGCAGACAAGTACAAAGATAACGAGAAGGTTGTAATCGGCGCTGGTACCGTTTTGGATCCAGAGACTGCAAGACAGGTTATCTTAGCTGGCGCAAACTACGTAGTAAGCCCAAGCTTAAACGTAGAGACCATCAAGCTGTGCAACCGTTACAGAGTTCCAATGCTTCCAGGCGTTATGACTCCAACCGAGGCAGTGACTGCATTAGAGGCAGGATGCGACGTTATCAAAATTTTCCCAGGCAATATTGTTGGCCCGGCAGCTATCAGCTCCTTCAAGGGACCTCTGCCACAGGGTGAATTTATGCCATCCGGCGGTGTTGACGTTGACAATGTTGATAAGTGGATCAATGCCGGTGCATACGCAGTTGGTACCGGAAGCAGCTTAACCAAGGGCGCTAAGACTGGCGACTTCGAGGCTGTAACCAAGAAGGCCCAGGAGTTTGTGGCAGCAGTAGCAGCAGCACGCAAATAAGAAAATTTCCGGATTAAATACAAGTATAAGGAGAAATGTTAAAATGGCAAAGATTGTAACCATGGGCGAGATCATGTTAAGATTATCTACCCCAAATAACGAAAAGTTTATCCAGGCAGATGAATTTGATATTAACTACGGCGGCGGCGAAGCAAACGTAGCAGTTTCTCTGGCTAACTATGGCCATGACGCTGAATTTGTTACCGCAGTACCGGCTAACCCCATTGGTGAGTGCGCAGTAGCAGCTTTAAGAAAATACAATGTAGGCACAAAGCATATCGCAAGAAGCGGCGAGAGACTGGGTATCTACTACTTAGAGACCGGTTCTGCAATGAGAGCTTCTAATGTTGTTTATGACAGAGCTCATTCTTCCATTGCAACTGCAACTGCTGACGAATTTGATTTTGATGAGATTTTTGCAGACGCTGACTGGTTCCACTTTACCGGTATTACCCCAGCTGTCAGCGATTCCGCAGCTGAGCTGACCGAGAAGGCTCTTCAGGCAGCTAAGAAACATGGCGTTACCGTTTCTGTTGACTTAAACTTCCGTAAGAAATTATGGTCTTCTGAGAAGGCACAGAAGGTTATGACCAACTTAATGCAGTACGTAGATGTCTGCATCGGCAACGAAGAGGACGCTGAGAAGGTTCTTGGATTTAAGCCAGGCAACACGGACGTTACTTCTGGTGAACTGGAGTTAGCAGGCTATGTTGACATCTTCAATCAGATGGCTGACAAGTTTGGCTTCAAGTATATCATCAGCTCCTTACGTGAGAGCTACTCTGCATCCAACAACGGCTGGTCTGCCTGCATTATGGACGGCAAGACCCGTGAGTTCTATCATTCCAGAAAGTACTCCATCACTCCTATCGTAGACCGTGTAGGCGGCGGCGATTCTTTCGCAGCAGGCTTAATCTGCGGACTGGCAGACGGCAAGGATATGAAGGCAGCTCTGGAGTTTGCAGTAGCAGCTTCTGCATTAAAGCATACCATCCCTGGCGACTTCAACCTGGTTACCCGTGCAGATGTTGATAATCTGGCTGGCGGCGACGGTTCTGGACGTGTACAGAGATAATCAAAACAAGTAACTTTCTGCTTAAGGGCAGAAGGCGTGTGAGCTTAAGCGGCCGGTTCCCTTTAGGAGTTGGCCGCTTTTTGGATGGGAGGAATATTCTATGAGTGAGAACGCAGGAAGAACTTTTGATTTGGTAACCCTGGGACAGCTTCTTTTGCGCCTGTCTCCGCCAAATAATGAGCGTCTGATGCGATGTGATGTTTTTGAAAAACAGGTGGGCGGCGCAGAGTTAAATGTAGCGGTAGGCGTTTCTTTGCTGGGACTTCATACCGGTATTATTTCCAAGATTCCTTCTCACGATATTGGAAGCTTTATGAAAGGAAAGATCCGGTCATATGGGGTCAGCGATGACTTTTTCATTTACGATAAATCACCGTCTGCCAGAGTAGGAATCTACTATTATGAAAACGGCGCATATCCCAGAAAGCCGAAGGTTATTTATGACAGAGCCAACAGCTCCTTTTATTCGATAAAAATTGACGAGATTCCGGAAGAAGTATACAGCGCTACAAAATGTTTTCATACCAGCGGCATTACCCTGGCGTTAAATCCTCAGATCCGGGAAACGGCAATTGAGATGATTAAGCGCTTTAAAGAAGCCGGAACCCTGGTTTCCTTTGACGTCAACTTCCGCGGAAATCTCTGGACCGGAGCGGAAGCCAAGGAGTGTATTGAGCAGATTCTGCCATATGTAGACATTTTCTTTTGTTCAGAAGATACAGCCAGACTGACCTTCTTAAAGACGGGAACCGCCAAAGAAATGATGAAGAGTTTTGCAAAAGAATATCCGATTTCCATTGTTGCTTCTACACAGAGAACGGTTCACAGTCCGAAGCGCCACAGCTTTGGTTCCATTATTTACGATGCAGCAAGAGATGAATTTTATGAGGAAGAACCGTACCGGGATATTGAGGTAGTAGACCGGGTCGGAAGCGGTGATGCTTACATTTCCGGCGCTCTTTACGGACTGTTATCCAGCGGCGGCGACTGTGCAAAGGCAGTCAGCTACGGCAACGCCACCAGTGCAGTAAAGAATACCATCCCAGGCGATCTGCCTTCATCAAATCTGGAGGAAATAGAGACCATTATTAAGGCCCATCATTCAAAAGGGCCTCAGCTTGAAATGGCCAGATAATAAGTTATGAGAACGGAAGAATTAAAACAAGGAGTGCGGGACGGAATGCCTATCTGTCTGGGGTATTTCAGCGTATCCGCAGCCTATGGAATGACGGCGGTCCTTTCCGGACTGCCGCTTTCTGCAGCAGTTGTGATTTCCCTGACCAATCTGACAAGCGCGGGACAGTTTGCGGGAACCAATTTGATACTTGCAGGCGGGACCTATGCGGAACTGATTATCAGTATGTTGATTATTAACAGCCGTTATTTTCTGATGTCCCTTTCCATGTCCCAGAAGGTAGAAGAAAAAATGTCGTGGCTAAGGCGGTTAGCTGTGTCTTTTGGTATTACCGATGAGATTTTCGCAGTTTCCATGCAGAGAAAAGGCTCTCTGTCTGCTCCTTATCTGACGGGACTGATTATAGGCCCCTTAATCGGATGGGCAGGAGGAACTCTTGCCGGGGGAGCGCTGACAAAACTTCTGCCGGTCAGCGTATCCAATGCGCTTGGAATTGCCCTTTACGGTATGTTTATTGCAGTGGTCGTGCCTGCGGCGAAAAAGAATCATGCAGTGCTGTTTACAGCGGCTTTTGCAGTAATTTTAAGCACCATTTGTTATTATACGCCGTCCCTTTCTTTCTTGTCGGGAGGATGGAGCGTTATCCTGATTACCATAATCGCAAGCGGGGCGGCAGCGCTGTTATTCCCTATTGCGGAGGAAGAGGAGGAGGAGACATGAGCGGACAAATAAGCGGAGCAGAAGGAATCCCATTGCCGTATCTGATTACCTGTATGGGAATTATGGCAGGGACGACGTACCTGATCCGGGTAATTCCCATGGCAGTATTCCGAAAGAAGATTACCAATCGGTTTCTCCGATCCTTTTTAAGCTATATGCCTTATGCAGTGCTTTCTGCAATGACCTTTCCGGCTATTCTATATTGTACCGGTTCGGTGCCAAGCGCAGCTGCAGGATGCGGGGCGGCAGTGATACTGGCATATCTGGACAAGGGACTGCTGACAGTGGCAGTAGGAGCAGCAGTAACGGTTCTGCTGGCTTCAGGGATAGGCTTTTAACACTATACATAGAAAAGACACAAAAAACGGAAGGCCCTTTGGGAAAATCCTTCCGTTTTTGCGGTTCATCAATTCTGTTTTTCATTTTCACATTCAGAAAAGTCAGGTACACAATCTTCCTCATCCTGCCGGATTTCAATAATGTCTTCTACGGGACATTTTAAAATGTTGCAGAGCACATCCAGAGTATGGGTGGAAACGTACATATTTTTCTTTAAACGACCAATCTGGCCGGCGCTGATACCATAATATTTAATTAGGCGGTATTGGGTAACGCCCTTTGCCTTCATCGTTTCCCACAGCCTGTCATATGTTACCATGTCGATCACCTCTACCACTATTAAACAGTGGCAGGACGATTTTGCATACTATCCATAATTGGTTAAGAGACGACAAAAAACGACAAAAGTTTTAAGCAAGTTAGTTGCCGCATTCAATGCTGATTTCATTAAAACGTTCCAGTAAAACGTCAATGGTAAGAGACCTTTTGTCTTTACCGGAAGCATCGATGACGGAATGGCCCTGATGCATCATCAAAAGCCGGTCACCGTATTCTACCGCATACCGGAGATTGTGGGTAACCATAATGGTAGTGAGTTCTTTTTCGCGGACAATTTTTCCGGTCAGCTCCATAATGACTTCAGCAGTTTTGGGATCCAGGGCAGCAGTGTGCTCATCCAGGATTAAAAACTCAATTGGGGTCATAGTGGACATTAAAAGCGCCATGGCCTGCCGCTGGCCTCCGGAGAGTACGCCTACTTTTACATCCAGTTTGTCTTCCAGTCCCAATCCAAGGGTTTTTAGCTGTTCCCGATAGAAATCAATGCGTTTTTTGTTGGTTCCGGGAAGGAGATTAAAAGATTTTCCCTTATTGTCAGCCAGAGCCATATTTTCCAGAATGGTCATCTGAGGACAGGTTCCCATAGAGGGATTCTGATAAACTCTGCCAATCCGGCGCTGGCGTTTGTGTTCCGGCATTCTGGTAATGTCTTCTCCGCCGATTAAGATGGAGCCGGAATCTAAAGGAATACTGCCGCAAATCAGATTGAGCATGGAAGTTTTTCCAGAACCGTTGCTTCCTACGACAGAGACAAACTGCTTATCCGGAATGGTTAGGTTAAAACCTTGGAACAGACACATTTCATTGACTGTGCCGGTATTATAATATTTATGGATGTTTTTCAGTTCAAGCATAGCTTTTTACCTTCTTTCCGGACCTTTTATTTACATAATTACTGCATACCAGAATTACCAAAAACAGCGCAGCAGTCAGCAGTTTTAAATCAAAGGGATTGCCTTTGGCAATCGCAAAGGAGATGCAGGCCTTATAAATTATGGAACCGATAATTACCGCAGTAGTAGGCTTGATAAAACGGATGTTTTTAAATAACTGGGTTCCAATGATGACATTGGCAAGACCGATTACAATGGTTCCGGTTCCCATGGTGATTTCAAATACTTCTTTCTGCTGGCAGTAAACGCAGCCTGCAAGGGCGGCAAAACCATTGGCAATGGCAAGGCCTAATATTTTTACCATGCCCTTGTCTTTGGCAAGGGAGGTAATTAAGGTGTCGTTGTCTCCGGCTGCACGAAGCAGATAGCCGGAACGGGTTTTCAAATACAGATCCAGCAGGATTTTGCAGACCAGTACAAGAATCAGCAGGACAATGACTACTGTATAAGGAGCCAGGGCCTCTGGCAGGAGAGAAGTCAGAAACGAACTGGTAAAAATTGTTTCCTGGCTAAAGATAGGAAGGTTTGCCCTTCCGCCTGCCAGACGCATATTGATGGAATAAAGACCTGTCATGACAATGATTCCGGACAGCAGATCCCGGACTTTTAATTTAACATGAATCAGTCCGGTGACACAGCCGGCGGCAGCCCCTAACAGAAAAGAGAGAACCAGGGTCAAATAAGGATTGACTCCGGCGACGATTAAGGTTGCAGTCAGCGCAGCTCCCATGGGAAACGTGCCATCTACCGAAAGATCGGGAAAATCCAGGATTTTGTAAGTGATGTAGACTCCGAGAGCCATAATCGCATAGACAAGTCCTTCTTCCAGAATGCCTAACAGGATAATCATAAAACAGTTCCTCCGCTTTCTTTATTCCATTACATAATGGTATTACATTATTCTACTACGGTTTTATCAAACAGTTCCTTAGCAGAGGAAGTTAATTCTTCTGGAAGGGTAATGCCTAATCTGCCGGCCGCTTCTGTATTGGCGTAGAAGGAAGCACCTTCAATGGTTTCGTAGTTTAATTCACTGGCCTTTGCCTCGCCCTTTAAGATCTTGGCAGCCATTTTTCCAGTCTGTTTTCCAAGTTCAATATAGTCTAAGCCCATTGCAGCAACGCAGCCGATTTTAACCTGCTCAATTTCACTTCCGAAGACCGGAATATTTTTTGCGTTGGCCTTGTCTAAAATAGTAGGAAGGGAAGCGACTACGGTGTTGTCAGTTAAATTGGAAAGGCAGTCTGCTTTGGAAAGCAGGGTGTCTGCTGCCAGGGAAACATCTGCGCTGGAGGTAACCGGACCTTCCACGATGGTAAAGCCATAATCAGGAGCCAGTTCCTTATATTCTTCAATAGTAGCAGCAGAATTGGCCTCGCTGGTGGTGTACAAGATGCCGATGTTTTTTGCATCCGGAAGGATGGCGCGGATCATTTCCAGCTGTTCTTTAACGGGCAGTTTGTCGCTGGTTCCGGTAATTTCGCCTACTGGAGTTCCATCTGCGTTGGCCAGCTCTGCTGCAACCGGATCCGTAATGGCAGTATAGATGACTGGAATGTTATTTTTCTTTCCAACTCCATATGCAGACTGTGCCATTGGAGTTGCAATTCCGCAGATTAAATCGACCTTTTGAGATGCAAAACTGGTGTTGATCTGATTGGCGACGGAACCGTCTGTCTGGGCGTTTTCATAAAGAACCGTTAAGTTTTCTCCTTCTTTTAATCCAGATTCTTCCAGGCCCATAAGGAACCCTTCTCTGCAGTTGTCTAAGGAACCATGATCGGCAAACTGGCCGATACCGACCGTATAGACAGTTTCGGATGCGGTTGCGGAAACTCCGTCTGATACAGTGCTTCCGGAAGAAGCGGTATCAGAGGCAGCATTACCGGAACATCCGGCAAGCAGGGCTGCCATACCAAGGGAAGTAAGAATTGCAAACATTGTTTTTTTCATAGTAAGTTCCTCCTTTAAATCAATTGTCTGGAGAAGGGGAATGAACGCGGCTTTTTTATTTTATAGGAACTACATCCTATGAAATAAAAAAGTCCCAAGCACAGGTTTTCCTGTACTTGAGACGAATAAACTTATCCGCGGTGCCACTCAAATTGACAATCAGTCCACTTTCCATATACCAACATATACGCCGCAATGCTAACGGGTGCGGAATCCGTCAGTCCCTACTGAAATCGTTCAGAACTGCCCTCAAAAGTCCATTCAGCTAACAACGCCATACCGCAATCTCACCACCTGCGGCTCTCTGTGATATTGTTGGGAAGCTTACTCCTCTTTCTCAACGGTTTTTTGTGTTAGCCACATAATAATCCCTTCCGGCGGATTTGTCAACAGATTTTTTGTAAATAACAGATTCTTTTTTTACGGGGCAGGTATTGACGCAGATAATGGAAATGCTATAATAAATATAACAACAATAGATATTATAAACGGTTGATGTTCTGCATCAGAGGGAGGACACGATGGGAGAGAAGAAGCACTTTGTTATTACAATTGGGAGACAGTATGGAAGCGGCGGCCGTGTCGTAGGAGAGACTCTGGCAAAGGAACTGGGCATCCATTTTTATGACGAAGAAATTTTAAAAATGACCTCAGAAAAGAGTGCGGTTGGAGAACAGTATTTCCGTCTGGCAGATGAAAAAGCAGGCAATAATCTGCTATATCGGATTGTTTCGGATATGAAGCCGGATTTAAGTGAACCGTCTCCAGATGATAATCTGACATCTCCGGAAAATCTGTTCCGTTTCCAGGCGGCGCTGATCCGCAAGCTGGCAAAGGAGGAATCCTGCATTTTTGCGGGACGCTGTGCAGACTATGTTCTGGAACAGGATCATGTGGAAAATCTGGTCCGCATTTTCGTATATGCGGATATGGATACCCGTATCCAGAGGGCAATGGATGTGGCGAAAATTGACGAGAAGGAAGCTGTCCGGAGAATTAAACGGATTGACAAGGAACGGAAGGAATATTACCGTTACTATACCGGCAAAGACTGGATGAATATGAACAACTACGATCTTCCGATTAATGCCAGCAAGATTGATCTGGAACAGATGGCGGTGTTAATCAAGGATTATTTGAAATTAAAGGGACTTTTGTAATCCGGAGGCAGAAGAGGCTGGTCTTTAGTATCTTCTGCCATATCTTTTTATCCGGTTTCTTTGCAGTGATGCCTTGACATTCTAAAAAAGTCGTGTTACGATAATCCTGCCTCTAAAGAGGGCCAGTAAGGGCTTGTACTGGTTTCGACGGGGGCTATGAAGCTGGTGAAGCTATCCGCATGCGATGCGTTAAATGGCAAACCTAAATATAAACGCTAACGACGAATTAGCATACGCAGCCTAATTTAGGCAGCTGTCGGCCTTAGAAGACCTGCATTTTAAGTCACCGGCATCATTTAAAGCAGGAAACGACACGTGCAAAGCTTTGCGCACGCGGGCGTATCATGAAGCTACCAAACGAGTCAGGATGTCTGCTTTCGGGCGCGGGAGGGAATTTTAAATAACAGACTATGATAGTAGAAGAACAGGGGATTGGTTTTCGGACAGGGGTTCGATTCCCCTCAGGTCCACGACAAAAGCCGCGTATTTACGCGGCTTTTTAGTTTTTGTGTTGCATTTCGTGTTGCATATTTAGCAGGGCTTTGTACCAGCCGTTTGGATCCGCTTCTCGAAGTGCATTTATAATCTCAATGGCGGACTTCTCTTTTTCTGAAGCACTTCCATCCAGAAGCGAGTCAAAATAATTGTCTATGGTCTCATCGACCTTTTCCCGTTCCTCCGAAAATGTATGAGTGTATACGTTTTTCATGACCCGATCAGAAGACCATCCGCCGCGTTCCTGCGCATATTTATCCGGGATCCGGAGCATTGCCATTACAGATGCATTGAGGTGCCGCAGATCGTGGAATGTCATGTGAGGTAGGTCATGCTGCTCTAAAAGAGATACCCAGCGCATGTAAATTGCATGTCCGCTCAGGGTGATCAACGGATCATCTGGTTTCTTCCCGGAGATATTCTTGTCGATCAATGCTTGAATATAATTCGGGATGTGATGCTTACGCAGACGGGCTTCCGCTTTGCCGCTTTCCTTTACCGTTGGAGTCTGTCCGATATCAACGATAACACGGTCCAGGGTAATGTATCCGTTAGAGATATCTCGAACACGGATTCCACGGATCTCAGACATAGAGTAGCTGAGCCAGCAGGCCAGGAGACACGGCAGCTCGATTTCCGTATCTTTAATGATTTCCAGCACAGTTTTTGCAGGAATAAGGCTTTTAACTTTCTTAGGTATCTTAGGCAGCCTTACATCATAGTTATCGTTCGGATAAAAATAGTTTATAACACTTCGTATGTAGCTGTAAGTGTTTCGAACGGTCTTGGGCGAAATAGGTGTTTTCGTTTTGGTTGAACGTTTTGAGGGGCGTTTTGTATCGTCGTCAACTGCTTTCTGCAAGTCGTCTGTGGTAATATCTTTGAGCTTCTTTTCCATCAGGAAAGAATAAGAGTCATATTGTTCTTTTGAATATCCCTGCACGGTGGTACCTGAGAGCGATGGACCGATGGCTTCTACGTACTTCTTCATTGCATCTTTCAGCAAAATGTTTCCGTTTTTTTGACGTTTCCGGCTGACATTGGTGTTGCGATCCTGTTGAAATTCGGCGGCCTGACGCTCAGCATCCGCTTTCCCGCGTCTTGATGGGTCATCGCTGGTAAATGATTCATAAATTCGTTTATCCTTCCATGTACCTGATTTCGTGTCGAATATACGCTCAGTGTGACTGTACACCAGACATCTCCAGGATCCGGAGGGGAGTTTTTTCGCAGTAGCCATGTATATCAATTCTCCTTTCCATGTTGCGACGTCGCAACGGCCCGATTTTGGGTATAAAAAGAACACCCCTTGCCAGGGTGCTCGGAAAATGATATAATTCAGGTGTTCTAAATCTGATTTATATCTTCCGGAGCATCCGGCAAGAGAAAATCTATGTAAAGCCGTTCGGTGTTACCAGCACCGGGCGGTTTTACATTTTAATAATTTTGTAGTTTACAAATGTAATCTTTTTTTGTATAATCAACTTGTACGTCAGAAAATAATGTGCTATAGAGTATGGTATCTATTTATAGATGCTATAGCTTGGAGGTACAAGAGAGATTTATAAAGGGTTTCCTGCACGGTATTTGTTTACAAATGCTTTAGTCAGGAAGCTCTTTTACTTTACCCCATTTCAAGTAATCATAAATTCGTATTAAGCGCCGAATATGAGTACGAGTAGCAGCTTCGCTATTTTGTAAAATATTTTTATCACTCTCAAAAAGACCTTTTAAGATGCTTTCTAACTCATTGAGATCAAATTGTTCTTCTGGCAGGTATGCAATTAAACGTGTGGCTCTTTCCAAATTCTCATTTTCATTTTCCCATATCTGCATTACGGAAGTATATGTTCCAAGGGCCTGACGGTTGTTTTTTATGGTCTTGGAAATAATGGAATCAAAGTTTTGCTTTTTGATCTGTTCCGCATATTCTGGGAAATTTTTAGTAGCTTCGTGCAAGTACTTATATGCAGGAAGTTTTCCAGAATTTTGATGCATCAACTTTGGAAAAGCATATTGCAACAGATCTGTTATAGAAAAGTCCAGATCATCTAAAACAATATTGCGATACCATTCATTGCCGTCCAGTCCACTTAAACCTTTAAGTCCAAATTCAGATGCTTTGCCGATTGCGAGTACAAGATCTTCATCAGCAATACGTGTATCCTCAATTGATGCAACGCGCAGAGTACCTGTTGGCAATGCGGTAATTGTATACTCATATAATTCCTGCTTGAACTTACGCAACATTCGGACAGGTAATTTTGTCTTCTTAAGATCGAGTGCTCTATAAAGCAACATGAAATCAGAAAGAACGATTTTTTTCATGACCAAAGGTCGATCATCGACCATGATCGTGTAAGGGGTTACTTCTGTTCCATTAGCATCAGGTTTATATTCGATGAATATGAAGCGTTCTTCCAATAGCTGTAATTGATCGGAATCGAGGCAGTTCACAATAGATTTAATAATATTCTGAATATTATTATCACTGATAGAATATCCCATGAATATAATTGGAAATTCCATAAATATAGTCATGAGCTTAGCTGCTAAGTAGGAACATTTTTCATCAAACTGAATATAGTCTTTTTCATTTATAACGATACTATCAGGCTGCTCAATAGAACCGTGTATTTTGTAAATCTCCGAAAACTCCTGCAGCGCAGAGAAAATCAATTGAGACTGCCCAACATACTTTGAAAATCCGTAAAAATGATCTTCTAAGAATGTATCATAGTTAGTTGTAATTACACCGGAAATGCTTTTTTCTGATAACTTTGATAAAGCATCTATTTCTTCTTTGTAAGAATCGTTAATGATGGAGTTCTGCTGTATATAGTTGGATAATTCAGCTTTAAAGGGAGATAAACCGTTATGAATCAATTCAATAGTAGATGAGTCAACAGTTCGGAGAGACGCATCTCGAAACCATTTTTGGTCGAATTCTTTTTGAATCAATTCAGCAACCTTAGGCATAAGTCCCGTTTTACAATCGAGGTTTTGTGCCTGGCTTTCAAAAATATTGTATGCAAATTCATCGTCATATACGAGTTCGGCAAAATGTTTTAATAGTCCCTTCCAATCAGGAAGATTTAGGTATCTTCTGGAAATACCAGATCCAATAAATAAAAACGGAGTCGTATTAAATTTATAAACAATGTCTTCTATTGTCATAGTGTACCTCCCTCATAGTATGCTCTATATCTTTTCCATCACCGCCAAGTGAGGTTCAAACATGATCACATATTCATCCAGCTCTGTGTAGCAGCCGTATTTTTCCCGATAGCATTCCAAGGCTTCATTCAGAAATTGATGTGAAGAATTCGGTGTTCTTCAGTAGCTCCTAGTTTTCTCAAACTGCACTCGTTTGCAGTCATGGGAGTTTATAAATACGTTTCTTTATATTCTTTATACGTCATACTTTCAGGCACTTCGATATTATTGCCATCTTTATCTCTAGCCACTCTTATCATTCCGTCGGTCGGTGTATCATCATAATAAGGAACCGTGGTGCATCGGCATCCAGAATGAAATGGAGGGAAATTTAGCCCTATAACAGCATTTTCTACGAGGAATATTTTTCCGTCCAATTCCCCACAGATTTCACAGGTCTCACTGTCTAATGTCGCGAGAATCTGATACTGTTCCACTCCGTCCATCTTATAAGATTCTATATCTGAAGATGCAATATTCAGAGAAATGATGTCATCGCATTTGGAGAGGTAGTCAAGTGCTTTTGTGGATAGACAGTATTCTTCTTGATTCTCTCCATTTAGGGGAATTAATGATAAATCTGCGTGTTTCAGTATCCTGTCAATTAATTCTTGTTTTTTTCCACTCACAGGTAAATTCTGTGATCTCAAAACATCTCTCAGGTCAACTACTTTTAAAGTCTTAAGTTTCTGGTTTAAATCCATTTTGACAAGATATCCCTCTTGGATTAGCTGTTTATGAAACTGTAAAGGATTTTCTATTCCCCAGCTATAGTTCATGTAAGAGGGGTATTGTTCCGTACATAAAATGCGAGGGTGTTTTTTACACCATTTTAAAAATAATGATACGGTGCGAATACTGTTGACATATTCCATTTTGGGGTTACAGTATTCATCTTCGTAATCCGAAAGAGTTATTTCTTTTGTCTCATTTAAACCCGATATATCTTGTGGAGGAAGAAAAACTTCGCTTTTGTCAGGAATATTTTTCTTTTTTTTAAGTGAAAAAAGAAGCAGTAGAGATAAAAACAGGCATATGACTCCTGCATAGATATTGTTTTCTCCGCCTGAGATGTCACGTTGGGAAATTCCAACAAAGGAAAGAATTCCGAAAAGAAACATGCCGATTATTTTTAACTTTTTCATAGCGCCCCCCCATTTTATTTTAACCTTACTTCAATCAGCTCTTTCGGGTACCCTGTACGCTGGCAGAATTGGTCTTGAGTGTATCCGGCGTAATCTTGTAGCATATCATCTGATATTAAAAGAGAAGCAGCAAATTGATTTGCTTCCCGCTCAATTCCAGATGTAAGAAGTAAAGTCTTGCTTTTTATAAAAGCGCAATTCTCTTTTCTGTGCAAGAGAGCGTGGCCGAGCTCATGTGCCAAGACAACTCTAAACATTGGGCTATCGGCAGGGATATTATCATTGATAAAAATCCATCGCTTACGCTTTATCAGTTTATAGTTCCCAGCAATCTCACCCAGCGGAAGGATTGCAATCCGGATGTTAGCATATTCGGCAATCTTGACTGGATCACGGCTGCCAATCAAGCGTTCATAATACCGAATCAAGCGTTTGGCTTTATGGTCTATGGCTTCCAAAAAGCATCACCTACTTTTTATTCTTATTTGGATTGTATTTAACTTTGTTTTCTTTCTTGGTTTCTCTGAGGGCGTATTCAATGGCATTCTCAAGTAGGCTCAGAGATGCGTTGTCGATTTCGACACCATTGTAATATAGAGGACCATCATCACCTTTCTGAATCTCTCCCATGATGCGATCGAGATCCTTAGCGATATCTCTTTCATCGTGGGCGGTGAGGGAAGAATCATCGCTTCTATCCTCAACCAAATCAGCTTTTGAAATGCCGAAGTAATTTGCCATTAATTCGATTTTATCAATGCGGGGATAGGAATTTCCTTTTACCCAATCTGTAAAAGTGGTATACTTCACACCCAATGCGTCGCACATATCTTGCCGAGTCTTATTATATTTTTCCATATAATGACGGATATTTTTTGCCATTATTTCTTTATTTCCAAGGTTACCCATAATCGTGACCTCCTTATGCTTTGATTATATGGTTATTCCGTAAAAAAATCAAGATAAATTTAAAAAATTACGGAAAAACCGTTGACATTACGATTAAACCGTAGTATAGTGAGCGTAGAAAGAGAAAGGAGGGAACGAGAGTGCAGAAAGTAAAATCCCGCTTCACGTTAAAAACTGCCAGAGAAATGAAGCGTTATACACAGGAAGAAGCGGCAAAACTCATTGGAGTAAGCGTTGATACGCTTGGAAATTATGAGCGTGGTAAAAGCTATCCAGATGTTCCAGTGTTGCGAAAGATTGAAGATGTTTATGGTGTTCCTTATGAACAGCTTATTTTTTTACCCTTGGATTACGACAAAACCGTAAATATTATTTAAGGGCGAGAAGGGAGCGTGAGAAAACTTGGCAAGAAGAAAGAGCTTGGAAGGGCTGAGCATGGAAGAATTAGATAGACTGCTGGAGGAATCTCGCAGAAAGCAGAGAATTGCAATCAGGATACAACTGGCAGCAGTCATCGGTTCTTTGATATGCACGGCGGCAATGGTTATTTATCAGATAGTTCACTGATGGCGTTTTCTACTTTGTAGATGGCTCTTGAGATTCCTTCTAATCTGCTGGTTAAAGGAAAATCTGGTTTTTGTGATTCTTCAAGTTGCTGTCGCATGATATCTGTTTGAAACTTTGTTTGGCGGCTTGAGTGAATAGCACAGCATACGCTGATAAAGGTCAGAATCGCATTAACAACTGTAAAAACAATTTCAAAGGTATTCATAGTTTATTCCTTTCTTCTGTACTCGGCGGTGCAACGCCTGTATGGGAAGTATAACACCGGAGAATGAGAGCGGCAAGATGATCTGTTCGCGACAGAAGACGAGAAGGGGGCGAGAACAGATGGAACTGAAAGCAGTTTCCATAGATTCAAATGAAAGAATTTTTCTGGACGGTGAAGAAATCAAGAATGTAGTGGGGTATAAGCTTGAACACTCCGCTGATTTATCAGAACCAGCGAAGCTTACGGTAACAATGTACGTTAAAGTAAAACGAGTTTGTTTTGGATTCCTGAGAGCGCCTGAAGTATCAGCGGATGTGGTGGCCAGTACGATCAAAGACCATCTAAGAAAAGCGGCTGATCAGCTAATGTCTCCGGAAGATGTTGAAACGTACCGGGAGATTGCAGATCAGAAGGAGAGTGAGGACCCATGAGATTAACGGATGAGGGACTTGACAGAGTTGAAGCGGTAGCAGATAAGCATCACAACTATACAGTAATGCTTATCTGTCAGGTTATTCGCGAAATCAGAGACCTGAAAAAGTTATTTGAGATAAGCAAGAATACCTGTAACGGCTGCGATGGCTCCGCAAGTGGCGCTGATGACAGCCAGGATAAGCATTGAAAGGGATAGGAGAAGCAAGAGAAGACACGGAAGGGGTGAAAGAGTATGCCGAAGTTAAAACCAAATATACAGGAAGAACGGAACAGGATCGTTCGTGCATGTATTGCGGGGAATAAGGAGCGGTTGGCAATAGATGATGCCGCTCTGGCTGTCAAGGTCGGGGTAACGAAAAAGACGATTCAGAATAAGTATCACCGGCCGGAGACGTATTCTCTGGATGAGATGCAGAAGATTGCAACTGTATTGAAATTTACTCCGATTCAGGCAGCATCCGTGCTCCTGGGCCGGGAACTTACGTCAAAAGAAATCAAGGAATTTATCCTTCTGTGAGAGGAGGTGAAACAGATGCATGAGATCAATAAAAGGACGGCAGGCACTCTGCCAGCGGTGCAACCGGATCTGGAATATATCCCGGTTTGCAGTGATCCACGGGGAGTATGTGTGTCCGAATTGCACAAAGAGGGAGCAATCCTCAAGGAGATCCACATCCGGATCGAGAGACAGAACACACTGTACAACATGATGGAAAAGGCTGGCTGTGTGATCGGCGGACTTGCAAGCCTGGGAATGGTGTATGTCCTCGGCTGTATAGTTACAAGATTCGGGATTTTAATTTAAAAAGATCCCCATAGCGGAGCGGCAACTCCAAGGGGATCACATGTAAAAAGTTTACACCTCTATTTTAGAGGAGAAAGAGGAGAAAAGCAATGGTAAAAGTAACAATTGAGAATGACAGAAATAAGAATGAGATTACAGGCGAGTTCTTTATGGGGCTTATGCTTACTGAAGAAGAGAAAACCGAGGACAGCGCAACTTATAAAGCATGTGCGATCGGAATGGGAAATACATGCGTGCAGGATCTCCCGAACAATGTCGCGAAATGGATTGTCAGTTTCTTTGGATCGGTGTGTAAAACCAAGCTTGGCTATGCGGCGGCAATGGCGGAGCTTGCCAAGCGTATGGATGATGCGGCCAGCCAGGCGCTTAAAGAAAATGTGCATGCGATCACAGATGAAATAATGGAAGAGCTGAAGGGGGAAAAGGAATGAGTGGACTTAAATTATACGAGATCTCGGAGGAGCTCGTGACACTGGAGGACATGCTCTACGATGATACGGTTGATCAGGAGACTGTACAGGATACCTTAGAGATGATCAACATGGACTTCGAGGATAAGGCAGACAACTATGCGAAAATCATCCGTACAATGGATGCCAGCATCAAGGCGCTGAAGGATGAAGAGCAGAGACTTTCCGGCAGAAGAAAATCCCTCGAAGAGAGACAGAAGTGGCTGAAGGATACTCTGGAAGCCAATATGCGTTATACCGGAAAGATGAAGTTCAAAACACCGATGTTTTCCTTCAGTATTCAGAAGAATGGCGGTTTGGAACCGTTGGTGATCACCGGAGAGCTTGAGGACATTCCGGGCCGTTACCTGATCCAGCAGCCGCCGATTCCGGATAACATGAAAATCCGGAAACTCCTGGAAGAGCAGCCGGTTGAGTGGGCACATCTGGAGCCGCGCGGCGAAAGCCTGAGGATCCGCTGATGGACCGGGAAAGTATTGGACCGTTTCGCATGCAGCTGCTTATGGAAGTAGCAGCGAAGGCGGTCAAGATTATGACAACAGGCGTATGGCATTTATCCTTTGACGAGATGGATATCGTACTGGAGTATATCCGGTACGGCATTGATGTTTATAAGAGAAAGTACGAGGAGGGAAACGACGATGTTTCTGAAAATCGGTGAATTGAAAAGAATCATGAAAGATGCCCTGAAGAGCTCCGGACTGATCGTGGGTAATACAGGAGAGTGGTTTCTGGTATACACGGAAAAATGGGGCGTTGCCACAGAGTTGCAGTATCTCTCAAACAAGTTTAAGGCGGCCGTGATCGAGCTGATCGGAGATCTCCCGGAAGAGGGTGAGGCGTATTTGTACAACATCGATGAGCATGGGCTTAAGTGGGCGCCGGATCTGGACCCGGTGGATCCGTACGATGAATGGATGGCTGCGAAGGATGTGGCAGTTAAAACCGGCGTAAATGTACGGTTGTTTGCGCACGAATATGCGTTCTATCAGGTCAAGCAGACACATGCATGCGTCGCAATTGAGCGCCGGCATGTGGAACCGATGATTTCCCCCAGCGACCTGGACAAAATGGAAGGTGAGCTGATGCCGCCGAATCCGAGTGTCAGAAACGGTACGGTCCTCTATTTCAAAAACGATATGATGATCTATTGGGTGGCCGCAGAGCCAATGCCGGAAAAGACAAGAAATGAATTTTTACCATTGTTAGAATCGTTGGATTTCTTCAACGAAAGAGAAGAAGTCATTCCGTATTAGAGGAGGAGTTATGGGATTACCAGTTTTGATCTATGGAAAGTCCGGAAGCGGAAAGAGCCGGAGCTTAAAGTTCTTCGCAGAGGATGAAGTTGTACTGTTTAACACGGAAAGAAAGGCGCTGCCGTTCCGCAAGCGTTTCCGGAAAATGGGAGCCAGCGATGACATTGGAAAGATTATCGCAACAATCAACCAGAATCCGGAGAAAGTCTTCGTGATCGATGACGCCGGGTATATTATGACGCACCTGTTCATGTCCCAACACCGGAATAAAAAAGGCAATGCATCTTTTGAGATGTATGACGATATTGCAGATGCCATGTATGGTCTTGTCAAGAGAATCAAGGATGAGGTAAAGGATCCGGAAAAGATCGTATACATCATTTTCCATGAGGACACGGATGACTTCGGTGTCTCCCGTCTTAGAACCATTGGAAAGCAACTGGACCGCAAGGTTTGTCTGGAGGGCATGGTGACGATCTGCATTCGCTGCATGAGTGAAAACGGGACGCATTTCTTCCGGACAGTTACGGATGGATCCGATATTACGAAGACGCCGGAGGATATGTTTGAGAGCCCAGAAATCGAAAATAACCTGAAGTTAGTGGATGACACCATCCGTGATTTCTATGGATGGGAGAAGTATAAAGCCAAGGAGGACAAGCAGGAATGATTAAGAAACCAACAGGATATGATGAGGCGGCAGCTTATACTGGGGAGTTCCAGCAGCTGCCGAAAGGAAAGTATGTGTGCGTGATCAAGCGGGTTGCGACACAGAAGTCCAAGAACGGAAACGAGCAGTTTGTAATTCTGTATGACATTGCAGAGGGTGATCAGAAGGGCTTCTACCAGAAGATGTTTGATAATGACAAATCACAGAATCCTTCCGGAGCGAAGTGGCGCGGTGTGTTTAAACAGAACATGGAAGGCAAGGGACTTTCCTGGTTTAAGGGTATTATTACCTCAATCGAACGTTCAAACAACTTTACGTTCCAGTGGGACAGAGAGGACAACGAGAAAACGCTGAACGGTAAGAAATTTGGTGGAATCTTCCGTCGCAGACAGTATGAAGCCGAGAACGGAAACCGTCCGATCGTTACGGAGCTGTGGCAGATCCGCAGTCTGGCAGGACTTTCAGAGGCAGAGGTTCCGGAGGACGAGCTTCTTCCGGAAGGACCGGGAGCCGGAAGCCAGCAGGCACAGGCAAATGCGGCACCGCCTTCTATGGTGGACGGCAATGGTTTTATGAATATTCCGGAAGGAGCCGGAGATGAGGGAATCCCGTTCTTATGATCCGGAACTGTACCGGAAAGTTAAGGAATCAGTAACGATGCAGCAGGCCGTAGAGTATTGCGGCCTGCGTGTCATAAAGGATAAATGCCTGTGCCCGTTCCATAAGGACCAGCATCCATCCATGAAGATCTATCCGGATGGAAAAGGATATTACTGTTTTGCATGTGGATCCGGTGGGGATCAAGTCAAGTTTGTGGCAAGATACCTCGGCGTAAATAATTATGATGCAGCTAAGGAGCTGGCGCAGGCCTTTGGGATTCCCATTGAGGAGCCGGTCACATATCGGGAGAAACGTGAAGCAGAGAAAAAGAAGCGCTACAGGCGCGAGAAAGACGAGTTTACCCGATATGCGAGGAAATGGCTAATGGTGTACCGAAGCCTCCTGTGCGAGGCGGTCAGAACGCAGGACAGGTATTTCTGGGAGGGGCTGGGCAATTTATCGTATGTGGACTACCTGCTTGAATGTCTGGAGCAGTGTCCGGAACAGGTATACGCAGACAAGAAGGCGGTGAGTGAAATTGGAAAAGTCGAACGAAGAGTTACTGACTGGTATAGCTAAGCTGGAGCGGCAGAATCCATTTCCGGATGAAATCTTTTACCGGATCTTTGAGATTGAGGACAATGTGGAACGGCAGAAGTATATTGAGGCATTGCGGAACGAGGCCAAGATCTTAAAGCGCAGCACGGAGTTTAACAATCTGTTGAAGCAGTTCCAGCTTGACTATATTCAGCGGATGCGCCAGACCGGCAACAAAACGGCTTTTACCGATCAGCCGCTGGAACTGATCTGTGCAGAGTGGAGCGCTACCGATATGGGCGTGAAAACGATCCGGTACGATAAGAATATGCAGCCGATTCCGGTGATTGCGTGCAGTCATCCGATTATGCCGATCGAGATCCTTAAAAACGTGGATACATCAGAGGAGAGGATCACACTTGCTTACTTCAAGTCGGCATCCTGGCAGCATATTACGGTAGACCGGTCGGTCTGTGCCAATACCAACAAAATTGTGGACGTGCTGTCTCAATATGGCATTGAGGTTACTTCCGACAATGCGAAGAGTCTGGTGCGTTATATCAGTGACTGCGTAGGTTACAATCCTGTCGCTCTGGAACCGAAGAAATCCATTAACCGTTTGGGATGGGTCGGTGCAGCCTTTACCCCGTATGAGAAAGATATCCGGTACGAGGGTGGAATGGATTTCGAGGCGATCTTTAAAAATGTGTCTGAAAAGGGCGATTTTGACGTCTGGAAGAAGCTTTGCAGTGATCTCAGGAAGAATATACCCCTGCGCATGATGATGGCAGCAAGCTTCGCTTCTGTGCTTCTGGAGCCGCTTAAGGTACTGCCGTTTGTGCTGCACTTGTGGGGAACGACCGGAACAGGAAAGACGGTGGCGCTTATGGTGGCAATGTCCATCTGGGGGAACCCGCGGATGGGCGGTCTGGTAAAGACCATGAACATGACCAAGAATGCCATTATGCGTAATGCAGCTTTTTTATGCAGCATCCCTTTTGCGGGAGATGAGCTGCAGACCATCAAGGACAAATGGCAGGGAAATTTTGACCAGTTGATCTACCAGATCACAGAGGGCGTGGATCGCGGCCGAGCGAAGGCTTATGGCGGTGTAGAGGATACCAAGACCTGGAAGAACAGTTTTATCTTTACCGGCGAGGAACCGATCACGAAGGTGAACTCCGGAGGTGGTTCAAAAAACCGTGTTATCGAGATCGCAATAGACGGTCCACTGGTGATAGACGGCCATTATGTGAGCAGCATGGTGCAGGAGAATTATGGCTTTGCCGGAAGAAAGTTTGTGGAGTACATACAGGAGACAGAAACCTGCAAAATCATGGACCGTTACAGAGAACTCTTTGAGGAACTCTGTAAGCTGGACACTACGGACAAGCAGGCTATGGCTATGGCCTGCATGCTGTTGGCAGATGAGATTGCGGTGAAGCTCTTTTTTACGGCAGAGCAGCCGCTGCAGATTGTTCAGGTAAAGCAGTACCTGCAGAGTGCATTTGATGTGGATATTGCCGAGCGCGCATATCAGCAGGTGTTGAACTGGGTTGCAAAGTACCAGATCCGTTTTGAAGATCCGAAAGCCGAAAACTCGCTGAATAAGGGCGAGGTCTGGGGAAAGATCGATGGCGGGAAGCTGATCGTGAACCGTGATGTACTTTTAAGTTTCCTGGATCAGAATGGATTTGACTATACGGCAGTAAGCCGAAAATGGGCAGAGAAAGGCTATCTGGTGCGCAATTCGCAAGGGAAGATGGTGCATCAGACGAAGGTATATGGAATCAAATCGAGCTACATCAAATTCAACCTGCCAGAGGATGACGATACTACGGACAAAGATGGGGTTGTGCAGGTCGAAAATTATGAGCAGGAGACACTGCCTTTTGACTAAAAGGTCTTACCTGATTTCTAAAAGGTAAGACCTTGGTAAGACCCTTGAAGCCGCATAAACACTGGCTTTTTTAATAAGGTCTTACCTGTCTTACCGGTCTTACCTGTTATATA
>CAJMQQ010000017.1 GCA_905215625.1 uncultured bacterium
GTGAGATTGGATACGACCGCGCAAAATACGGTTTTGACTGCGATACCTGCGGCGTAATTACTGCCATTGACGAGCAGTCTGCAGATATTGCGTTAGGTGTAGACAAAGCTTTAGAAGCAAAAGAAAATACCATGTCTGACAGCGAGATTGACGCTATCGGCGCTGGCGATCAGGGTATGATGTTTGGTTACGCAACCAATGAGACCGAAGAATATATGCCATATCCAATCGCACTGGCACACAAGCTGACCCGTCAGCTTACCAAGGTAAGAAAAGACGGCACATTAAAGTACCTGCGTCCGGATGGAAAGAGCCAGGTAACTGTAGAATATGATGAAGCTGGAAAGCCGGTTCGTCTGGATGCTGTTGTTCTTTCTACCCAGCATGACGAGTCTGTAACCCAGGAGCAGATTCACGAAGATATTAAAAAATACGTATTTGCTCCCGTATTACCAGCTGACATGATTGATGACAATACCAAGTTCTTTATCAACCCCACTGGACGTTTCGTAATCGGCGGCCCTCACGGAGACAGCGGTTTAACCGGACGTAAGATTATCGTAGACACCTACGGCGGATATGCCCGTCACGGCGGCGGCGCATTCTCCGGTAAGGACTGCACCAAGGTAGACCGTTCTGCAGCATACGCTGCCCGTTACGTTGCAAAGAACATCGTAGCAGCAGGTCTTGCAGACAAGTGTGAAATCCAGTTATCTTACGCAATCGGTGTTGCACATCCGACTTCTGTTATGGTAGATACCTTTGGAACCGGAAGAATCAGCGACCAGAAGCTGGTTGAGATTGTAAGAGAAAACTTTGATCTTCGTCCGGCAGGCATCATTAAGATGTTAGACCTGCGCCGCCCGATTTACAAGCAGACCGCTGCTTACGGACACTTCGGCAGAAACGATCTGGATCTGCCATGGGAGAAATTAGACAGAGTTGAGACATTAAAGAAGTATTTATAAGATTTGTGTGCCAGGGGCAGGTAATTTTCCATTACCTGCCCCTGGTTTTTTTTCTGGCAGTTTTATGACTCCGGATGTTCTATGAGAATTCTATAAACAATTAAATTTTCTTTGCATAACGGGGAAAGTATGGTATAATGACACAAGTTAGTTGAAACTAATTTTGGCGCGGATTCCATACATTTATGTGTAAGTCTGACACAATAGAACGATTATAGAAGCAGAAGGAGAATAAAAAGATGATGATACAACTATTGCCTGGGATGATTTTCCCGATAATAGGAACCGCCCTGGGTTCTGCCTGTGTATTTTTTATAAAGGGTACTTTAAGCGACTGGATACAGCGGGCACTTTCCGGTTTTGCAGCAGGAGTTATGGTTGCGGCTTCCATCTGGAGCCTGCTGATTCCTGCCATGGATCAGGCTTCTGATATGGGAATCTGGTCTTTCTTTCCTGCTGCAGCCGGTTTCTGGCTGGGGATTTTGTTTTTGCTGCTGCTGGATCATCTGATTCCTCATCTTCACCGGAATGCACAACAGGCAGAAGGACCGAAAAAAGCTTTAAAAAAGACTACGATGTTGGTTTTGGCTGTTACACTCCACAACATTCCGGAAGGAATGGCAGTTGGAGTCGTGTATGCAGGACTTTTAAACGGCAGTACCAGTCTTACGGCAGCAGGGGCGTTGGCTCTTGCTTTAGGCATTGCAATCCAGAATTTTCCGGAAGGCGCAATTATTTCCATGCCTCTTCGCTCAGAAGGAGTTTCAAAAACGCAGGCTTTTTTATATGGAATGCTTTCTGGAATTGTAGAACCTGCAGGTACCATTCTGACCATCGCAGCTGCCAGCCTGGTAGTGCCGGCGATGCCGTACTTGCTTAGCTTTGCGGCAGGAGCCATGCTTTACGTTGTAGTAGAAGAACTGATTCCTGAAATGTCTGCTGGACGTCACTCTAATGTGGGAACCCTGTTTTTTGCAGCCGGATTCAGCGTGATGATGATTCTGGATGTAGTGTTGGGGTAAGTAATATAATGGTTCATGTGAAAAGATCTGGTCAATAGAAAAAAACTCAAGAAACAGTCAGGGTATGCAGGTAAAAAATCACATCCTCTGACTGTTTTTCCATGTCTTGCGGCAGTCCTCCATTTGTGGTATACTCCCCATATAATGCGCTTAGTATGCCATAATGCAGAATTTTGTTTCTGCTGAGGCTGTTTTGGGCAGACTGAGATTAAGAGAAGAGAGATTAAGAGAAGACAAGATGGAGGCAGAATGTCTGAGTTAGAAACAAAATATGCCATAGAGGTTGATAAAGTAACGAAGATTTACAAATTATATGATAAGCCCATCGACAGGCTGAAAGAATCTTTGAATCTTTCCCATAAAGAATACCACAAAGATTTTTACGCCTTAAATGAGCTTTCTTTTCATGTGGAAAAGGGACAGACCGTTGGAATTATCGGCACCAACGGTTCCGGAAAATCTACGATTTTAAAGATTATTACCGGGGTTCTGACCCCGACTACCGGACAAGTTAAGGTAAACGGCAAGATTTCCGCCCTTCTGGAGCTGGGAGCCGGATTTAACATGGATTACACCGGAATTGAGAACATTTACATGAATGGAACCATGATGGGGTATTCCAAAAAGGAAATGGATGAAAAGCTTCAAGATATTCTGGATTTTGCAGAGATCGGAGACTTTGTCTATCAGCCGGTTAAGACCTATTCCAGCGGTATGTTTGTCCGCCTGGCCTTTGCTCTGGCCATTAATGTAGAGCCGGAGATTCTGATTGTAGACGAGGCGCTTTCAGTAGGAGACGTGTTCTTCCAGTCCAAGTGCTACCGCAGGATGGAAGAAATCCGTAAGAGCGGTACGACGATTCTGATGGTAACCCATGATATGGGAAGTATTATCAAGTATTGTGATAAAGTTGTGCTGCTCAACAAGGGCAATTTTGTGGCAGAGGGAAGCGCAGGCCACATGGTAGATTTGTATAAGAAGATTCTGGCAGGCCAGATGGAAGCATTAGACGAAGAACTGGCAGCCCAAAAGGATGGAACTGTAAAAAATAACGGGGTATCTGATTTGGAGATGACCGATTTTGCCGCCGGATTTTCCGATGGGGAAGAGAACAAACAGCCGGAATCCAAAGAACTGATGAAGTCTAAAATCACCATCAACGCCAATCGTACCGAATACGGCGACGGCAGGGCAGAAATATACGATCTGGGACTGTTTGACGAGAGAGGAAGTCTGACCAATCTTCTGATCAAAGGAGAGATGTTTACCATCCGGGAATGCATCCGTTTCCATGCGGACATAGAAGCGCCTATTTTTACCTATACCATTAAAGATAAAAAGGGAACAGATTTAACGGGAACCAACACCATGTTTGAGGGAACCGATATCCAGCCGGTGAAAAACGGGGATGAGTACCAGGTAGAATTCACCCAGAAAATGACCCTTCAGGGCGGAGAATATCTGCTGTCCATGAGCTGCACCGGATTTGAGCATGGGGAACACGTGGTGTACCACCGGCTTTATGACGTGGCCAATTTAACGGTAATTTCCAACAAAAATACAGTTGGGGTTTATGACATGGAATCCCAGGTAAAGGCAGTGAAACGATGAAGGATATTAGCTATCAGATTTTAGATATATTAGAAAAATATGGTTCCGGACCGGATGGCATTCAGAAGGCCCTGGAGACAGAAGAAACCCCGGAAGTGTTATACGCCCTGTCCCCGATTCGGGAAAATTTGCTGGAGTGGTATGACTGGAAGCCGGAAGGACGGCTTTTGCAGGTTGGAGCAGACTACGGCGCCTTAACCGGTATGCTGGCAGGACGGCTGAACCAGATAGACGTGTGGGATCTGCAGGATGAGGATCTGGAAGTGGTAAAGCGCCGTTATCCCCAGGCAGAAAATGTGAAGCTGTTAAAAGAGGTCTCCTTAGAAAGCCTGGAACCAGAAAGCTACGATTATATTTTTATTCCGGAACTCCGAAAGGATCTGCTTTTCGGATTATCGGAAAACAGGCAGGACGAAGAGGCAGGACTAAAGGAAACGCTGCGCTTGCTAAAAAAGCGGTTAAAGCCTGAAGGACAGCTGATCATTGCTGGATTTAACCGGATTGGACTGCGGTTTTTTGCAGGAGCAGAGCGGGAAGAAGAAACTGCGTCTCTAACCTGGAGGATTTTAGGCGGGATAACAAAAGAATGTATGGACAGCCATGATCCGGCAGTGTATTATCCAGTACCGGATCACCGCCTTCCGACAGCAGTATATTCCAGCAGACGTCTGCCGGAAAAAGGAGAATTAAGCAACCTGTCTGTGGCCTATGATAAGCCTGGGTTCCGGTATTTCAGCGAAGAAGCCGGATTTGACGAGCTTTTGCGGGAAGGACAGTTTCCGCAGTTTGCAGATTCCTATCTGGTAATTTGGGAGAAATGATGAAAGAGACAATTTTTGTAAAATACAACCGGACCAGGAAAGAAGAGTTTCAGATCCGGACCAGTATCATTGAAGAAGAGGGAAAACGGTGGGTGGAAAAAACGGCGCTGACTGCGGCGGCATCCAGCCATATCCAGTCCCTGAAAGAGAAAAAAGAGCAGTTAAAGCAGTGTTATCAGAATATCGAAGCAGCCGATGTGGCTGTCAGTGCAGATGGCCGGACGGCCAGATTTCCATTTATCAAAGGGGAAACTCTGGCGGAAATTCTGGGAAGGCAGATTAAAAATGGCCAGGCGCCTGTTGCAGAATTAAATGCTGCTATGGACAAAGTCTTTTCGGTATCAGACGGCCAGATGGAGCGTTTTTCTGTGACCTCCGGATTTACAGAAGTATTTGGTGAGCAGCCGGAGGGCTTCCAGTTTGCAGGAGATTCCTATCCGGTTACCAATTTAGATGGTATTTTTGAAAATATGATGGAGGATGAAGACGGCAAAATCTGGATCATTGACTACGAATGGGTCTTTGATTTCCCGATTCCTGCTGAGTTTGCCCGCTACCGGAATCTGGCTTACTTTTATTACAAGTATGAAAAACTGATGGAATACTGCGATCTGACTGCCTTTTTAACAGAGTTTGGCATCTGTCCGGAAGCGGCGGCTGTGTATGGCGATATGGAAAAATCCTTCCAATCCTATGTTCATGGAGATAGCGACCAGGGATATTTAAAGCATTTTGAGCAGAGAATCGTTACCGGGGAAGAGTTAAAGCAGAAGGATGCAGACTTAAATAAAGCCATGGAGCGGATTGTAGTGCTTCAGGAGGAAGAGGAAGACCGTAATATTACCATTAAAAAAGACCAGGAAATCTTGCGCCTGACCAACAATCATGTGGCAAATCTGGAGATTATCATCAAGGATTTGCGTCACGAGATTGACGAGATGGGGAAAACCATGACCTATTTAAATGGCCATGAAGCCCTGATTTATAAGGTTTACCGGAAACTGGCCAATGCAGTGCGCCGCCGTTTCCCAAAAGGAACCAGACGCCATAAGGTGTTAAAATACGCCATTGGAACGGTTCGCCATCCAGATTATTACGGCCGTCTCTATTTTACCAAAGAGGGCCGCAACCGGATAGAAGGAGATTTTAAGATTGGAGACGGCTATCGGGAAACCGGCAAACTGGTATTTCCAAAAGAGGGGCAGCCGGAAGTTTCTATTATTATTCCGGTTTACAACCAGATTCACTATACCTATGCCTGCTTAAAGTCGATTTTAGAGCATACGCCGGACGTGACTTATGAAATCATCATTGCAGACGATGTATCTACAGATGCGACGGCAGAGTTGTCTAAATTTGCGGAAAATTTGGTTATCAGCCGGAATCAGGAAAACCAGGGATTTTTAAGAAACTGCAATCAGGCGGCAAAAAAGGCCAGAGGCCGTTATATTATGTTTTTAAATAATGATACCCAGGTAACCGACAGGTGGCTCAGTTCTCTGGTAACTTTGATTCAGTCTGATCCGACGATTGGTATGGTAGGATCCAAGCTGGTTTATCCGGACGGACGTCTTCAGGAAGCAGGAGGAATCATCTGGAGCGACGGTTCCGGCTGGAATTACGGCCGTCTGGACAATCCGGATAAGGCAGAATACAATTATGTAAAAGATGTGGATTATATTTCCGGCGCAGCTATTCTGCTTTCTAAAGCATTGTGGGATCAGATTGGCGGTTTTGACGATCGGTTTGCCCCTGCTTACTGTGAGGACTCTGACCTGGCATTTGAAGTCCGGAAAGCAGGATATAGGGTAGTATATCAGCCGCTTTCCAAGGTCATTCACTTTGAAGGCGTTTCCAATGGAACCGATGTCAACGGCACTGGCTTAAAGCGGTATCAGGTGGAAAACAGCAGAAAGTTAAAAGAAAAATGGGCAGACGAGTTTAAGAAGCAGTCGGTAAACGACGGCAATCCAAACCCATTCCGGGCAAGAGAAAGAAGCCAGAAAAAACCGGTGGTATTGATTGTGGATCACTACGTGCCCACTTTTGACAAGGATGCGGGCTCCAAGACCACTTATCAATATATTAAGATGTTTCTTAAAAAGGGTTTTGCAGTAAAGTTTTTAGGAGACAACTTCCTTCATGAAGAACCTTATTCTACCACGCTGCAGCAGATGGGAGTGGAAATCCTTTACGGTCAGGAGTATCAGACTGGTATCTGGGACTGGCTGGAAAAAAATGGGGATGAAATTGATTTTGCTTACTTAAACCGGCCTCATATTGCCACCAAGTATGTAGACTTTATCAAAGACCACACCAATATCAAGGTCATTTACTATGGCCATGACCTTCATTTCCTGCGGTTAGGACGGGAATATGAACTGGCCGGAGATATTAAGATAAAGCGGGAGGCAGACTACTGGCGGGCCATTGAACTTTCTATGATGCAGAAAGCGGCGGTTTCCTATTATCCGTCTTATATCGAAGAACAGGCTATCCACAAAATTAATCCGGAGATTCCGGTAAAGGCCATTACCGCGTATGTGTACGATAAGTTTCTGGATAAGATAGAAAAAGACTTTGAAAAGCGGGAAGGACTGGTATTTGTGGGAGGATTTGCCCATCCGCCCAATGCAGACGCAGTGTTGTGGTTTGCCAGGGAGATTTTCCCGCTGATCCGGGCACAGATTCCAGATATGAAGTTTTATGTAGTGGGATCCAAAGTGACAGACGAGATTAAAGCGCTGGAACAGCCTGGAAACGGTATTATCATAAAGGGATTTGTCAGTGATGAAGAACTGGAAACCATCTACCAGAAGTGCCGGATTGTTGTGGTTCCTCTCCGCTACGGCGCAGGGGTAAAAGGCAAAGTAGTAGAAGCTATTTACAACGGTGCGCCTATTGTGACCACATCCATTGGCGCAGAGGGAATCCCGGATGTGGAAAAGACCTTGGAGATTGCAGACGGAGCAGAGGAATTTGCAGATAAGACCGTAAAACTGTATCGGGATATTAAGCGTTTAAAACAGTTGTCAGACAGCACACAGGATTATATCAAGGCTCATTTCAGCGTAGACGGAGCCTGGGATGTGATTAAGGAGGACTTTACCAGATGAGTAAGCAGATGTTAACGCCAGAAATGGAATATATAGTGAAAATTTTAGAAAAGCTGGTGAATATTCCCAGCCCCAGCGGATTTACAAAAGAGATTATGGAAACCATTGAGAAAGAAGCGAAACGCTTTGGTTTCTCTTCGTTTTACAGTAAAAAGGGCGGTCTGATTATTGAAGTTCCCGCTGCCTGCGGCTGTGAAGAAAAAGAAACGCTGGGACTGACCGCCCATGGAGATACGTTAGGGGCTATGGTTCGTTCCATCAGTTCTCAGGGAACCCTTCGGTTTGTCAGCGTAGGCGGGTATATGATGGAATCTATCGAGGGAACTTACTGCAAGATTCACACCCGCACCGGAAAGACCTATACCGGAACCATTCTTACCACAGCGCCTTCCGTACACACCTATGACGATGCCAGAACCATGGAAAGAAAGTTGAAAAATATGGAAATCCGTATTGACGAGCCAGTAAAAAACGAAGACGATGTAAAAGCCCTGGGAATCAATGCAGGCGACTACATCAGCTTTGATCCTATGTTCCGCTATACCGAAAGCGGGTTTATTAATTCTCGCCATTTAGATGACAAAGCTTCCGTAGCAGTGCTTCTGGCAGTATTAAAGTATTTGTCTGAGACTGGAAAGCGTCCGGAACGTCCGGTAAAGATTGCCATCAGCAACTTTGAAGAGGTAGGATTTGGCGGTTCCTGGATTCCGGAAGACATCAGTGAATTTTTAGCAATCGATATGGGCGCCATTGGAGACGACTTAAATGGAGATGAGTATAAAGTATCTATCTGCGCCATGGATTCTTCCGGCCCTTATGATTATGAGATGACCAACCGGCTGATCCAGATTGCAGAGGAAAAAGGACTGGACTATGCAGTAGACATTTTCCCGCATTACGGTTCCGATGTGTCTGCAGCGTTAAAGGGAGGCAACGACATCAGAGGCGCGCTGATTGGCCAGGGCGTTCACGCTTCCCATGGCACAGAAAGAACCCACATTAAGGGCTTAGAGCAGACTTATGAATTAGTAAAAGGATATTTAGGCGTATAACATCCTTTACAGCAGATACAGGAGGACAACAAAATGCAGGCAATATTACTGGCAGGAGGCCTGGGAACCAGACTTCGCAGCGTAGTAAGCGACCGGCCGAAACCCATGGCCCTGATTGAAGGACGTCCCTTTATGGAATATGTGGTTCACGAACTGTCCCGTCATGGAATTACCCATATTATTTTTGCAGTGGGTTATAAAGGATCCATGGTAGAGGAATATTTTGGAGACGGAAGCGCTTTTGGCGTGAAGGTTTCCTACGCCTATGAGGAAACGCTTCTTGGAACAGCAGGAGCGATTAAAAACGCCGGAAAATTCGTAGAGGATGACAGCGTTTACGTATTAAATGCAGATACCTTTTACCAGATTGATTATTCCCGTCTTGCGGCCATGCAGCAGGAAAAGAGTCTGGATATGGCTCTTGTGCTTCGGGAAGTTCCTGACGTATCCCGCTATGGGGAAGCGGTGCTTCAGGATGGGATGCTGACCGGATTTAATGAAAAAAATCAGGAAAGCCGTCCTGGAACCATCAACGGAGGAATCTATCTAATCAGGAAATCTCTGCTGGATCAGATACCGGAAGGAAAGGTTTCCCTGGAAAATGAAATGATACCAAAGTGGATGAACGAGGGAAAACGTCTGGGTGGATTCGTCAATGATGGATATTTTATTGACATCGGGATTCCGGAAGCCTATTTCCAGTTTCAGGAAGATGTGAGAAAAGGAGTGGTCGTATGGTAATTCGAGGAAGAGCGCCTCTAAGAGTCAGTTTCGGAGGCGGCGGTACGGATGTTGCCCCATTCTGCGAGGAACAGGGCGGCGCTATTATTGGAAGTACCATCAACAAATATGCGTATTGTTCCATTGTACCAAGAGAAGATGACCAGATTATTGCCCATTCCCTGGATTTTGATACAACGGTAAAATACAATACAAAAGAAAACTATGTCTATGACGGCAAGCTGGATCTGGTGACTGCGGCGCTAAAGGCCATGGACATCCGTCAGGGCTGCGAAGTATACCTTCAGTGTGACGCGCCTCCAGGATCTGGTCTGGGAACGTCGTCTACGGTTATGGTGGCGCTTTTAACCGCCATGGCCCGCTGGAAGGGCGTGGAGTTAGACAATTATGCGCTGGCAGATTTGGCCTACCAGGTAGAACGTCTGGATTTGAAGATTGACGGCGGCTATCAGGATCAGTATGCAGCAGCATTCGGAGGCTTTAATTTTATCGAGTTTCACGGACGCAACAATGTGGTAGTCAATCCTCTTAGGATTAAAAAAGACATAATCCATGAACTCCAGTACAACTTGCTTTTGTGTTATACTGGCAACATCCATGTTTCTGCAAATATCATCAAAGATCAGGTGAAAAATTACGAGAAAAAAGACGCTTTTGACGCCATGTGCGAGGTAAAGGCCCTGGCTTATGCCATGAAGGACGAGCTGTTAAAGGGAAATCTGTACAGTTTTGGAAAACTCCTGGATTATGGCTGGGAAAGCAAGAAACGGATGAGCAGCAAGATTACCAATCCCCAGATTGACGAACTGTATAATGAGGCAAAGAAGGCAGGGGCACTGGGAGGAAAACTTCTTGGAGCAGGCGGCGGCGGTTTCCTGCTGATGTTCTGTCCATATAATATCCGCCATGTAGTAGCAGCCCGTATGGAAGCGGCAGGCGGTCAGGTAACAGACTGGAATTTTGAACTGAGAGGGGCACAGAGTTGGATTACCAACGAGGACAGATGGCAGTATGATGCAGTCAAAGTCCATATGCCAAACGGAAATTATGAGTTTCAATTATAAAATGGAAAAACGGCCGGTTATTTTTTTAGACAGAGATGGTACGATTAACGAAGAAGTCAACTACCTGCACAGGCCGGAGGATTTAAGGATTCTCCCCGGAGCGGCAGAAGCCATCAGCCGGTTTAATCAGGCCGGCTTTCTGGTGATAGTCATTACCAATCAGGCCGGCATTGGACGGGGGTATTATACGGAGAAGGATCTGGAGATGCTAAATCAGTATCTGAATCAGGTTCTGGCAGAAAAAAATGCCCATATTGACGGCTTTTACTTCTGTCCCCATCATCCAGAGCATGGAATCGGTGAATATAGGAAACAGTGTGACTGCCGGAAACCCGGGATTGGAATGTTCCTTCAGGCAGAACGGGATTTTGCCATGGAAAAAGCCCATTCCTACATGATTGGCGATAAACTGATTGACACCCAGGCCGGACATAATTTCGGCGTTTCATCGATTCTGGTGGGCACTGGCTATGGAAAAGAACTTTTTGAAAACCAGTGCCAGGGCAGACGGACTACGAAAGACTATGAGTATTACGCAGAAAACCTGATGGAAGCGGCAGACTGGATTTTTAAGGAGGAAGGCCAATGGCATCCAAAGAATACGTAACCTTATTAACAGAACGGTATCCCCAGTTAAAACCAATCGGGGATCAGATAGAGGCGGCTTACAAGATACTGGAAACCTGTTATGAACAGGGTGGAAAACTTCTGATTGCTGGAAACGGAGGAAGCTGCGCCGATGCAGAGCACATTGTAGGAGAGCTGATGAAGGGCTTTGTGAAGCGCCGCAGAGTCAGCAAAGAAGAACAGGTTTTGCTGGAACAGGCAGGAACACAAATCAGTCAGGACAGCAGTATTGAAGAAAATCTGGGAAAGGAGCTGGCAGAATGCCTTCAGGGAGGGCTTCCAGCCATTGCGTTAACCGGACACACCGGTCTTTCTACAGCGTTTTTAAATGATGTAAACGGGGAAATGATATATGCCCAGCAGCTTTGGGGATATGCCAGACCGGAAGACGTATTTTTGGGGATTTCCACATCTGGAAATTCCAAAAATATTCTGTACGCTCTGGCTGCAGCTAAAGCAAAGGGGTTAAAAACAGTGGTATTAACCGGAAGAGACGGCGGAAAGCTGGCAAAATCAGCGGATACGGCCATCATCGTGCCGGAGCAGGAAACCTATAAAATCCAGGAACTGCATCTTCCGATCTACCATGCATTGTGCCTGATGCTGGAAGATCATTTTTTCGATTGATATAAAATAAGGGGTTATTATGAAAGAACACGTATTTGCAATCTGCGCTTATCAGGATTCACCGTATCTGGAGGCCTGCATCCGCTCCTTGAAGATGCAGACCGTTCCGGCGGATATTATCTTGTGTACCTCTACGCCCAGCAGTTATATAGAGGGACTGGCAGAAAGCTATGAGATTCCCGTATTTGTCAGGAAGGGACAGAGCAATATCAGGGACGACTGGGAGTTTGCCTGCCATATGGCAGACGCCCGATTTGTCACCATTGCCCATCAGGACGATATGTATCATAAAAAATATAAAGAAACTCTGCTTTCTTACGCAAGGAAGTATCCGGATATGACCATGTTTACGACGGATTACGTGCTGGTAAAGGAAAATGATCTGGCAGTCAGGGACAAGGTGCGGCTGGTAAAAAAGATCCTGCGCCTCCCCTTGCGGATTCCGGCTCTGAACCATATAACTGCAGTGAAACGGGCGGCCCTTGTTTTTGGAAATCCCATCTGCTGTCCGTCTTGTACGTACAACAAAGAGTTAATCGGAAGTCCTATATTTGATTCCAGATTTCAATATGCCTTAGACTGGGATACCTTTGACCGCCTGGCAAAATGGGAGGGTCGGTTTATCTGTGCAGAGCGTCCCCTTCTGTATTACCGGATCCATGAGGCCAATGCAACCAAGGCCTGTATGAAAGGAGATCGAAGAAGCAGGGAAGAAATGGAGATGTTTTCCCGTTTCTGGCCAGATCCTATTGTAAAAGGGATCATGCATTTTTATAAAAGGGCGTACAAGGAATATGAGTAATCAGGAAAAAAGAAAGAGCGTATTTCTGGGGCTGCTGGCAGCAGCGGTCCTGGCGGTGGGAATAGGGTGCCTGTTTATAAACGGCCCGCTAGGAGAGGTCTTACGCTGGAATAACAATATACAGATGCTTGCCGAGGTTGGGGCAGTATTTGTATGGATGTTCGTCTCTTTCTGCGTGGTAAAAACGAAGAGATCAGGGACTTGGATGGCACTGATGGGGATTTTTGTATTCTCCTGGTGCCATCAGGCATTTTTGCCTCTTCTGGTTTCCGGAGCCTACAGCCTGTTCCTGTTAATTCTGGGAAAAATGGGAACCAGCTTCTTAGGCGGATGGAAGGATGGCCCTCTGTTTCATCCATCGTCCCTTATTATGGGATCCGGTTTATGGATGATCCTGGTTTGTGTCATTTCTGCGTTTGGAACCGGAGGTATGGATCTGTGGAGAGGCCTGGCAGTTGTTCTGGCCGTTGGAGAACTTTTGTGGATTTACGTTCAGAAAAAGAAGGGAAAGAACGTATTTCACTTCCTGGTTTTAGAAGAGAGAGGACAATGGGACAAAACAGAGGGACTGATGCTTGCCATTATGCTGACCTGCATTCTGATTCAGGCGGGACGGATGAATGTGGCCCTGGACTATGACTCTCTTCATTACGGTCTGCGTTCTCCTTATATCCTGGACAATGGCAGGGGAATCTATGAAAATTTGGGAAGCGTCAATGTAGTCTATACTTATTCCAAAGGATTGGAGGTGCTGGCGCTGCCTCTTTCCGGCCTTCCAAGCTATGGGTTTGTCCTGGCATTTACCATCTGGCAGACGGTTGGGGTACTGGTTATGGGATACCGGCTGGCGGCAGCCACAGGAGGCAGGAAGAGAGGACTGTTTGCAGCCTGTGCCATGGCTCTGACTCCTGGAATCTTAAATATGTCTGTGACGGCAAAAAGCGATATTCTGACGCTTCTGTTTCAGCTTGCAGCTATAGAAGGACTTTTTTTTATGGTTCGTTCAAAGGACAGAAAAGAGCAGGCAGGGCATCTTTTCATGGCAGTCGGCGCCTGCCTCATTAGTTTTACATTAAAGCCCACCTCCCTGGTGTTTTCGACGGCAGCGGTGGGATCAGGCCTCTTATGTTTAATGGCGATGAAAACGCCGGTTTTTAGACTTCTGGCAAAAGGAGCAGGATTTTTCCGCTTTCTCTTTGTTCCAGGAGCGGCGCTTTTGGGCCTGTGGGTCAGAACCTACTTCCTTACCGGAATGCCGTCTACCTCGGTATTTACCAGCATCTGGGAACTTTTGGGCTTTCAGGTAAGCTGGCCCTTTGTCTTTAGTTCCATTCCCAATGAAGGAATTTCCATGGGGGTACTGGGAGGGATTCTCCATCTGGCAGATCGGCTGGTCAGAATGTTTTTTGCCCCACTGGGAGACGACATGGATCATGTGATTATCGCCTGGGGAACCGGACTGTTCCTGTTGTGCCTGACAGCGGCCATCTGCTGGGGCAAAAAGGCGGCAAAGAAAAAGGAAACCAGACTTCTCTGGACCATTCTTTTTGTGGTCAGTACAATCAGCATTGTCAGCATTTATCTGCTGTGGCAGGTAGACGGAAACTATTTTATGCTGTGGTATTCTCTAGCTGCAGTCTGCGCAGCGTTTGCTCTTCCTAAAAGTGGTGTAAAAGACAGAGCAGGAACTGTCTGGCCGAAGTGGACAACAGGGCTGGCTGTACTGACGGTGGTGTTTCAGATTACGGTGATGTCTCTTACAAGCTGGGCAGGAGGCGTGGGATTTACTCCTGTTTCTTTTAAGCATAAGGGCTATTATGACCATAGAACAGAAAGTTACCAGAAGGCAGAAGCAGCCGGAAGAGGGGAAATCTGGAAATTCCTGTCTTCCAATCCGAGAAACCGGGTAATTGCGTTTGGAGAACACCCCCAGTGCCTGGATTTTGCCTGCAGTGTCCAGTCTTACTATGATACTACCGGAAGCGGAGGCAATGTGGTTCTGGTAAAGACCCTTGAAAATTTCAAGGATTATCTTCGCTATGCAAAAACGGATTATATTTATGCAGAAGCCGGACATTTAAAGGCCGGAAGCAGGGAGTGGGACGTACTCCGTTATCTGGTAGAGGAAGGAAGTCTGACCGAAATCCGCTATGAAAATGGAAACATGGTGGGAAAAGTCAGTCTGGACGGAACCGGATACGGATCGGAACAGGCAGCTTTGGCTGCAGAAGAGTTTTATACAAAGATACTTCCCCAGTAGGGAAATGAGTCAGGAAGGAAAACAGATAATGGAAAGAAAGCGTTCTCTGGAACAAATAAACAAATGGAAAAATGATGTAATTGCCGTTCTTCTGTTAGGGATATTCGCTTTTTTTATCAATCGCGGAATTGAAATCAAAGGCCTTTATATGGATGATCTCTATTTGTGGTCCTGTTATGGAGAACAGTCTTTTACGGAATTTAATTTTCCCGTAGGAAGCACCAGATTCCGCTTTTTGTATTACCTGATGGCCTGGCTGGAACTGGCCTTTGTAGGAAATCATGTGACTTGGTTTGTGCCAATCAATATTGTACTCAATACTCTGGCGGCAGGCTTAGTCTACTGGTTTGGAACCAGATTGGCAAAGTGCCGGTTTACCGGATTTCTGGCAGGCATTTTGTATCTGTTGTCCCGTATGTCTTATTATCAGATTAGCCAGGTATACGGTCTTATGGAGACGGCGGCCACGATTATGGCGCTGGGAATCTTAATCTGTCTGTATCTGTTTCTAAATGAAGAAGGCAGGGACAAACAGTTTTACGCAGCTTGTATCCTGTATTTTGCGGTTTGCTTTGTCCATGAACGGTATCTGGCTCTGTTTCCACTGATTTATCTGGCTCTGTTTCTGGTTGGAAAAAGAGAGGAAAAACCAGACTGGAAAAAGTGGCTGTCTCCATTGGTTTCCTTCGGAGCGGCTATGGCAATCCGGCGGCTGACCATTGGCTCGGTGGTTCCTGCCGGAACCGGAGGAACCCAGGTGACAGATACCTTTTCCCTGTCAGAAGCCATTGGCTACGCGATCAGCCAGGTGGCCTACATCTTTGGATGCAACGCAGGGCCGGAACATCTAAACGGGATGTCCTGGGCAGATTCTCCCCGCCTGGTCAAGATGCTGGTAATATTGGCAGATTTGGTATTGCTTTTGTTTGTACTGGCATTTGCGGTGCAGATGATCCGGAACCGGAAACAGGCGGTCGGATATTTGAAGAATACGGTGTTATTTCTAACCTTTATCGCCCTGTGTATCGGCGCTTCCAGCGTAACAGTACGGGTAGAAATGCGATGGATTTACGTTTCCTATACAGCCGCGCTGCTGTTTCTCTGCTACATATCAGGAGCTTTGCGGCAGCCGGCTGGAAAGTGGGAAAAGAGGGAAAGCAGCAATCAGAGACTTTTTAGGAGAGGCGTTTATGCAGGAGGGTTTCTTTTGTATCTGGCGTTGATGTTTCCGGTTGAGTGTTTTTACCGGCAGCAGTACCCGAAGCTGTATTTCTGGCCCAACCAGCTCCGTTACAATTCCCTGGCAGAGGAAACCTATGAAAAATACGGCGATGAGATTTTCGGAAAAACCATTTACATTGTAGGAAACTCTTATGAGATGAGCGATTTTACGGCCAGGACGTTCTTTAAAGTATTTGACAAGGAGAGAAAGGCAGAGGGCACAACGGTTCAGTTTGTGGACAGTATGTTAGAAATCGGTCAGGTAACGGATCAGATGCTGGTTTTAACGGAAGATCCGGCCCACAATGGATTCCAGGATATTACAGAGACGGCCCGCAGTTTAAAATGCCAGCGGATAGAGGGGTATTACAGCGACGGCTGGATGGATGAAACGGCCAGAATCCGTATTATGACCGGAAAAGAAGGCGTCATTCATCTGAAATTTATGTTCCCTGGCATTTTAACCGGAGGAGAGACTACCGAAATTTATATAGACGGAAATCTGGCGGCACAGATTCCGGTGACGGAAAGCGTGTATTACCAGGACATCAAAGCAGAGCCGTATCAGATTATCGAGTTGGAATTTTGCCACAATTTCTATATGCAGGACGCCAAAGAACAACGGGGAACGGACCGCCTGGCGGTACTGATGGAAATAAGGGCTGACTAATAGAGTTTTACAAATAGGAGGATTTACGATATAATGAAACGGTCTTACCGATACGTGCTGTTTCCCATAGCAGGCATTCTGTTCTGCCTGTGGTATGTCTGCTCTGCCACCAGCGACGTGGTATATTCGGACTATATCCGGCTGATTAATTCCTACCTGCCGGATGTGTGGAATCCGGACAAGTTTTTTGTAGCAGATATTTTTACCAGAATCCCGGTTAATTTCCTCAGCAGAGGAATTAACGTCACATTTTTTGGATTCAGTGTCCGTTTTGACCAGATTCTGGGGATTCTGGGACTGGGACTGGCAGCCTGGGTAATCGGATTATATGTCAGAAAAGAAAAATTGGGAATTCTTACGCTGGCCGCAGTCAGCCTGTTTATGTTCAGTTTAAATAAATGGGAAATGCTGACCAATGGAAGCGGCTGGGCTCATTTTTTGGCCTTTGCCTGTTTCTATTATTATTACCTGATTGTGGATCGGGTATGGCAGAGCAAAAGGGCTGGAATCCGGCATGGACAAAAGACCGAAAAGCCCTGGGACAGACCATTGTTAATCGTATTTCCGTTTTTGATTACCCTGGGAGTTGCAGGACAATACTGTGCAGTATACTCCGGCGTAATGATAGTTGTATATGGATATTTGTGTATCTGGAGCGGACTCATACAAGATGATAAAAAAGCGCTGAAGGAATATGTTCTCTGGCTGCTGTGCATTCTGATTCCGTTAGGGATTTACATGGTAAGCAATGCCTGTACCGTAGAGGAACACGCAGGGGCTACAGAATTGACCCTGATGGAAGCGCTGAGACAGAATCCCAAATTTTTCCCCGCCTTTTTTATTAAGTCTTTTGCATCTATGTTTTTAGGCGGAGAGACCATGCAGAGCCGTCTGCACCTTTCCAATCATATGATGCTGTTTATCGGGCTGGGCGTTATGGGCGGATATCTGCTGGGATTATGGTTAAACTTCCGATACAAAATTTATGAAAAAACCTTGTTTCCCCTGCTGCTGATTTTATCTGGCGGGTGCAGCCATGTGCTGATTCTGATTTCCCGATGGATTTTTTTAAGTCAGGAAAATTACGGAATGAGTTCCCGTTATGCAGTCCAGTTCCAGATGGGAATTATAGGAATTGTGCTGACAGCCGCCATTGCCTGGAAACTGGAATCAGAAAACAGAGGACAGAAACAGAAGGGAAAGAAAGGCCATTCGGCAGCAGCGGTTCTGGCGGTTTTCTTTACTGGAGTAATGCTGTGCGGCAGCATTGCCACCACTGCAGATGAGATTGTAAAAGCGCCTTACCGGAAAGAACGTTATGAGGAAAAGATAACAGCAGCATTAAATTATAAAAACTGCAGTGATCAGGAATTAGAAGATATTTTTGAATATAGAAAAGGCCCTGAGAAAATCAGAAAGGCCCTGGAGATTTTAGAGACAAATCAGTGGAATGTATACGGTCGTAAGGAGGAAAAATCGTGAAAGTTGTTTTATTAGCTGGCGGATTTGGCACCAGAATCAGCGAAGAAAGCCATTTAAAACCAAAGCCTATGATTGAAATCGGAGAAAAACCGATTTTATGGCATATTATGAAATATTATTCCCAGTTCGGATTTCATGAATTTGTAATCTGCCTGGGATATAAGCAGTATGTAGTCAAAGAGTTTTTTGCCGATTACTTCCTCCACACTTCAGACGTGACCTTTGATCTGGCAAATAACCGGATGGAAGTCCACAACAACTATTCAGAACCCTGGAAGGTAACTCTGGTAGACACTGGTCTAAATACCATGACCGGCGGCCGGGTAAAGCGGATCCGTCCATTTGTGGGAGACGAGCCGTTTATGCTGACTTACGGAGACGGAGTGGCAGATGTAGATTTAAATGCCCTGGTTCAGTTCCATAAAAATCATGGAAAAATTGCAACCCTTACCAGCGTCAACGTAGGCCAGAAGTTTGGCGTTCTGGATTTAAACGGAGAAGGCCAGGTTCAGGCATTCCGGGAGAAAAATGACAATGACGGTGCTTTGATTAACGGTGGATTTATGGTGCTGAATTCCGGCATTTTTGACTATTTAACAGACGATACTACTGTTTTGGAAAAAGAACCCTTAGAAAATCTGGCAAAGGATGGACAGCTGATGGCGTACCATCACGAGGGATTCTGGAAATGCATGGACACCCAGAGAGACAAACAGCAGCTGGAAGCTATGTGGCAGTCCGGCAAAGCACCCTGGAAGATTTGGGAATAAGGATTTAAGAATAAGCAGATTTGGAAACAAACAGGAGAGTGGATATGACCTTACAGGAATTAACTTCATTTTATCAGGGGAAACGGGTCCTTGTCACTGGACACACCGGTTTTAAAGGAACCTGGATGTGCAGAATTTTGGCGCTGTGCGGCGCTAAGGTGACCGGCTATGCGTTAAATCCGCCGACTGACCCGTCGATTTATCAGATTATCGGCTTAGAGGATACTATGGATTCCCGAATCGGAGACATCCGGGATCTGGAAAAGCTTCGTCAGGTTTTTGAAGAAGTCCAGCCGGAGGTGGTATTCCATCTGGCGGCCCAGCCGATTGTACGTGATTCTTATAAAGATCCGGTTTATACCTACGAGACCAATGTAATGGGGACGGTGAATCTGCTAGAGTGCATCCGGCTGACCCAGTCGGTGCGATCTTTTGTCAACATTACTACCGATAAGGTCTATGAAAATAAGGAGTGGGAGTACGGCTACCGGGAATGCGATCCATTAGATGGCTATGACCCTTATTCCAACAGCAAATCCTGTTCTGAACTGGTAACCCACAGCTATCAGAAGTCCTTTTTTGGAGACGGACGCTGCGCCATTTCCACTTCCAGAGCCGGAAATGTCATCGGCGGCGGCGACTTTGCCAATGACCGGATTATTCCGGACTGCATACGGGCAGCGGCTGCAGGAAAGGAGATTATTGTAAGAAATCCTCATTCCACCAGGCCCTACCAGCACGTGTTGGAACCTCTGGCAGTCTATCTGGAGATTGCCATGAAGCAGTATGAAGATATTCAGTTTGCAGGATATTATAATGTAGGGCCGGATGACGCAGACTGTGTGACAACTGGAACTCTTACCGATTTGTTCTGCCAGACATGGGGAGATGGACAGACTTGGGTCAATCAGTATGACGGCGGCCCTCACGAGGCGAACTTTTTAAAATTAGACTGTTCGAAAATCAAAAAAGTGTTTGGCTGGACGCCCCGTTACCATGTAAAAGAGGCAGTGGAAAAAACCGTCGAATGGTCCAGGCAGTATTTAGAAGGCCAGGATATGCTAGAGGCAACGGATCAGCAGATTCGAGAATTTTTTGGTTGATAGAAAAGGAGAACGTTATGTTTGAAAATATGAGCGAGCAGGAAGCCAGACAGACGATTCTGGACATGACTGCCGAATATTGCGATACATTCCATAATCAGAAAAAACCGTTTGAAGAGGGAGATAGGATTCCCTACGCGTCCAGAGTTTACGATCATAACGAAATGGTCAATCTGGTAGACTCTGCCCTGGAGTTCTGGCTGACTTCCGGACGGTATACAGACAAATTTGAAGCAGATTTAGCAAAGTATCTGGGCGTCCGTTACTGTTCTCTGGTAAACTCCGGATCTTCTGCCAACCTGATTGCATTTATGACCCTTACCTCGCCCCTTCTTGGAGACAGACAGGTAAAACGGGGAGACGAGATTATTACCGTAGCTGCAGGATTCCCTACTACCGTAACGCCGGCGATCCAGTACGGAGCCGTTCCGGTGTTTGTGGATGTGACCATCCCCCAGTATAACATTGACGTGACAAAGCTGGAGGAAGCCCTATCAGAAAAGACAAAGGCCGTAATGATTGCCCACACTCTGGGAAATCCCTTTGATTTAAAAGCTGTAAAAGCATTTTGCGAGAAACACAATCTCTGGCTGGTAGAAGATAACTGCGACGCTTTGGGAAGCCGGTATACCATAGGCGGCGAGACAAAATTAACAGGAACCATTGGAGACATCGGTACATCCAGTTTCTATCCGCCCCATCATATGACCATGGGAGAAGGCGGAGCGGTTTATACCAGTAATCCACTGTTAAATAAGATTATCCGTTCGTTCAGAGACTGGGGAAGAGACTGTGTCTGCCCGTCTGGAAGAGACAATCTGTGCGGACACCGGTTTGACAGACAGTATGGAGAGCTTCCATTGGGATATGATCACAAATATGTATATTCCCATTTTGGGTATAACTTAAAGGCAACGGATCTCCAGGCGGCTATCGGCTGCGCCCAGTTAGAGAAGTTTCCTTCCTTTGTGGAGAGAAGAAAAGCGAACTTTGCCAGATTAAAGGCAGGACTTCTGGACTGCCAGGATAAGGTGATTTTACCGGAAGCCTGTCCGGATTCCGATCCCAGCTGGTTTGGTTTTCTGATTACTTGTAAGGACGGTGTGGACCGGAACCAGGTGGTTCAGTATGTAGAAAATAAGGGTGTTCAGACCAGAATGCTGTTTGCGGGAAACCTGACCAAGCATCCTTGTTTTGATGAGATGAGAAAGACAAAAGAGGGTTACCGGGTAGTCGGCGATCTGGCAGTTACCGACCGGATTATGAAAGACACCTTCTGGGTTGGCGTATATCCTGGAATGACTGACGAAATGATTGACTACATGGCAAAGACCATAAAGGAAGCATTACAGACAGCGTAAATGTCAGGAGGAAATAAGATGGATCTGACCAGAGTACACCAGGCGAATCTGGCAATATTAAAGGAAATCGACCGAATCTGCCGAGAGGAAGGGATTCAGTATATGCTGGACTCCGGAACTCTGATAGGAGCAGTCCGTCACAAAGGATTTATCCCTTGGGATGACGACGCAGACGTGGCGTTTACCAGAGATAATTATACAAAATTCATCCGGGCAGCGAAGAAAAAACTTCCTGCCGGAATGACTCTTTTAGAGCCGAAAGATTTACGGAACGGAACTGCATTTTACGATTTTACTGCCCGTATTTGCTATGACAACAGCAGCACCCATGAGGACAGCGGGGAAATGCAGTTTTATGAAGGAAAATTAAATCATTTGTGGGTGGATCTGTTTACTATTGACGAACTGCCGGAAAATAAGATTTCTGCAGCCTTTACAAAGCTGCTTCATAAAGGAATTTATGGACTGGCCATGGGACACCGCTATCATCTGGATTTTAGCAAGTACAGCCTGGCCAACAAGATTTTTGTCGGCGGCCTGTCTGCAGTGGGAAAACTGATTCCCATGAAATGGATCCGCCGGATGCAGTTTTGCGCGGCAGTCAAAGACAAAAAAGGGATTAGCGGTTTGTGCTACTACAGCAATTACCAGCCGGATTACCTGTATGTGACTCTGAAAAAAGAGTGGTGCAGCCAGACGGTGGATATGGAATTTGAAGGAGAAATGCTGATGGTTCCCGCAGGCTGGGATCAGGTGCTGACCTGTGTTTACGGAGACTATATGACGCCGCCGCCTAAGGAAAAACAGGTTCCGGCTCATTCTGATATGGAGATAGAGGTATTTGATGATACCAGGGTCAAGAGGTAGAAAACATGAGTAAGCAGCTATTTTTCGTAGAAAAATGAGGGGATTACAAATGTTTTTGAGGATTGCAAAAGCACATTGTGCGAAGCAATCCAGTATCAAATGGCAAAAGGAGTAAAACTATGGAGAATGAAAAGAAGCGCCTTTCAGTGGTGGTTTCTGTATACAATGAGGAAAAAGCGCTGGATCAGTTTTATCAGGAGACGAAAAGCGTGCTGGACAGTCTTTCCTGGGACTGGGAGCTTTTGTTTGTCAACGATGGAAGCGCAGATGACAGCAAAGAGGTGTTAGACCGGCTGGCCATCCAGGAGAGCCGGGTAAAAGTTATTTCTTTTTCCAGAAATTTTGGCCATGAGTCGGCTATGATCGCAGGAATTGACTACAGTACCGGAGACGGAATTGTCTGTATGGATGCAGATTTGCAGCATCCGCCGGAATGTCTGATAGACATTGTTGAAAAAATGGAAGAGGGATATCAGGTGATTACCATGGTGCGCACAAGCAATGCCAGCGCCGGAGCCGTTAAAAATCTTGCCTCCAATGCGTTTTATGCAGTAATTAACCGGATGTCCGATGTACACTTTGAGCCAAATGCCTCCGATTTTTTTGCCATCAGCCGTCAGGCGGCAGATGTGTTAAAAACTAATTACAGAGAAAAAGTCCGGTTTTTGAGAGGGTATGTCCAGAATATCGGGTTTCGGAAAACGTCGATTTCTTATGAAGCCCGTCCCCGGGTTGCGGGAGAGAGCAAATACAGTTTGAGAAAGCTGTTCCGTTTTTCCGTAAACACCATTATGTGTTTTTCCAATATGCCATTAAAACTGGGGATTTTTGCAGGAATTTTTTCAGCCCTTATAGGAGTAGGCATTTTAATTTATACACTGTGTACCAGACAGGGAGCGCCCAGCGGTTATGCCACCATTGTTGTGCTGATGTGTTTTATGTTTGCCATGATGTTTCTCGTAATTGGCATTATAGGGGAGTATATTTCCGTATTATTTAATGAATTAAAGGATCGTCCGATTTATATTGTAGAAGACATTAAAAATTTGTAAAGGTTGTCTCTTAATTAAAATTTTAGAAATGAACTATTGTATAATCTGAACAATCATAGTATAATTATTGTACGAAAATTGAGAAGCCTAAGAGAAACTGATTGACAATCGCTTTATGCATTTAGTGGGGTGATGCATATGTTGACCAAAAAAGTTGACATTCTTGCCCCGTATCGGACGTTGCCGATATCCTATCTTGTAAGGACCGCAAATCAGTTTACCTGTGATATTTATATCCAGGGTGACGCCACGAGGATCAATGTAAAGGATTATGAGGCGATGCAGACGGGGTTGCAGCCGCGGGGGAACAGTTTAGTATTTTATTTAGAAGGAAGTGACGAAGGAGAGGCGGAATTAAGGCTTCGGCGCCTGTTCAGAGTTTAATATGGACATCGTAAAAAGAAAAGGCTGACGTACAGCTAACCGGTTCTGGTTGGATGGACGGCAGCCTTAATTCTTGTCTATGGAAAAGTTTAAAATCGTTGTACAAAATAAGAGAATCCGTTATGATTTTGAGATTAAGAGGAATATAACTGTAATACGGGGAGACAGCGCTATAGGAAAAACTACCCTGGTAGATATGATACGGGAACATTGAAGAAAACGTATAGTGAGTTTTTTACAGCATCTGAAGAAATGCCTTAGCAGCAGGGGTCAGGTACTTGTTTTTAAGATACGCATACTGAATGTTGCGAAGGATTGGAGTTTCCCGAAAATTCAGGGCAGTAATCAGGCCGGCGTTTACTTCCCGTTCTACTGCCAGTTCGGACATAATGGAGATGCCTACGTTATTTACAACCGCTTCTTTGATGGCGTCCTGAGTGCTGATAAAAAGTTTGTTTGGAAATTCCACGTTATACCGGTGGAAAATATGGTCCAGGAATTTATATTGAGAAGACTGCTTCTTTTTGGTGATGTAGAGATCGTTCTGCACATCCGAAAAGGAGCAGTCTTTTTTGCCGAACAGAGGATGGCTGCTGCCGACAATCAGTTTCAGGCTGTCCTGCCAATATTGCTCAATCTCATAATTTTCCGGATCTGCAATAATATAGTCGGAAACAAAGACAAATTCCAACTGGTTTTTATGAAGCATTTCCAGAATGGTCTGGTACGTATTGATGTTCATGTTAATGGTAATATTGGGATATTTCTGGTGGAAACGGGCAATGACGGCAGGAAGCATATAAACTCCAATAAAGTTAGTAGCTCCAAAATTTAAAACGCCATGCTCCATGTTTTCAATCTGACGGATATATTCTTTTGCGCTGTTGCAGGTAGCCACCATATTTTCTGCAAATGGGCGGAATGCTTCCCCATGAATGGTCAGAAACGTGTGATTTCCCATCCGGTTAAAAAGAGGAACGCCCAATTCGTCTTCCAGAGCTTTGATACGTTTGCTTAAAGCTGGCTGGGAGATATAAAGTTTGTCGGCAGCTTTGGCAAAATGCTGGGTTTTGGCCAGGATTAAAAAAGATTCCAATTTTGTAATATCCATAAGTATTCCACCTTTATCTGCAAATTAAGAACAATTTATTTGATTCAATAATAACAAAAAGTTATTAGTTTGTAAACTTTATTCGATTGAGTTAAAAGTGGAAGAAGACTATAATAGGAGTATAAAAAGAATGTGCCAATAAGGGAGCGCGCGGCCTGGATTGGACGTTGGAGGAGGGGAAAGTATGTCAACAGAACAAAAGAAAAAATGGGTTCCGATTGCCAGTACCATTGCAGCAGTCGCTGTATTCTTTATTATCTTATTTTTAAAACTGCCGGAGACCGTTACCCCGGAAGCACAAAAAAGTATGGCTCTTTTTGCTTTTGCACTGATTATGTGGATTGCCAGACCAATTCCAATCTACCTGACTTCCATTATTCTGATTTTACTGCTTCCTCTGATTGGAGCAGTAGAAGATCAGGAAATTGTATTTGGAGCACTGGGATTTGATATTATCTGGCTGATGGTTTCTGCCTTTGTACTGACGTCTGCGATGAGTGCAACAAACCTGGGCAAGCGGATTGCCCTATATCTGACAACGAAATTTGCAAAAACGCCGACACAGGTTCTGGTAGTATTTGTAATTGTCAATTATATTCTGGCGTTTTTCGTGCCGTCCACTACTGCCAGAGCATCTCTGATTGTGCCGATTGCCTTGGTTATTCTGGAAATTTATAAAGCAGTACCGGGAAAAAGTAATTTTGGCAAGCTGCTGATGCTACAGGGCGTTCAAAACAATGCGTTTGCAACATCTGTAGTTATGACTGCAACATCTGCCCAGGTACTTGCCATTGGATTTATTAATGAACAGGCCGGAGGAGACGTAGGTTATATGGAGTGGCTGTTAGGTTCTCTTCCACAGGCAGTTATTACAACCGTAATTGCATTTATCGTAGGAATGTGTCTCTATAAATACAAAGATGAGATGACCGGAGTAATGGGAGACGCAGCCCAGACTTTAAAAAAGCAGCTGGATGAGCTTGGACCAATTTCTACACGTGAGAAAAAGGCATTGTTTATTTTCTTATTAACTTTATTCCTCTGGGCAACTGGCGATTATCAGGAAGCCTGGTTCGGATTTGAGATCAGCACCGAACAGACAGCAGTTTTGGGAATGCTTTTGTGTCTGCTCCCTGGAATTGGCGTTATCAGCTGGAAAGAAGCAAACATTAAATGGGATTTGATGATTTTTTCAGCAGGCGCATATGCAGTAGGAAACGCTGTAGATGATTCAGGAGCAGCCAGCTGGCTGATTGGAAACCTGGTTGAGGCGATTGGACTGGATAGAATGAATCCGTCTTTGGTAGCCGTAATTTTAATCTTCATTACCGTATTCAGCCACATGATTTTTACCAGCAAGACCGTCAGAACTACGATTTTGATTCCGGCAGTTATTACCCTGGCACAGGGACTGGGAATCGATCCAGTTCCCCTGGCACTGGTTTGTGCGTTTGGTATTTCCACCACCATTACGCTGCCGCCGCATTCAAAAGTCAATACGCTGTACTTTGGTACCGGTTACTTTGATGTAAAAGACGAGTTGGTATTTGGATTGATTTCCTGCTTTATTGCAGCCTGTGCAATGTCGCTGATTTATTTTACCTGGATTCATGTAATCGTTTAAAAAGAATGTGTAAAGGAGAAGGAACCTATGAAAAAGAAAGTTCTGTTAGCAATAGCGGACGGAGTGGGAGATCGGCCCTGCGAAGAGCTTGGATGGAAGACGCCTTTGCAGTATGCAGATACCGGATGTCTGGATGAGCTGGCAAAAGGCGGAGCTTGTGGAATCATGGACCTTTACCATGCAGGAATTCCGGTAGGAACTGATTTAGGACATCTAATTTTATTTGGTTATGGAATCAAAGACTATCCGGGACGGGGCCCTATAGAGGCGTTTGGAGACGGAGTAGAACTTATCGGAGGAGATGTGGCATTTCGCTGCAACTTTGCTACAGCAGATGGAAAAGGAATCATTACAGATCGTCGGGCCGGAAGGATCCGGACTGGAACAAACCAGCTGGCTCAGGCCTTAAACGGTATGAAAATCGGAGACATACAGGTGGTATTTAAGGAAGCGACGGAACATCGGGCAGTGCTGGTTCTGCGAGGAAAAGGACTATCTGCATCCGTCTCAGACACAGATCCAAAGAAAGAAGGAAAACCAGTCAAAACTGCCCAGGCTCTGGACGAAAGTCCGGAAGCTGAATATACAGCAAATATTTTAAACCAGGTGCTGGAACAGGCGCGCAAGATATTAAGCGCCCATCCGCTTAATAAAGAAAGAATGGAAAATGGTCTTCCTCCTGCTAACTGCATTTTGACCAGAGGCGCAGGAATGATGACACAGATTGAAAAAATCACAGAAAAGCTGGGATTTACTGCCTGCTGTGTCGCGTCAGAACGGACGGTTTTAGGCGTTGCCAGATTGGCTGGATTTGATACGGTAACCGATGAAGCCTTTACTGGGAACATTGATACGGATATTGGGAAAAAGGCGGCTTTGGCAATGGAAGCCTTGAAAACTCATGATTTGGTAGTTCTGCATTATAAAGCGACAGATTTGATGGGACATGACAATAATCCGTTTGGAAAAGTGAAGGCTATAGAGCAGTTTAATAAAATGGTAGGAAAGGCATTGGAGGGAATCCGCCAGGAAATCGAAGAACCGGTAATAATTGCTCTGGCAGCCGACCACTCGACTCCCTGTGAACGAAAAGAACACAGCGGAGAACCGGTTCCAGTCGTAATAAGCGGGAAATGCATCAGGCCAGATAAAGTTTCTGCGTATGACGAAATTGCCTGTGCAGAAGGAGGATTGGGAAGAATTAAAGGAAATGACTTTCACTGTATGCTGCTGGATTATCTGGAAGCAACAGTAAAACAGGGAAATTAGAAAGCGAAGGAGAAAAGCACCTTGCTGGAATCAGTTTTCTGGCAGGGTGTTTTTATTGCCAAGCATCCAGAAAAGCTGTCAGTAGCAGGCTTTCTCGGTGATGCTAAATCGCGAGTATTTCTTCTCAGTATTCCATATTAGAAGGAAATGTGGTAGAATGAGAGAAATTTAAGAATGCGATTAGGACAAAATATCAGATTTAGCAGGAGGTTATGATTATGGGGACTCAATTAGATGGCATTATTAACGAAAATTATACAAAGCTGAATAATCTTGACTTTCATATTTTAAATTTTGTCCAGAACAATCTGCATCTAAGTACGACGTTAAGCATTGCAAAACTGGCTGAAAAGTGTAATGTATCTACGGCAACGGTGCTGCGTATGACACAAAAATTGAATTTCAGCGGATACAGCGAATTTAAATATTTTTTGAAAAATGATGATCTCCAAGGAGAAGCACAAGACGTTGATGCAATAGAAATTTTGAATCAGGATATTGCGCAAACAATCAAAATGTTTCAGCAGAATGGCCAGATAGAGGAAATTTATAAAAAGATTGATGCAGCAGAAAATATCTATGCCTATGGAACCGGACAAGGACAGCGGCTGATGCTTCAAGAGATGGCAAGATGTTTTCTAAATGTAAATAAGAAAATAATTACAATTTCCGCATCTACAGAGCTTAAAATTGTGAAAAAGTATATGAGTCAGAAAGACTTGCTGTTTATTGCTTCATGGTCTGGCAACATTGAAAAATACAGAGAAACGCTGATTAATTTAGATGTTTCCGGAATTACGATGGTATCGATTACAAATTTTCATAAAAATGAATTATCCAGTATTTCTAAATACAATTTATATTTTCAAAGCACAAGCATTGATGAAGTAATGAATATCAACCGTTCCAGTTATTTGACACTGCATTTAGTTATTCATTTACTATATGATGGATATATTAGTTATTTAAATCGCAGACTGAATTGATAAAAACATCCTGCCGGAAGGACAGAAAGCCTTCTTGGCAGGATGTCTGGGGAAGAGTGGGAATTATTGCTTTTTCACCTTCATTGCTTTTTCTTTTTCTAAAAGCAAAGGCCTTAAATATGCAACAGTAGATGTCATAGGAAGAACATCAGGACTGAGTTGGATTCCCAGCTCATTTTTGATATAATTTCTACGGGACTGAATTCTATGCCAGAGAGCAGGAGCTTCTGATTGTATTTGCTTTTGCAGAGATTCATCAGCCAATGCAACGGTGCTTTCTGCATTGGTTCCGCCGTATCCATCCATAGAAGGAATCATATCGATTTGGAACAGCATTCCGCTCACCAGCAGTTCGCTGCTGCCATTGTATATAGGGGAGGCGAGCCATTCCTCATCTGCAGTCAGATGGCCTGGACATAAAGACCAGTGATACTCCGTTTTTGGCATAACTTCTTCGATAAGGTTATATAATTCTCCGCCAGTCATTCCGCAGTGAATTTGCTCCAGCCATACTGTATAAGCATTAAAATATGGCTTAACTACGGTTTCAATATAATCTTTTGTACCATCCGGAAGCTGAGAAGGGGTTTTGACAGCATATCCGGAACGAGAAGAAAGGCCTCCTTTATAACCAACAGTAAGGCTGATGGTATCGCCTGTTTTTACAGTATTTTCAGTAGGATAGAGGTTTGCTTTTATAAAACGTTTTCCAGCGGCAGCAATTGTTACGACGCTATTTTTTTGTCCAAGGGCATTTAAGGCGTTGCCCAGGTCGGTTTCTTTTACGCCTTCGTTTAAAAGATTCATGGCTGCTAGAACGCAGTCTCCGGCTAATGCGGCACCAAATTCATAATGTTCGATTTCGTTGACATTATTAGTGCGTCGTGCGCCGTTTTCTCCAATAAAGAGGGAGACGGCATTTTTTATATGACCAGTATCCCCTACAAGTTTTCTGACTGCATCTACAATATAATAGGGGACATCGAAAAGTTGTTCGTTGTCTTCGGTATGGCTTGTAAATTGTTTCCATCCAGCAATACCGATATGCATTCCTTTAGAAATTCCAGCATCTGATAGTAGGCCAGAGAGATCCTTTTCACATTCCATAGGTTGATTAGGAAGAGAAAAATGAGGAGCATGAATAGGAACCGCTTTTATTCTGGAAGAAGCAACTTTATTTAGGTTTTCATTGCCCATAACCATATAGTGCTGTCCGTTTCTATGTAAAATCAGTAAGGCTTCCTCAAAGCGGGGGAGGAATCCAGTTAAGTATTCGAAATTATTTCCATGTTCCAGATCTCCGTAAACCACCAGGGCATCCAGCTTTTCGTCCTCTATTCGTTTCATAATTTTGTGGTATCTGGCATCCATAGTTTCATCAGTAAGCATTATAGGAACCTGACTGCAGTCAGGCGATGGACTATTTACAAAATCATAATCAATGCGCTCAAATCTACTCATAAAAATTCTCCTAATGTTCTTTTTTAGACAAATCCTTGATCAGATGAAGAAGTACATCAGCACCCTTTTTAATACTTTCATAATCGGTCCACTCTTCTGGACAATGAGAAACGCCGCCGTTTCGGCTAGGAACATAAATCATATTAGTATCACAGAAATCGGTCATAATCATAGAATCGTGACCAGTTCCGTTATTGATTACCAGATAACTGTATCCCAAATCATCGCAGATCGTTTTCATTTTTTCAACATTTTCAGCATTCATCACACTGGGGCCGGTAGGATTTGGATAGTTGATCCGGCGGATTTCTTCCAATTCGCAGCGGAGATCATATTCGCGGCTTACGTTATCTAAAATATTCTGAATCAGTTGTTTGAAATCCGTAGTCTGGATGATTTCTTTTTGAAAAGTACGAATTTCGATTTTGCCTTCTACATACTCTGGTACAAATTGATTGGAGTTTGGTGTAATGTCTAATTTTCCCACCATTCCAGTTACGGCCGGGCCTAATGCTTTCATTTGTGTATCAAATTCTTTGATAAAGGAAGCAGCAGCTACTAAAGCATCTTTTCGGGAATCCATAGGAGCAGTAGAGTCAGCAGTCTTTCCATAAAAACGAATGGTATAGCGGCCAATTCCGGCTAAATATTCAATTAATCCGATATCTACTTGCTCGCGGTCTAATACAGGTCCCTGTTCAACGTGCATCTCAACAAAATTTTTAATAGATCCAGGCTTTCTGATACAAGATTCCAGATTTGGAACTAATCCATACTCCTTCATGGCTTCTAATTTGGTCTGGCCAAAACGATTTTTTACAGTTTTCAATTCTTCCAAGGTTAAAGTTCCGACCATAGCCCTGGAATTAGTTACACCGGTACAGGGGCCGAATGTAGCTCCTTCTTCTGCGTTCATTAAAATTAATTCCAAAGGATACTCATTTTCAAAGTTTTCTTCGGTCAGGATTCGCATTACTTCCAGAGCGGCAACAGTTCCAGCTGCCCCATCAAAAGCGCCGCCATTTACAACAGAGTCATAGTGAGAGCCGAACATAACGACAGGAGCATCTTTAACAGTTCCTTCTTTTCTTCCGAAAATAGTTCCAACGCCATCTTCATAAATATCCAGATGCAGCTTTTTCATTTCGTTAATTAGATACTCTTTTGCCATAGTATCTTCTTTGGAATAAGAAGATCTTGTTACCCCATTGCCGGGAGTAGAAGTATAAGCAGCCAGTGTTTCTAAGTCTTTCTGGATGCGGTTGGTTTGCGTTAGCATATTATAATTCCTCCTTATATGAACAATTTTAACGGAAAGAAGTGCTGCAAAATGTTACAGGATATTCATGTTTCATTTTACAGCACTTTACTTATAAGCGTGTTTAAAAATAAGTTTACGAGTTTGCTTTTACAGCGCGTTTTAATTCTGCTGCGGCTTTTTCAACTTTTGCGCCATACACAATTTGGCAGGCAGTTTCATTGATGCGTATGAGGCCTAAAGATCCAGTGGCCTTCAGTGCTTTTTCATTAACAACAGAGGTATCTTTCAAGATTAAACGGAGACGGGAAATACAGTTGTCAATTTCAACGATATTGTCCTTTCCGCCGATTGCAGCCATAATAGCAGAACCCAATTCTGTTATCTCTTCCGTATAGTTTACTTCGTCAGATTCATCTTCTCTGCCAGGTGTTTTGATATTGAATTTTACGATTGCCCAACGGAATACAAGGAAATAAATTACTGCATAAATTAAACCGATTACTACGTTCAGAACCCATTTTGTTTCTGGACCACGAAGAATACCGAAAAGTACTAAATCAACTAGACCGCCTCCGGCATTTCCAATACATACGCCTAATAACGTGTTAATAAGGAAGGACATACCAGCCATAAATGCGTGGAATAACCATAAAAATGGAGAAATAAAGAAGAAGGAAAATTCAATTGGTTCAGTAATGCCGGTGAAGAAACTGGTTAAACCAGCAGCTAAAAGCATACCTTTAACTTTCTCTCTATTTTTTGGATAGGCAGTTTTATACATGGCATAGCATGCAGCAGGAAGACCAAATACCATAAATGGATGGGTTCCTTGGGTCAGGAATCTGGTAGCCTGACGCATTACATCCATATCAGGATTGCTGGACATCAATAACTGGTTGAAAATGTTCAGTGCACCGGAAATCTGTTCTCCATCGATCATGGCAGTTCCGCCAATAGGGGTAAAGCGGATCAGCTGATTTAAAATATGATGCAGTCCGGTTGGGATTAACAGACGCTCTAAGAATCCATAAATGAAGGTTCCAAATGCACCTGCGGCAGCAAGAAGGTTGCCAAATCCATTGATAACCATATTAAATACAGGCCAGATAAAGTACATGATAATCGCTAAAAATGGAATGGTTACCACGATCATAATTGGAACAAAACGTTTTCCGCTGAAAAAGCTGAATGCAGTAGGAAGCTGGGTCTCATGGAAACGATTATGAATCATAGCAGACCACAGACCTACAATAATACCGCCGAAAATGCTCATACGATAGGTAAATATACCCATGACAGTATCATAAGCAGCATTTTCCTGGGTGGCTTCCAGCAGGCTCATGCCCTGGCTGGTTAAGTAGTCAATGCTGGTAGTTTCAGCAGTGATTCCGTTTGCCTGCAGGAAAAAGCGAATTGTAGTGTGAAATAAAATAAATCCGATTACAGATGAAAAAGTGGCTACTTCTTTATCTTCTTTTGACATTCCCTGAGCAACGGACATACAAAATAAAATTGGCAGAAGACCGAATAATCCGCCGGCAAGAGAGTTCACCAAACTGATAAAGTCATTTACAAAGCCTACATTAGCCAGTGCGTTGCCAAATACATTTGGATTCTGGAGAGTGGAAGCCAAACCTAAAAGTAAACCTGCTGCAACAATGATGGATAACGGTCCCATCAAGGATTTGCCTAGCTTTTGTATAAATGTTCTCATACTTTCCTCCTAAATGATTTTGATTAGTGATTCTTCACTTGCGCGCTGTGATGGAAACCCTATACTTGTTATAACATTTGCATAAATCATCTGCAATATCAATGGGGAAAATAGGAATAATGTTACAACGTAGAAAAATGTGACTTTTTGTGAAACTTATTACAAAATGAAGTGTTAGAAAAAACGAAAAATGAGGCCGAAGTTTAACGCGGCCTCATAAAATGGTCATTAGTGCTCTTTTAGTTTTCTCGGATGTGAGGAATCTGCTCTATCGCATACAGCGGCAGATTGACAAGCCATTCTACCCTTTTGTAGTCGGACATAGATGTGGGGACAGAAACTTCGGGAGAAAATTTTTCCTGCTAAGTCTTTAGGCTCTTGGCTCTGAGATTTACTTCTGCTTTTACTTCTACCGGAACAATCAGCTCGCCTGTATCAACACAACAAGGAGGTCGTTGTCATCAAGCAAAGTACGTTGGCGAAGTCCGGCCATACAGCCAAGGAGCCCGACGTCTACCATAAACAGCTTAAATGCTCTTGGAACTTCCTGCACTTCATCAAAAATCAGCAAAGAATTTCCGGGATCGATTTTGTGTCCCACATACAGTTCCAATCCCATAATTAAACGTTCCGTATCCAGGTCAGACGAAAATAACTCTGCCATTCTGGAATTCCGTTATCATATTATAGGTATAGTATGACACAATCACAAAAAATACAACGAATTTTGCAGTAGCGGATACACTTTTTACAACGAATAAAGCTTATTTATTCAAATATTCTTTTGCATCTTTAAAGAAACTGTAAATCATCATAACAATAATAATTCCCACAGGGAAGGCGGCGATAATGGACACCGTCTGCAGGTTCGCCATGGAATTGTCGGAAAATACCAAGGCGATGGGAAAGAGAATTAGCAGAACCGCCCAGAACAGCTTTACTGCTTTTGAGGGTTCTTCGCCGTCCGGCAGTTCCTTATAAGAATAAGAGGCAGCTACCAGTGCAAGTGCGTCGTAAGAAGTCGAGTAAAAGGTAATCATGGTAATTGCAAGCAGAATCAGCCCGAGAGTAGGAAGAGGCAGAGTATCCATGACTGCCAGGATTGCAGTACACAAATTCTGGCTCTGTTCGTAAATGCCGAGAATATCAAGCTGTCCCTGCATCTGCAGGCCCAGGCCATAGTTTCCCAGGACGATAAAGGAGACAAATGTTCCGGCAAGCCCATAAAAGTATCCGCCTAAAATCGTCTGCTTGATGGTGCGTCCTTTGCTGATGCTTCCAATAAAAAATGGGGCGGCCACACACCATACCATCCAGTAAGCCCAGTAGAAAATGGTCAGATTCTGAGGGAAGGACGAGGTACGCAGAGCGTCCGTCCAGGTGGACATGGAGATGAAATTCTGAACCATATTTCCCAGGGAAGTAATGCCGGTTTCGATAATATACTGGGCTTTTCCTCCGCCGATAAACACATAGAGAAGGAAAGCAAAGAAAAAGTATACGCATCCTGCTGCAAGTCTGGCAATTCCCTTCATCCCGAAATATACGGTTACAATGTAAATAATGCCCACAATTGCCAGGATGGCGATGGTAAGGATTTTTGATTCTTCAATCCCTAAAAACTGGCTGAATATAATGGAAAGCAGGGGAGAAGAAACGGAAAAGGTGGTGGCGGTTCCGGCAACCAGGGCAAAAACAGCAATTAAATCAATGATTTTTCCTGCAATTCCATCGGTCTTTTTCCCTAACAGAGGACGGCAGGCTTCGGAATACTTTTGTTTGGTACGTTTACGGACATGAAGCATAAAGCCGAAGGCAACAGCCAGTACCAGGTAAAATGCCCATGGAATCGGCCCCCAGTGAAACAACGGATAGGTAGAAGCCCAGTCCTGAATGCTTCCCATATCAGAAATGTGGGGTTCATTTGCATATAGGATCCATTCACATAAGGAATAAAACAAAATATCTGCAGCCAGTCCGGAGGTAAACATCATAGAACCCCACTGGAAGTTTGAGTAGGCTGGTTTTTCACAGTCACCCAGGCGGATGGTTCCATACCTGGAGAAAGCGATATATAAACTAAGAAAGAACACGCCAAGTCCGATTACCAGATAATAGCTGCCCAGTTGGTCGCCAAAGAAAAAACGGATAGACTCTAAAGTGGCAGAAGACTGCTCTGGCCAGACCATAAAAAGAATACATAAAAGGACGATGGCAGCGCAGGGAATTGCGGTAGTGACCCAGTCAATGCGAGATTTCATAAAATCCTCCTAACTCATGTTCAAAAAAACATAAAAATTAAATATATTGAACATAATAGCACCGGCACTGGGAAAAAGCAAGAGAAAAAACGAAAGATTTTATGACTTTTTCAAAAAACCTCTGTTAAAATCCAGAAAGATTCGCTATAATACAAGCGGCATAAAAACAGAAAAGGTAATAAGGAGGAAATTCCACATGAAAAAGGCAAAGAAAATGCTGGCGGTTATGGGTTGTGCTGCAATGCTTTTAAGCGGCTGTACCCAGAGCAATATTGTAACGCCCAGCGGGGAAGCTGCCGCACCGGATTTTTCTATAAAAGAAGATGTGCAGATTGTCTGGGAACAGGTTTATGAGGACTTAGGCGAAAGTTTTATGGAGTCAGAGGATTACCCGAATTTAGAGCAGATTGGCTTTAATGTAAACGAGGAAGAAAAGATGGTCAATCTGGAAGTTCTGGTTTCTGAAGAAACCACGAAGGAAGAAGCTGTTTCCTATGCAACCGCGCTGGTAAAGGCGATTAATGACGAGGTACAGATTCAGAGCGCTTACTACGAGGCGTCTTCCGAAGAATCCTATGGCGGATTTTTTAAAGAGTATGGTTTCCACGCAGTGGTAGCGCCAATTCAGAGTTCGGAAGATGAGAGCACGTATCTGGTCAACGATACGGTAGCAGCCGGAGAAGAACGTGCAATCCAGGCAACGGAATAACCTGCTGAAAAAGGAGAATAAACCATGGCAATCCCAAAAGATCCCATTATGCTGTTAAGCTACATCAATACTCAGTTACGGGATAATTATCCAAATCTGGAAGAATTGTGCCGCAGTCTGGATGTGGACGAAGAGAAACTGAAGTCAAAACTTTTGACAGCAGGATACGTTTACAATTCTGGGGAAAACCAGTTTAGGTAGGAAACAGGGGGCTTACCCCTGTTTCCACAAAATATCCCGGTTAATGGTCTGATAAAATAATTCCCGAATCTTTTTTGGTTCTCTGGTCTGGCCCAGAATCCACATCAGCTTGGTAACCGCGGCTTCTAACGTCATATCGTAGGCTTCTAACAAGCCAAAATCCCGTTTCATTTTTTTACCCACCTCGTAGATGGACATATTGCTGCCCTCGTTGGTTACCTGGGTGGTCATAATTACCGTTTTTCCCATGGAAGTCCATTTGTCAATGGCCTGGCGGAAGTCTCCGGATTCATAGGAGGGAAGACCGCCTACTCCGAAGGACTCGATGATTACGCCGTCATAATGCTCGGCCATATAATTAAGAAGTCCTGCGTCCATAGAAGGAATCAGCTTCAAAAGTCCCACATTGGAATTCATAGTCAGGGAAAAGCGGACGTTCCGCTCCTTCTGATCTTTATCATCCAGATAAAAAATTACATGGTCTTCTTGTATGGCGGCGATATAAGGGAAGTTAATGCTGGAAAATGCATTATAGCTTTTTGTGCGCTCCTTTTTGCCTCTGGTTCCGGCAATGACTTTTCCATCGAAAACCAGATTGACCCCATGAGCCTTCTGACAAGAAGCAAACCGCAGACTGTCGGAAAGATTGGTTCTGGCGTCTGTATTTTCCATATCAATGGGCTTTTGTGCACCGGTAATCACAATGGGTTTTGGAGAATCCTGGATTAAATAAGACAGGGCCGCGGCGGTATAGGCCATGGTATCTGTGCCATGACAGACTACAAAACCGTCATACTGGTCGTAGTGTTCTTTGACAGACTGGGCAATCATAAGCCAGTGGGCCGGCTGCATATTGGTACTGTCAATATTTAAAACCTGCAGGGTATCTGCATGACAAAATGTTTTGGTATCTGGAACAAAGGAAAGCAGTTCCTCAGAGGACATAACCGGCTTTAAGCCGTCGTCGCCGCGTTTGCAGGCAATGGTGCCTCCGGTTCCGATTACGAGAATCTGTTTCATAAACAAAATCCTTTCTGGGCGTGGGCCATTTTTCTGGTTGATTCTGGTTCAGCTATCATTTTAAGATGTCAGAACCAATCTGTCAATTTCCCATCTCTGTACACCAATGATAAATTGTGCTAAAATGGAGAAGAATACGAAGTTTATTGTTACAGGAAAGGAATTCACTATGGAGATAATAGTAGAAGGACTGGGCGCGGCCTGGCAGTGGCTGATGGACAATATCTTATTTATTAATCTGATTTTGTCGATTATTATTGTATTTTTCCAGAGGCGTGACCCGAAAACCGTCTGGGCATGGCTTCTTGCTCTTTATTTTATACCAGGTTTCGGTATTTTATTTTACCTGTTATTTGGTCAGGATTTCCGCAAGAGCAAGATGTTCCGGATTAAAAAGCTGGAGGATCAGATGGGTTCCTCTATCCGCAGCCAGGAAGAAATCCTGCGCAATTTTAACCATGAAAACATGGAAGATCCTCTGGTGCGGGATTACGGCGATTTGATTATGTACAATCTGAAGACGTCCGGAAGCGTTCTTACGGTGCACAATGATGTGAAGATTTTTTCTGACGGGGAGGCCAAGTTTGAAGACTTGCGCAAAAGCCTGCGGCAGGCCAAAAAATTTATTCACATACAGTATTACATTATTAAAAATGACGAACTGTTTGATTCCATTGTGCCGATTTTAATTGACCGGGTACGAAACGGAGTAGAAGTCCGAATTCTCTATGACGGCATGGGCGGTCGGTTTATGCCAAAAAAACGGTGGGAAGAGCTGAAAAAGGCAGGCGTAAAGGTAGGGGTATTCTTCCCTGCGCTGTTAGGAAGACTGAATTTGCGTGTCAACTACCGCAACCACCGCAAGATTGTAGTCATTGATGGAACCGTCGGATATGTCGGTGGGTTTAACATCGGCAGGGAATATATTTCCAGGGATCCCAAGTTTGGCTACTGGCGCGACACCCATTTAAAAATTACCGGAGACGCAGTAATCAGCCTGCAGATCCGGTTTGCTCTGGACTGGAATTATGCGGCTCACGAAAATCTGTTCCAGACGCCGTCCTATTTTGATTCCCCGTACCGCAACGGCCTGGTAAAAGCTATGCAGGAAGAGGGAAAGCGGCTGGTAGCAATCCAGATTGTAGCCAGCGGACCGGATACGGCAGACCGGCAGATCCGCAACAACTATCTGGAACTGTTTCACAAGGCCAGAAAGAGCATTTATATCCACACGCCGTACTTTGTACCGGATGACGCTGTTTTGTCGGCGCTGCGCATAGCGGCAAGAGCCGGAGTAGACGTCCGTCTGATGATTCCCTGCAAGCCGGATCACCCGTTTGTATACTGGGCGACCTATTCTTATGCCGGCGACCTGATTGAAGCAGGGGCAAAATGCTACGTATATGACAACGGATTCCTTCATGCAAAAGGCGTAATGGTGGACGGACGGGTCAGCAGCTACGGTACCGCCAATATGGACATCCGTAGTTTTGAACTGAATTTTGAAGTAAATGCGACGATTTATGATGAAGCGATTACCCAGCAGCTGGAAGAAGAGTTTATGAATGATTTAAAGCATTGCCGGGAAATTACAAAAGAAGTATACGAATCCCGCTCTCTGCTGATTCGTATAAAAGAGCAGGGAAGCCGTCTGCTTTCTCCGCTGTTATAAAAGAAAATAGTCAGTATGGATTCTCCCTTTTCTGCACATATTATGTGAAAGGAAAGGGAGAATTGTTTTGAACAGATTTTGGAAAAATTTCTTTAAATGCGGGGTTACCGGATGGTGTCTGGAAGTGATTTTTACCTCGGCAGAATCCATTCTGGCAAGAGACTGGAGATTGATGGGGCATACGTCCCTGCTGATGTTTCCTATTTACGGCATGGGGGCTTTGTTGGGGCCAATTGGCCGCAGGGTGGATTTGTGGATTGGAGATGGAAGCAGCGGGATGGGAACATCATTAAACCAGACGGACAGAGCGGTCCGTCATGGGATGCTGTACATGGTTTTGATTTTTCTTGCAGAATATGTGTGTGGAATGTTTCTGAAAGACAAGGGAATCTGCCCCTGGGATTATACCGGACGCCATTCCAGCGTCAACGGACTGATCCGACTGGATTTTGCGCCGCTGTGGTTTCTGACAGGCCTTCTGTTTGAGCGGATTACCGGGTTTCAAAAATGGTAAAATTTGTGTCATATACTTGTATTTGTTTTGTGGATTTTATATAATGGTAGAAACTGTTCAGGACGGCGGAAAAATGCGCCGTCCTAAATCGTTGCACTATAACGAATCTTCGGAGGAACGTCGGTATGATACGTTTTTTACTAGTAGCAATTATCTTATTTTCTTTCTTGATCCTGAGCATTCCCATTTTAGTTTATGAGCATTTTCTGGCCAAAAAAGACCTGGATAAACGGAATCGTCAAAGTCTGAAAATCGTCCAGTTTATGTTCCGGCTGATTTTAAAAGTAAGCGGGGTTTCTTATACGGTAGAGGGGTTAGAAAATATCCCAAAGGATACTGCAGTCCTTTATGTGGGAAACCACAGAAGTTATTTTGATATTCTGATCGGATATGTAACCGTTCCGAGGCTGACCGGATTTGTGGCCAAAAAGGAAATGGAGCGGTATTATCTGCTTCGTGACTGGATGCGTAACGTAAACTGCCTGTTTTTAGACAGAGACAACATTAAAGAGGGATTAAAAACCATTTTAAAAGGAATTGAACAGGTGAAAAAGGGAATTTCTGTCTGGATTTTCCCGGAAGGAACCCGCAACCGAAATGCAGACCGGAAGGAGCTGCTTATCTTTAAAGAGGGAAGCCTGAAAATTGCAGAAAAGAGCGGCTGTCCTGTCATTCCAGTAGCAATGACAGGAACTGCGGACATATTTGAAAAGCATATGCCGTTTATCCGTAGATCCAACGTTACGGTTCGTTATGGAAAACCAATTTATTTAAAAGAACTTCCGCCAGAACAGAAGAAATTTGCAGGAGCTTACACCAGAGACGTAATCATTAGAATGTTAGAAGAGATGGAGCAGAAATAATATGCAGAACTTAGACTTACAGGAAATCAGAAAAAAACTGGACGCAATCGACACAGATCTGGTTGCATTATTTGAAGAGAGAATGAAGCTGTGCGCAGATGTGGCATCTTTTAAAATCGAAACCGGAAAGGCGGTTTACGATGGGGAAAGAGAAAAGCAGAAACTGGAGGCGGTGCGGCAGCTGGCTCATGGAGCGTTTAATGAACAGGCTGTTACAGAACTGTTTTCCCAGATTATGACCATCAGCCGCAGGTATCAGTACCAGCTTCTGGCAGAACATGGAAAGACGGATCCATCTGGATTTGAGCCAGTGGAAAAGCTGGCAAAAGAGCAGGTACAAGTGGTGTATCAGGGAGTAGAGGGCGCTTACAGCCATGAGGCCGCAAAGCAGTATTTTGGTGAAGACGTCCAGGCTCATCATGTGCCTTCCTGGGAAGAGGCCATGGAAGAAGTCAGCAGGAGCAAGGCAGATTACGCGGTGCTTCCTATTGAAAATTCTTCTGCCGGAGCAGTCAGCAGCATTTATGACTTATTAGTAAAATATAATAATTACATAGTAGGAGAAGTATTTCTTGAGATTAACCACGCCCTGTTGGGACTGCCGGACGCCAGACTGGAGGAAATCCATACCGTATATTCCCATCCACAGGCCTTGATGCAGTGTTCGGAATATTTAAATTCCAACAAAAACTGGCGGCAGGTCAGCGTTGCCAATACGGCTATGGCGGCAAAAAAGGTATTGGAAGACGGGGACAGGAGCCAGGCGGCTGTAGCCAGCGAAACTGCGGGAAAGATTTACGGCCTTACAGCTTTGCGGACAAGCATTAACCACAATAAATCCAATACTACCCGGTTTATTGTAGTGGCCAGCCGGCCCATTTACCAGTCAGATGCAAAAAAGGTCAGCATTTGTTTTGAACTGCCTCATAAGAGCGGTACTCTTTATAATATGCTGGGCAATTTCATTTTCAATCACGTCAATATGGTAATGATTGAATCCAGGCCTATTGTGGGAAGAAACTGGGAATACCGGTTTTTTGTAGATATTGAGGGGAATTTAAGCGAAGCGCCGGTTCAGAATGCATTGATGGGAATTTCCCAAGAAGCGGCGGGAATGCGGATTTTGGGAAACTACTAAACAGAGGGTAAACGTATGAATACATTGGAATTTGTGTTGTATAGAAATATGGAACATCAGGAACTATTTGATTCTATGGCAAAGCTTCTGGATCAGGAGGAAGGAGCAGAGCTGGACGCATATGCCTGCGCCAACCAGTTGTTAGAACTGGCGGCTGCATATGGATTTGAAGGGAATCTGTGGCATTGTTTTCTGGCTTATTGTCTGGCGAACCATGAAAACGCTTACAGTACGGCCTGCGAGATTATAGGGCCGGTTCATGGTACGATTAACCAGTTGGCGGCCCATGACTTTTCCTTGATGAAAGAGCTGTTTGAAAAAGATATTACGTCTCTTTCCGGAGGGATCTGGCAGTATTTGTCTGAATTTCACGGAGCAGAACGGACTGGAAAAGTATTTAACCGCCGGATCCGGGATCGGATTATTACGCTGGCAGAAGACCTGGAAGCAGCCGGTACGACAAAGGAATTTCAGGCGCTGGTCACTGGCTTTTATAAAGAATTCGGCGTAGGCCGCTTTGGTCTTCATAAGGCCTTCCGCATTGAAGAGCGGAAGGAAAAGAGCGGCAGGGAGAGAACCTGGATTGAACCCATCACCAGCATTGACCATGTGTATCTGGATGATTTAGTAGGATATGAGATCCAGAAGAAAAAGCTGATTGAAAATACAGAAGCATTTATCGAGGGAAAAGAAGCTAACAATGTGCTGCTTTACGGAGATGCAGGAACCGGAAAATCATCCAGCGTGAAGGCGATTCTGAATCAGTATTATGAAAAAGGCCTCCGGATTATTGAAGTGTACAAGCACCAGTTCTGCTGCCTTTCCGATGTTTTGGAAGAAATAAAGGACCGGAATTATAAATTCATCATCTACATGGATGACTTATCGTTTGAGGATTTTGAGATTGAATATAAATATCTGAAGGCGATTATTGAAGGCGGATTAGGAAAAAAGCCGTCCAATGTACTAATTTATGCGACATCGAACCGCCGCCATCTGATTCGGGAAAAATTCAGCGACAAGAAGGAGATTTTAGACGATCTTCATGGCAACGATACGGTTCAAGAAAAACTATCCCTGGTTGCCCGGTTTGGAGTTACTATTTACTTTGGCGCCCCTGATAAGGTGGAATTCCAGAAGATTGTAAAAGCTCTGGCAGAGCGCTGCGATCTGGCGATTTCAGAAGAAGAACTGTATGCAGAAGCAAATAAATGGGAATTGTCCCCCGGCGTTTTTTCCGGACGTACGGCAGCCCAGTTTATTACCCATCTGTTAGGGAAAAAGCCTGAAGAATAAGGAGGAGGTTCTATGGCGGCGATACAGACCTTTGCAGCAATTGACATCGGATCTTTTGAGATGGAATTAAGCATTTACGAAATTTCTCCAAAACATGGAGTGCGGTCAATCGACAGAGTCCGCCACATGATTGCTTTGGGACGGGACGTTTATAAATACGGAAAAATCAGTTATGAATCCATAGACGAGATGTGCCGGGTTCTGGAAGATTTTTCCAGAATTATGAAGGGATACCGGGTACAAGCTTATAGGGCTTATGCGACCAGCGCTCTTCGGGAAGCGGAAAACAACCAGATTATTCTGGATCATATCAAGGTCCGGACCGATCTGGATGTAAAAATCATCAGCAATTCCGAACAGCGTTTCATCAGCTATAAGGCAATTGCCGTAAAAGATGCAGAATTTAATACAATTATCCAGAAAGGAACGGCGATTGTAGACATTGGGTTTGGCAGCGTCCAGCTTACGCTGTTTGACAAAGACACGCTGGTTACAACCCAGAACCTTCCTCTTGGCGGTCTCAGGGTGCGGGAACTGCTGTCCGGAGTTACGGCAAATCTGGAACTGACGATGAAATTAATCGGGGAGATTGTGGACAACGAATTGTTCACGTTCCGCAAAATTCATTTAAAAGATCGGGAAATTAAAAATATTATCGGAATCGGCCGGAATACCCGTTTTTTGTTTGGAACAAAAGAGAAGGGAGCGCTGCCGGATCGCCTTACCACAGAAGAGGCGGGAAAATATTATCAAGAACTGGTCAGCATAGGAATGGATGCTGTCGCAGACCGTCTGGGAGTAAACGGCGAGTTTGTAAAATTCCTGTTTCCCAGCGCAGCGATTTATAAAAGCCTTTGCGAGATGACCGGAGCAGAGATGATCTGGCTTCCCGGAAGCAGTATGTGCGACGGAATTGCAGCCGACTATGCGGAAAAGAACCATCTGGTTAAATTTAACCATGATTTTGAGCGGGATATCGTCATAGAGGCCCGCAATCTGGCGAAGCGGTATAAATGTCACAGCAGTCACAATCAGGCGCTGGAAGATTATGCGCTGAGGATTTTCGACGTGACCAGGCGTTACCATGGGATGGGCAAAAAGGAACGGCTGCTTCTGCAGATTTCTGTCCTTCTCCATGCCTGTGGAAAGTTTATCAGCATGAAAAATTCCAACGAATGTGCATACAATATTATTATGTCCACAGAAATCATTGGCCTCAGCCATCTGGAAAGAGAAATCGTGGCCAACGTTGTCCGTTATAATATCCGAGATTTTGAATATGATAACGTCCATTTGGAGCTTGGAGCATTCCAGAGCGGACTGACAGATGTGGATGTAAAGAAGGTTACGGTTTTAATCGGAAAACTGACTGGTATTTTGAGACTGGCAAATTCCATGGACAGAAGCCATAAGCAGAAGCTGGCCGGCTGCCGTATGACCATGAAGGATCGGAAACTGGTCATCATAACCGATTATGAAGGAGATATTACGCTGGAACGGGTATCGTTTGAGCAGAAGGCAGATTTCTTTGAAGAAATCTATGGAATTCGCCCGATTTTGAGGCAGAAAAGGAAAGGATAAGCATGGAAGCACAGGAAAGAAAGGATTTTTTGAATCCCCAGAACTATGTAAATCGGGAACTAAGCTGGATCGAGTTTAACTATCGGGTACTCAGCGAAGCAAGGGATAAAAACCTGCCTTTATTTGAGCGCCTGAAGTTTTTAAGCATCACTTCTTCCAATCTGGATGAGTTTTTTATGGTGCGGGTTGCTTCTTTAAAGGATTTGGTTCACGCCAATTACAGCAAAACCGATATTGCAGGGCTGACGGCAGGGGAACAGTTGGAAAAAATCAGCAAAAAAGCCCACGAATTAGTCAATGTCCAATATTCTACCTATAACCGGTCCGTTCTTCCGGCGCTGCGCCAGAACGGCCTGAATATTCTGAACGGATATGAGGATCTGACTCCGGAACAGGAAGAATACGCAGACAAATATTTCAAAGAAAATGTCTATCCGGTACTGACCCCCATGGCAGTGGACTCTTCCAGACCGTTTCCGCTGGTACGGAACAAATCATTAAACATTGCGGCTCTCTTAAAAAAGAAAAAGGGCGGAAAAGAGCTGGAATTTGCCATGGTTCAGGTGCCTTCTGTCCTTCCGAGAATCATTGAACTTCCAGTAACGGTAGGAAAAGACGGCAAGGAAATACACAATGTGATCCTGCTGGAAGAAATTATTGAGAAAAATATGCCGTCCCTGTTTTTGAATTATGACCTTATCACGGCTCATCCGTTCCGGATTATGAGAAATGCGGATCTGACCATCGACGAAGAAGAGGCGGTAGATCTGTTAGAAGAAATCCAAAAGCAGTTAAAGCGCCGCCAGTGGGGCGAGGTGATCCGTCTGGAAATCGAAGAAAAAATAGATAAACGGCTTTTAAAGATTTTAAAGAAAGAGCTGGAGGTCAGCAGCGAGGATATTTTTGAAATCAATGGCCCCCTGGATCTGACATTTTTAATGAAAATGTATGGGATGTCCGGATTTGACCGTTTAAAGACCCCTCCTTATCAGCCCCAGCCAGTGCCGGAACTGATGAATGAGGACGACATTTTCACCAATATCCAGAAAGGGGACATTCTCCTTTACCACCCTTATGAGACATTTGATCCTGTGGTCAGCTTTGTCCGGACTGCGGCAAAAGACCCAAGCGTCCTTGCGATCAAGCAGACGTTATACCGGGTCAGCGGTCATTCTCCGATTATTGCGGCTCTGGCAGAAGCAGCAGAAAATGGCAAACAGGTGTCAGTTCTTGTAGAACTGAAAGCTCGGTTTGATGAGGAAAATAACATTATCTGGGCAAAAAAGCTGGAAAAAGCCGGATGCCATGTTATTTACGGACTGGTCGGATTAAAGACCCACAGCAAGATTACCCTGGTTGTTCGCAGGGAAGAAGACGGAATCCGCAGATACGTTCACCTTGGAACCGGAAACTACAACGATTCTACGGCAAAATTGTATACAGACTGCGGAATGTTTACCTGCAATCCGCTGTATGGTGAAGACGCTACGGCAGTATTTAATATGTTGTCTGGTTATTCTGAACCTCTTAGCTGGAATCGTCTGGTAGTAGCGCCTTTGTGGCTGCGGGATACCATGCTGCGCTGTATCCGGAGAGAAAAGGAAAATGCAGAAAATGGCAAAAAGGCTCATATTATTGCAAAAATGAATTCCCTGTGCGATAAAGAAATTATTGCCGCCCTTTATGAAGCAAGCTGCGCAGGTGTAAAGATAGAGCTGATTATCCGTGGAATCTGCTGTTTGAAAGCCGGAATTCCCGGCCTGAGCGAAAATATTTCTGTCCGTTCTATTGTAGGAAACTTTTTGGAACATAGCCGGATTTTCTATTTTGAAAATAACGATACGCCTAAATTATACATGGGAAGCGCGGACTGGATGCCGCGGAACTTAGATAAACGGGTGGAAATCGTGTTCCCAGTCGAGTCAGAACAGGTTCGGGCGCAGGTTATGCATATTCTGGAGGTTCAGCTGGCAGACAATGTAAAAGCCCACATCCTTCAGCCGGACGGAAGCTATGAAAAGCCGGATCGAAGAGGCAGACTGCAGGTTAACTCCCAGAACCAGTTCTGCGAGGAAGCCGTCCGGAATGCACAATTAGTAAGAAAAAAGACGGATCCGGCGGAAAGAAGAACGTTTATCCCGATTGAGAGTCAGGAAGAATAACCATATTACCAGTTTTCATTAAAAACGGCAGCTTTGCTTATTGATATGTACCCTCTTTACTGGACAAACCAGTAAGGAGGGTATTTTTATGCGTTA
>CAJMQQ010000018.1 GCA_905215625.1 uncultured bacterium
TTGATGATATTTTCGGACTGGCTTATCAGAGCGCTGCCATCGGCTACTGCTTTGGCGCTCCAGAAGATCATATGAGCACCACTGCCATTCCAGATGAAGAAACCCGCAAGCATCTTGCCGACGAAGGCCAGGAGTTAATTGAAGCCCTGGTAAACCGTATGGATCTGCCCCACATTGCAGATCAGATGCGTTCCCTGGAAGCTTACAACCATGCTAACGAGGAAAAATATCCCTGGATGCCCAGCGCATTTCAGAAAAATTTCCAGAAATAAACCATAACTTTATGCCGCCCGCCAAAACTGGCTTCTGCCGTTTTAGCCGACGGCATTTTCTATATCCGTCCATCCTACGCAGTTGACAGAGCTGTCTCCTCCCGCTAAAATTAGAGAAACGAGTTTCATCTTGGAGGTGCCATGCAGTACATCAGTCATTACCAGTCCCCTCTTGGAAAAATTCTTCTGGCTTCCGACGATGCCGGACTGACCGGATTATGGTTTGAGGGTCAAAAATACTTTGCGCTTTCGTTAGACAGAGAACACCATGAACAGGAAACAGCTGTTTTTCATACTGCAAAACAGTGGCTGGATTGTTATTTTTCCGGCCAGAACCCTGATTTTTCCGTTCCTCTGCACCTGACAGGGACGGCTTTTCAAAAACAGGTCTGGAATCTTCTTTGTTCGATTCCCTATGGGACAACTGTGACTTATGGGGAACTTGCAAAGGAAATTGCCCATAAACGGGGACTTTCCAGTATGTCGGCCCAGGCAGTCGGCGGCGCAGTCGGACATAATCCTGTTTCAATTCTTGTACCCTGCCACAGGGTTCTGGGCGCTAATGGAAGTCTGACCGGATATGCGGGAGGAATTGAGAGAAAGCAGAAATTGCTGGAACTGGAACGTGGAATTTAAACACAGATTTGAAAAGGCAAACAAAGGCGGATATCGAATCATATTATTTTCGACATCCGCCTTTAAACTATCTCATCCATTGGACTGTAAAACCTCTCTTTTTGTTTTTTTGAATTGTCTTACTGCTTCGCGATTCGTAATGCTGGTTTCGTGTCTTGGGAGAGTGCACTTACCATCTTATCAGGACCGCTAGCATTTCCAATTTCTTTTCTAATCTTGTACCTTTTGTTGTTATTCACAACTGATACTATCTATATGAAATTTTCTCTTCTTCCATCTCCTCTTACAAACTCACCCATAATCTGTTCACTTTTCTTTTTTCATTTCTTATCTGATTCTGATAAGCCGTTTTCTTTAGGCTCCGATTTCTTCAAGATAACTTTTATAGGCTTTTTGCTTCGGTATGATGGTTCCCTGGTCAAGTCTTATCTTTCATTGATAAGCTAACCGCTATGAATATTTCTGGTGGTCTGTACCTCCTTTTCTTAAATTTGTAATGCTTTCTTTTGATGGTTTTAGTATACTCCTTCCCTCTTAATTTGTCAACACTTTTTTCATTTTTTCTTATTGTTTTTTGTTAATTATTATTTTGTGTATAATTTTTGCAATTGTTTCTATTTTTATACGTTTTATCAGCCTAATTTTCTTAATTTTTGACACAATTTTACTCATTTCATTCCTAACGGTGAATTTCTTTGAAAAAGCCAGAAAAACCTATCACTAGATGCTGTTCCGGATACCTGACAACAAAAAAAGATGGCTGTTATTGACCATCTCTTCTTGTAATCCATTACAACGTAAACAGACTCTTTTTATGCCTTACAAAATAAGGCCACTCATAGGCCAGCATCACAAGCCAGCCCATTAGACAGCAGTATGCAATCCCCGGCATTCCAAACTGCGGGATTAAAAATGCCGCAAACACCACTCTGCTTCCAATCTGAAGGAAGGTACTGACCAGGCACAGGTTCATGGCTCCCCATCCCCTGACATAACCCTGCAGTCCATTGGTGATTCCTGGAAGGACATACATAAACGACATTATGTGAAGATAACTGACTCCCAGAGGAATCATAATATTGTCCACACTGGGCGCAAACAGACGCATTACCGGCTCTGCACCGATATAGATAATCACTCCGATTGCAATTCCGTAAAACACTTCCATTACCATGCCAACTCGGAAGGATCGGTATACCCGTTCTCCCTTTTTTGCTCCCCGGTTTTGGGCCGCAAACGTCGTAATTGCCGCTCCTATGCTCTGTTCCGGCTGCAGTACAAAATCTTCAATCCGGTTTGCTGCATTAAAGGCCGCTATCACATCCACGCCAAGAGGGTTGACAAAGCTCTGGATCAAAAGCTTTCCTATATTGAGCGTAATTTTCTGCATTCCCGTAGCCCAGCTGTATCGGATTGTTTTGCCTAAAATCCCTTTATCTATCCGGAATTCTCCCATAGACAGTCTCAATACAGCAGCCTTCTTTCTGGCATACATTACGCACAGGATCGAAGCGCAGATCTGGGAAATCAGCGTTCCTGCCGCCGCTCCATAAACGCCTAAATCCCGCTGGATTACCAGAAGTAAATCCAGAAAAATATTCAGCACTGAAGAAAACATCAAGAAATATAAAGGTGTTTTTGCATCTCCCATACTGCGAAGGGCCGTTGCGTACAGATTATATAGATAAACAAATAGCAGTCCAGGGGCAATGATGCGAAGATAACTTCCAGTCAGACCCAGGATTTCTTGTGGAGTCCGGATAAGGCGAAGGACTGTTATCGCACCGATCCATAAAAGCAGAGACAGCAGACCAAATACCATCCCGCCAAATACAGTCGCCGTTCCCATCTCCAATTTCAGCCGTTTTTCATCTTTTCCTCCAAAATACTCACTAATGATCACGCCGATGCCATTGCAGACCCCTACAATAAAAAAAGTAAGAACATTCATTAAAGGATTGGCAATTCCTACTGCCGCCTGGGCTTCGTTTCCAACAAACCTGCCTACAATAATGGAATCTGCCGCATTATAGGTCAGCTGGAACATATTTCCCAAAATCAAGGGGATGGCAAAGCGGGCCAGATGGCCCTCAATGCTTCCCTCTGTCATATCGGATTTCATAAAACCGTCCTCCTTACGCACAGTTTTCATTCACGTCTTCCCTAGGGAATTTTCTGCGCAGCCGGAAATAGCACATTAAATGGGCTGCCGTTGTAATAATCCAGGAAATCGGATAGGAAATATAAAGTACGGTAAGAGAGTGAAATCTGGCAAATACCGTAAAAATCCAAATAATCCGGAACAGGCAGGCTCCAGTCAGAGAAACCACCATAGGAAGCATGGAATATCCCATTCCTCTTAGGGATCCGACTACAGTGTCCATCCATCCACAGATAAAATAGGTACTGCAGATCAGCACCAGTCTCTTCATACCATAGGAAATGACTTCTGGATCAGAAGAATAAATACTTAAAAGTCCTCTTGCCCCTGCAATCGCCCCGAATCCCAGAATCATTCCTGTGGCAGTCACTACTCCCAGGCAGACAAATAAAATTTTGTTTAACCGGCTGAACTTTTTTCCGCCTACATTCTGACTGGTAAAACTTAAATTGGACTGATATACGGCGTTCATTGCAGTATACACAAATCCTTCAATATTGGATGAAGCCGTATTTCCTGCCATAACCGTTGAGCCAAAGGAGTTGACGGAAGACTGGATCAGGACATTGGAAATCGAGAAAATCGCTCCCTGCATTCCAGCTGGAAGGCCAATACGGGTAATCTGCCCCAGCTTTCTGGTGTTAATTTTCAGTTTATTGAGATGCAGCCGCAGTCCTCCTCCGCTTTTCATCAGGCAGCGGACAATCAGTCCTGCTGAAATACACTGAGAAATGACGGTTGCCAGTGCCACTCCGGCTACGTCCATATTTAAGTTAATCACGAAAAAGAGATTTAAAACCACATTTACCACTCCGGCAGCCAAAAGATAGTAAAGAGGACGTTTGGTGTCTCCAATGGCGCGCAGAATGGCGCTGCCAAAGTTATACAGCATGACGACCGGCATTCCGGCAAAGTAAATCTTCATATAAAGCACAGATTTATCAATCACGTCATCCGGCGTTCCCATCAGAACCAGAAGAGGTTTCGACGCTGTCATTCCAACTGCAATCAGAAAAAATCCACTGACCAGACTGGTGGCAATCGCAGTATGAACCGTAACGCTGACTTCTTCTTCCTCTTTTGCCCCATAATACTTGGCAACCAGCACGTTTACACCTACGGACAACCCAATAAATAAATTAATCAGAAGATTAATCAGAGAGCTGGTGGAACCTACGGCCGCCAGAGACTGGCTTCCGGCAAACCGCCCTACTACAATGACGTCTGCTGCATTAAACAGCAGCTGCAGCACGCCGGAAAGCATCAGCGGAAGGGCAAATACCAGAACTTTTCCCAAAATAGGCCCGCTGCACATATCAATTTCATATGACTTATCAGAAGTCTTTTTCATCCCTATTCTCCTATCCCTATTTATTGTCTGGCAGCCTTTCTCCAGAAGAAAAGCGCAGCTGCCAGGGTAATAGTCTCGGTTACCGCCATGACTGCCCAGATTCCCCCAACTCCAAATATCTTTGGAAGAACCAGCACAAGGACGCTGCTCAGTAAAAATCCCCTTAGCAGACAGATGAGCATGGCATTTGCCGGGCGCATGACGCACTGAAGATAGGTAGAGCAAAGCATATTCAGTCCCAGAGGAAGGAAGGACAAGAAGTAAATCCGCACTGCCGTTATGGACATTTCCATGATCTCAGGAGTTGGATTGACAAACAGGCTGGTAATCTGGGCCGGAAATGCCAGTCCTATAAGGGTAAAGCAGATACCGCAGATAATCGCGGTAATCATTCCGTATCTCATGGCAAACGCTACTCTCTTTTTCTCTCCAGCTCCGTAGTTTACTGCCAGAATCGGCTGGGCCGCCTGGGAAATACCATTGTTGATAGAGGTAACCACCAATGCGCTGTTGGAGACAATCCCGTATACGACAACTCCTAAATCGCCTACATAGGATAGCAGCTGGCGGTTAAATAAAAGCATGATCACGCCATTGGACTCTTCCAGCAGGAAACTGGAAAATCCATGGCGCACAACTTCCATGCACTTGTGAAGCATTCCTTTTGCCCTGACCAGTTTTAATGTATTTTTCTTTGAGAAAAAATGGGTGCACAAAATTCCCGTTGTCAGTCCATACCCCAGAACCGTAGCAAACGCAGCACCGCCAATCCCCCAGTTTAATGGGAAAATAAAAATATAATCTAAAAATACATTGGTAACGCCGCCCGTAATGACCGCAGCCATCGCCAGTTTCGGCGCTCCGTCATTGCGGACAAAAGCTTGAAGAAACGAGGAAAACAGGAAAATCGCCGGCGTCAGTTTTAGATACTGTCCGTATTCCCTGACATAGGAATCAGTTCCTTCATTTCTTCCTAAAAACAAGGTAATAGGATCAAAAAATGCGGTAAATATCCACATATACAGAAGACTTGCCGCAGCTGCCAGACATACTGACGCTGTAAAATACTCTCTGGCCTTCTGCTCTTCTCCCCTTCCCTTTGATACAGAAAACAGGACGCTTCCGCCAACGCCAAATAGAATTCCAGTTCCCACATACACAGAAAATATAGGCAGCAGAAGATTCAAGGCTGCAATTCCTACTGCACCCACTCCTTTTCCAATCATCATGGTATCTGCCAATATGTAAATGGACGTTACCAGGGTGGCGCTGATGGATGGAATTAAGTAAGATAAAAACAGTTTGGACGGCTGCTCCGTTAAAAATTGATTATTTTTTTCCATAGTTCAAAACAAGAAGCCGCTGTCTCCTATCTGCCTTGGGGCAGGTAAAAGGCAGCAGCCTCATTTTCCTTTTCTATCTAGTTTAAATTAAAAGCGGAATTTATCTTCCAGCCAGTTTTTCAGTTCTGCGATCGGCACGCGAACCTGCTCCATGGTATCTCTGTCACGAACGGTTACTGCGTGATCCTCTTCCGAATCAAAATCATAGGTTACGCAGAATGGGGTACCAATCTCATCCTGTCTTCTATAACGCTTGCCGATGTTTCCTCTGTCGTCAAATTCACAGTTATAATACTTGGAAAGCTCTGCATATACCTTTTCAGCGCCCTCATTTAACTTTTTGGACAGTGGAAGCACGCCTACTTTTACAGGCGCTAACGCCGGATGGAAGTGAAGGACGGTGCGGACATCGCCTTCCCCAATCTCTTCCTCGTCGTAAGCAGCGCACAGGAATGCAAGAGTTACACGGTCTGCGCCCAGAGACGGCTCAATGACATAAGGAATGTATTTTTCCTTGCTCTCATCATCAAAGTATGTCATATCCTGGCCAGAAGTATTCTGATGCTGGGTTAAGTCATAGTCGGTACGGTCTGCAATACCCCACAGCTCGCCCCATCCAAATGGGAAGAGGAACTCTAAGTCTGTCGTTGCTTTGCTGTAGAAGCACAGTTCTTCTGGAGAATGGTCTCTGGCGCGCATCTCGTCTTCCTTGATGCCTAAACTCTGCAGCCAGTTGATGCAGAACTGTTTCCAGTATGCAAACCAGTCTAAGTCTGTGCCAGGCTTGCAGAAGAATTCCAGCTCCATCTGCTCAAACTCTCTGGTACGGAAGGTAAAGTTTCCTGGAGTAATCTCGTTACGGAAAGATTTACCAATCTGGCCGATACCAAACGGAACTTTCTTTCTGGAAGTACGCTGTACGTTTTTGAAGTTTACAAAAATACCCTGGGCAGTTTCCGGACGCAGGTATACGGTGTTCTTTGCATCTTCGGTAACACCCTGGAAGGTCTTAAACATCAGGTTAAACTGGCGGATATCAGTAAAATCATGTTTTCCGCAGCTTGGGCAGCAGATGTTGTTGTCATCAATGTACTTTTTCATCTCTTCCTGGCTCCAGCCGTCAATACCAGTTTCCGGTTCAATGCCCTTTTCTGCCATGAAATCTTCAATTAACTTATCTGCACGGAAACGCTCCTTGCAGGCCTTGCAGTCCATTAACGGATCGGAGAACCCGCCTAAATGGCCGGATGCAACCCAGGTCTGGGAATTCATCAGGATGGCGCAGTCTACACCTACGTTATAAGGGCTTTCCTGGATGAACTTCTGCCACCAGGCTTTCTTTACGTTATTTTTCAGTTCTACACCCAGGTTGCCGTAATCCCAGGTATTAGCCAGTCCGCCGTAGATTTCGGAGCCTGGGTATACAAATCCTCTGGATTTTGCCAGGGCAACGATTTTTTCCATTGTCTTTTCCATATTTATCCAACCTCTTTCATTCAATTTTACCGCCGGTACATTGCCGGATGGTCTATTTAAAAATTACAGCACCGGAGTGTTCCGGAGTGCGGACGGTTCTCTCATCCACTACCGTTACGCCATCTGTAATATAACGGATCGTTCCTTCTGTCTGAATGGTTACAGCTCCCTCTGTCCGGATCATCATGCCGCCGGATTTTGCTGCTTCCCCTATATCTGCAGAACTTCCATCCGGCTTTTTTAATGCCGGAAGATCTCCGGATACCGGTTCTACTGTAAGGGACTTTACCGGAATCCCGCTTTCTTCTGAAAACCCAGTTACATATCTGGCGTCTGCATAATCCAGAATCATCTCTGCCCTGCCGTCTTTGATGGTGCAGGACTGTACGGCAACTGGAAGTTTTTCCTGTCCTTCCTCGTTGCGGGATTTAGCGCTGCTGCCCATTTCTTCATTAAACAAGGATACCTGCTGCTCTGCAAATGCCAGCAAATCTTCTTCCTTGTACTGTTCTCCCTGGACAGACTCTATGGTTGCTGTAGAAATATTCCCATCTGCCGACACATAAATACTGTTCTCGGCAGGCTGAAATCCCCTGCCGGAAGACGCCCCGCAGCCGCCTGCCAGAAAGCCGGCAGCAAAAACCAGCGCCGCCAGTTTTATTTTTTTCATAAACTCCTCCTTATAGGGGAAAATCCCATATGAGGTATATCATAACCTCTTTCCCTGATATTTTCAATACCCTACTTTGATTTTTGACAACTCCTATAGAATGGTCTGTAAAATCTCCAGAGATTTAAAAGTTCTGTCCATATAGCGGTTTAAATTGTCCTCCACGCAGACGGAGAACTCCTGAAGCACGTTATCGGTTACCGTAAACTGGTACAAGGTCTCAATCGGGGACGCTACTACGTACTGCCAGGTATATCTGGTGGAATCACACACATTTCTGGTAGGATTTTCCGTATATTCCCCATTGATTACCATGGCTTTCAGCTCATAGATCCTCCGCACCAGAGGATTGGGAATCGCCGGCTTTAGCAGCGCCCTGAGGGACTGGTACAAAAGCTTCAGCATATCGGTGGCATCCATGTTTTCCCTGGAATAGTAATCTGCAATTTCCAAAAAGTAAGATCCATAGCAGGCCGCCTCCATGTCCATGGCAATTTCATCAAAATAATTGGTAATTTCCGCTGAACTTAACGTATAGGCATCTCTTCCCTGGAAGAGCCGGAACGTGCCAAACACAAAGCTCCTTCCTGCCGCCATCAGGGAATTGCCGGGCCGTCTGGCTCCTCTGGCAAAGGCGGTGATTTTTCCCAGCTCTCTGGTCAGAATCACCAGACGCTTATCATATTCGCCGGAAGGAGCGGCTTTGAGCACCATGCCGGTAACCGAAACCGTTTCTTTCATGGAAGCCTCCTACATATCCTTTTGGTTATAGCCGTAATTCTTCATTAAAATGTCGCTGTCCCGCCACTCCTTGCGGACTTTTACCCACAACTGCAGGTTAACCTGGATTTCCATCATTTTCTCGATTTCTCTTCTGGCAGCGCTGCCGATTCGTTTCAGCATGGAACCGCCTTTTCCGATAATGATTCCCTTGTGGGAGTCTCTCTCGCAGATAATGGTGGCTTCAATGTCCATAATTCCATTTGACCGTTCCTGCATTTTCTCAATAGTCACTGCAATTCCATGAGGAATCTCATCGTCTAACAGCCGCAGCGCTTTTTCCCGAATCAGTTCTGCGGCAATCTGGCGCATCGGCTGATCGGTAACCGTATCTTCGTCATAAAATTCCGGGCCGTAAGGCAGGTATTTAAACATCAGATCTAGCAGCAGGTCTGTACCTTTTTTCTTTAATGCAGAAACCGGCACGATTTCCGCAAAAGGGCAGATATCTTTGTAAGCCTGGATATAGGTCAGGATGTCTTCCTGCTGTTTTACCGTATCAATCTTGTTGATAACCAGAATTACCGGAGTGGACACTTTATTAAGCTGTTCTGCAATGTGGCGCTCTCCTGCCCCGATAAAGGTAGATGGTTCCACCAGCCACAGGATTACGTCTACTTCTTTTAAGGTGTGTTCTGCAATGTTTACCATGTATTCGCCCAGCTTGTTTTTTGCTTTGTGAATCCCTGGGGTATCTAAGAACACAATCTGGCCTCGTTCATCCGTATATACGGTCTGAATCCGGTTTCTGGTGGTCTGGGGCTTATCTGAGGTAATGGCAATTTTCTGCCCGATCAGATGATTCATTAACGTAGATTTGCCCACATTCGGCCGCCCGATCAGGGTAACAAAACCGGACTTTTTTTCTTGAGTATTCATGGATGCTGCTCCTTTCTCAGACGCCAAACAGATTTTTTACTTCTTTAAACATAGTTTCCTGTGCCTTTACCTTTTCCTCATTTCCGATGACGCACAGACTTCCGGTATCCAGAACTGCCTGTACAATCGGAGCCAGCGCCCGGATATCTTCCTGAGATGCAGAAAGGATTTCATCTCTTTCTTTCTGAAGCATCTCTTCCGTCACGCCGGACAGGTAGGCAGACAGTCCTCTGGATCCCCTAATAGACGGGGTCAGCGGCGTATCTACATCGCTGATAGTTCCAATAACGTATTTGGTCATATCCCGCTCATCGATGGTAAAGTTTTCCAGGTATGCCGGGATTCCCTCGTAAATCCGGTTGGTTTCTGCCAGGTTGGGATCTCTGTAAGATACCAGGTATCCTTCCCCAGAACGTCCGAAACCGCTCATGCAGCCATAAGCTCCGCCCTTTACTCTCAGGTTAATCCACAGGTAATCGTAACTTAAAATCACTTTTAAAATCCGCAGAGCGCCGGTATAGGAAAGGCCTTTCTCCCGGAAGCTTCCGCAGCGGGCCACATAGTTGACCTGGGAAGCAGTCTTAAAGCCTTCATTGTCATTTTCTCCGGTAAATTCCCGTACTGTTCCAAACAGACTGGCAGCTTTCTGGGCCAGCTCTTTTTCTTCTGTTTTTCCAGAAAGGGCAGAAGCATTTTCCAATCCTCTGGTAAATGTTTCAAGAGCCTCTGGAAGCAGCTTGTATCCGTCATGGTCTGCCGTATAGCTGACCAACAGATTTTCTTTGGTAAAAAGCGTTCCTGCCAGATCTTTTAATTTGGCAATCAGAACCTTTCTGGCATCTGCCTCACTTTCGTAAACCTTCACTAATGTTTCCAGGAACTGGTAGAAACCAACGCCTCCGGTCATATCGTTAAAGTAGGAAACCGGTGAAAAATAGGAAGTTGCTCTGGCTACTGCCGCAGAATGGGAGCCATTCTCCAGTTTCATCCTGGCTCTGGATTTGGTTTCCGCCAGAATCTCGCCCAGACGTTTTTCATCTTCTAATTTAGATCGCGTTAAAATCTCTTCTAAGATTTCTAAGCCAAACCCAATCTTGTCATACAACACTTTTACAGAAGCGGTAAAGACTCCGGTAAACTCCTTTGGATTGTCCAGATTTGGGTAGGAATTGGTAGAAATGCCAATTCCGCCGCTGTTTAAATAAATCTCGCTGGTCAAATCAGAATAGGTATAATGTTCGGTATCTACATATCCTAAAACAGACTTTAAAATCCCCACATAAGGAAGATCTTCCTCTGGAATGTTTTTCGTATCAAACAGAAGCTGCAGGTATCCGATTCCGGCGGTAAACAGATTGTGGTGCAGCACCGTGACTCCGGATTCTTTCTTTTCATCCCAGTAAATAGTCTCTGCCTTTGTACCGATGTCCTCTCTCTTTAACAGCGGAATCTTTGCCAGCTCTTCCTGGGGAGACGGGGTTTCCTGATACTCCTTTAATTCCCTGGTCTGGAACACCAGTCTGTCGATTTCCTCTTTGGAAAGTTCTGTCTTCTTTTCTGCCAGTTTTGCAGCCAGGGCCGCATCTTCCATGGCCGTCAGGTTACGCTGGGGTTTTACGGTAATAACCGCTTCAAATGGGTTATCTAACAGGTACTCTCTGATTAAGGATTCAAAATACCCCTGATTGACTGCTTCTTTTAAGAAGTCAAAAGTCTCCTGCCAGCATAAATGCATCATCGGATCCCCGTCATACAGCCAGCTGTCCATGCACCACAGACCGTACATCAGTCCCTTTGGCGCAGAGCCGTAATCTGCTTCACGGTAACGGAATTCATAGTAATTTAATCCAGCCAGAAGGCTCTTTTTGTCAATGCCTTCTTCTGCAAGTTTTCTCAGCGTTCCTTTTACGACTGCTAAAAATTCGCCCTTCTGGTCGGCCTCTGCATTTTTCGCAATTACAGAGAAATAAGGCTGCAGAATGCCGTTTTCATAACCGCCTAAAATATCCTGGCCAATACCTGCGTCATATAATGCCTGTTTTAACGGCGCTCCCGGAGCGTCGATTAAGGTATATTCCAGAATCTGGAAAGCCACATACAGCTTCGGATCCAGATCTGTTCCCACTACCGTATGAATGGATAAGTATGCAGCATGGTCTTCCGGCTCTCCATCGGTAATGGAATAATAAATTTCCTTTTCCACTGGTTTCTCAAACGGAGCCTGAAGCTTAATGGAGGTGTCGGCTTCCCTCTTGTCGTAGTGACACAGGTAGGTCTTGTCCAGCCATTCCAGCTTTTCTGCCAGATCCATGTTTCCATAAAGATAGATATAGCTGTTAGACGGGTGGTAATAGGTCTTGTGGAAGTCTAAAAACTGCTCATAGGTCAGTTCCGGAATGACTGCCGGATCGCCGCCGGATTCATTAGTATAGGAGGTATCTGGGAACAATACCTGACGGGTTACCCGGTCTAATACTCCTTCCGGAGAGGAAAAGGCCCCTTTCATCTCATTGTATACCACGCCGTTAATGGTCAGATCATCCTCCGGGTTTTCCATCTCATAGTGCCAGCCTTCCTGCATGAATATCTTTGGCTCTCTGTAAATGTTTGGATGGAGTACCGCGTCCATATAGACGTCCATCAGGTTCTGGAAGTCTTTGTCGTTGCAGCTCGCAATAGGATATACGGTCTTGTCCGGATAGGTCATTGCATTTAAAAAGGTATTTAAAGAACCTTTTACCAGTTCCACAAAAGGATCCTTTACCGGAAACTTTTCGGAACCGCAGAGCACGCTGTGCTCCAGGATGTGGGGCAGTCCGGTGCTGTCTGCTGGAGGAGTACGGAATCCTATGGAAAAGACTTTATTTTCATCGTCATTTTCCATAAGAAACAGCTTTGCTCCTGTCTTTTTATGCTCCAATACCCAGCCTCTTGAGTTCATTTCCTGGATGTCTCTTTTTTCAATCACCCGGTAGGTGTCTAATGCTTCAATTCTGCTCATAGTCTGTCCTTTCTGCAATCTTACATATTTCCCATCAGCCGATCTTTAAAGACTGCCAGGGATTCCCTTACGCACTGATGGATAAATAACACCGGATCGGAAGGCGACGGAATCCCTGCCGCATCCTTGATTCCCCATTCTTTTGCAATCTTCTTTGCCCTGAAAATGTGGAAATCACTGGTTAAAATCCCGATTTGTGTGGGTTTGTCCGGCGCCATTACCATCCCTTCTCCAGGCAGTTTTACCCTGTCCGACTTTTTTTCCTGCCGGTCTTTCCGCTTTGCCCGATCTTCTTCGATAACCAGGCGGCTGTAGGCAATGTTTTCTACGGTACTTGCGGAATGGGTCTCTAATAAAATTTTATCCGGAGCAATGCCATTGTATACCATATAGTCTCTCATGGCCTCTGCCTCAGAAACCGGCTCATCTTTTCCTTTTCCGCCGGACAGTACAAAGATGGTTTCCGGATTTTCCTCGGAATACTGGATGGCTGTATCCAGCCGTTCTTTTAGTGATCGGCTGATTCCATCCGGTTTTACCCTGGTGCCTAAAACAATCACATAATCTAAGTTCTGTACCGGATTTCCGGCTGCATTTAAGAAAATCAGTCCTTCAATGACCACAAAAATGGTCAGGCAGGCGCAAAAAAACGTAGCTGCAGATACTGGAATCCACATGGGTACCGTCTTTTTGTGAAGCAGATAGTAGTGGTTTCCCCAGGCCAGGGTTCCAAAAAAAATGGTCAGTCCTGTCCACAGCCAGACCGTCTGGATGCCGGAATATAAAAATACAATTATGCCGTAAACTGCGCTGAGTCCGGCCAGAACTGCTAAAATTACCGTTATCACTGACTGGCTCCTCTCTCTTTATATGGCGAAAGCGCCTCCAAAAGCCTTACGGCTCGCGGCGGCGCAAAATATCATAGGTATCGGTCTCCTGATCCAGTTCTACCCATAAAATTTCCTTGGGATGAGGCGCACTTTCTCTTGCGTTTCCCTCTTCATCATAGATTCCTTTTACAACTGCGGCCAGATTTCTGCCGTCCGGCTTCATAACCTCAATGGTCTCGCCTACAGAAAACTTATTTTTCTGTTCAATCCGACACCGTCCGTCTCCATCCGTTTCCTCTACAGTTCCTAAATACGTATAATTTTTCACATAGGTATTGCTGTCATAAATCTGGGCGTTTTCATCCGGCTTTCCGAAATAAAAACCAGTGGTAAACTCCCGGTAAGTACATTTGCCAATCTCTTCTTTATACCACTCCAGATTGGCTTCATAAAGCTTTGGATCTTTTTTATAGTCGTCAATGGCCTTGCGGTAGGTTCTGGCTACCGTCGCCACGTAAAGAGCCGTCTTCATCCTGCCTTCGATCTTAAAACTGTCAATGCCGGCATCAATCAGCTCCGGAATGTGCTCAATCATACACAGATCTTTGGAATTGAAAATGTAGGTTCCCCTCTCATTTTCGTAAACCGGCATATACTCGCCTGGCCTGGTTTCCTCTACCACTGCGTATTTCCAGCGGCATGGATGGGTGCAGGCCCCCTGATTGGCGTCTCTGCCGGTAAAGTAATTGCTTAACAGGCATCTGCCGGAATAGGAGATGCACATGGCGCCATGGATAAAGCTTTCAATCTCCATGTCGTCCGGAATATGGGCGCGGATCTCCTTAATCTCTGCCAGAGACAATTCTCTGGCGGAAACCACCCGTTTGGCTCCCATTTCATGCCAAAACAGATAGGTGCCATAGTTGGTATTATTAGCCTGGGTGCTGATGTGAAGTTCCATATCCGGAAGTACCCTGCGGGCAATGGCAAAAACGCCTGGATCGGAAATAATCAGAGCGTCCGGCGCAACGTCTTTCAGCTCGTTAAAATATGCTTCCACTCCGGCCAGATCTTCATTGTGTGCCAGAATGTTGGCAGTAATATAAACCTTTACCCCTCTTTCATGGGCAAAAGTGATTCCTTCTTTGATCTCCTCATTGGAGAAATTCTTTGCTTTGGCACGAAGCCCGAATGCTTCCCCGCCGATATAAACAGCGTCTGCACCGTAGATAACTGCAGTTTTTAATACATCCAGACTTCCTGCTGGAATTAATAACTCTGTCTTTCTCATATAGATTCCTTATTTTTTGATGCTGATTGTCACACCGTCCCCGATAGGGACAATGGAGGTAATCAAATCCTTATGGTTCTTTAACTGAAACAAGTATTCCCGCATCCGGCTGTGTATGGTTCTGTCTCTCCGCTCAATGGCAAACCGGGACTCCAGGATGGTATCATCCTGAAGGATGTTGTCGGAAATCAGCATTCCTCCCTTTGACAAAAGCCGCAGCACATCAGGCAGCCAGTGAATATACTGTCCCTTTGCCGCATCCATAAAAATCAGATCAAAGGAGCCGGAAAGTTCTGCCAGAATCTGACCGGCATCCCCTTCTAAAAGGGTAATCCGATCTTCCATTCCAGCCAGCCGGAAATGCTCCTTTGCCTTGGGAATCCTTTTTTCATATTTTTCTATGGTGGTAATATGGCAGCCTTCCGGCATTGCCTGAGCCATCAGAAGGGCCGAATACCCCACTGCTGTTCCCACTTCCAAAATCGCTTTGGGAGCAGCGGCTGCCGTCATAGTCTGCAAAAACGAGGCCGTTTCCGGGCGGATAATGGGAACTCCTTCTGCCCTGGCCTCACAGGCTATCCGGTCGCACAGTTTTCCATGTCCCTGTTCCAGCGAAACGATAAAATCCGCAATTCTCTCTTTTTCTGTCATTGTTCTTCCTTTGATTCTTCAACGGTACTCAATTCCTCTAAAATTTCCCTGGACGTCATAGACGTATTGAGCGTATACGTTCCAGGCTGAATCTCATACTCATAGACCATTGCCTGGATAATAAAGGAATACCGGTTATGAATCAGACCGTCTTTTTCCAGTTTCTTTCCTACAGACGCAACGGATGTTCCAGCTTCTAACGTCATTTCCATGTCTCTTCCGGGAGCTTCTTCCATAGAAGAAGCATAGAAAATCTCATGGCCGAACTCATACCCTTTCGTCGCTCCCTCATAAATCAAAAGGATTGCAACTGCATAAATAATCAGCCGGAAGGAAATCCCGATAATTGCCCCAGTTACCCTATTAATATCTTTTGTCGTCTCGCTCATAATGCATTCCTCTTTATACTTCCATGATAATCGGCAGAATCATGGGGCTGCGCTTCATCCGCTTCCACAAGAAATCACTTAAACAGTCTCTGATAATGGTCTTAATCTTGCCCCAGTCCGCAATGTGATGATTTAAGCAGTCTGCTACTGCCTCATCTACCACAGTCTGGGCTTCTTCCAGTAAGTCTTCGGATTCCCGGACATACACAAATCCTCTGGATACAATGTCCGGTCCTGCAAGCAGCTGGTTGCTGTGCTTTTCTAATGTGAGGACAACCACAATAATACCGTTCTGGGCCAGGTTCTGACGGTCGCGGAGTACAATGTTGCCAACGTCTCCTACGCCAAGTCCGTCTACCAGGATTCCGCCTGCCGGCACATGATCGACTACATTGCAGCTTTCCTCATTTAGCTCCAGAACGTCGCCGGAATTGAGCATAATCACATTTTCTTTGGGAATTCCTACAGATTCTGCCAGACTTCCCTGGGCCATGCGGTGACGGTATTCGCCATGAATCGGAATCGAGTATTTCGGACGGATTAAGGAATACAAAAGCTTAATTTCTTCCTGGCAGGCGTGTCCAGATACATGGGTATCCTGGAAAATAACCTCTGCCCCCTTCATGGATAATTCATTAATAACCTTGGAAACCGCTTTTTCATTGCCTGGAATCGGGGTAGAACTTAAAATTACCACATCGCCCGGCATAATGGATACTTTCCGGTGAAGGGAAGATGCCATTCTGGACAGAGCCGCCATAGACTCTCCCTGGCTGCCGGTGGTAATCAGCACAGTCTGCTCTTCCGGATAGTTTTTCAACTGCTCAATATCGATTAAAGTACCCTCAGGAATATTGATGTATCCCAGTTCGCTGGCTGTTGTAATCACATTGACCATACTCCGTCCTTCAATGACTACCTTCCGGTTGTATTTATTGGCAGAATTAATAATCTGCTGCACCCGGTCTACGTTAGACGCAAAGGTTGCCACAATGATTCTGCTGGACGTATGATCGGAGAAAATAGAATCAAAGGTCTTTCCCACGGTTCTCTCAGACATGGTAAAGCCTGGACGGATAGCATTGGTACTGTCGCACATCAGAGCCAGAACGCCTTTTTTGCCCAGCTCTGCCAGACGCTGCAAATCAATGGAATCGCCAAATACAGGAGTATAATCAATCTTAAAGTCTCCGGTGTGGAGAATCACTCCTGCCGGGGAGAAAATTGCCAGTGCGGATGCATCGGCAATACTGTGATTAGTCTTGATAAATTCTACCCGGAAACAGCCCAGATTCACATACTGTCCATGCTTCATTACCTTGCGTTTTACATTTTTTAAGATGCCGTGCTCTTTTAATTTATTGTCAATCAGTCCGATGGTCAGCTTTGTGCCGTAAACCGGCACATTGATCTGCTTTAAGATATAAGGCAGAGCTCCAATGTGATCCTCGTGTCCGTGGGTAATCACAAATCCCTTTACTTTATCAATATTCTGTGTTAAATAGGTCACGTCCGGAATTACTAAGTCAATGCCCAGCATATCGTCGCTTGGGAATGCCAGTCCGCAGTCTACAATAATAATGCTGTCCTCACATTCGAAAGCCGTAATGTTCATACCAATCTGCTCTAAACCGCCTAACGGGATAATCTTTACCTTTGGCGCCGGCTGCGCTTCTGCTGCTGCTCTCTTTACCCTGCTTACCGGCCTTCTGCTGCGGTTTATTCTCTGTCCTTCCGCTGCCTGGGGTTTTACAGCCTTTTCTTCCTTTTCGCTCTTTTCCTCTTTTGCTGTACGGGTCTCGTTTCCATAGCTGCGGTTATTGCGGCCTGGCCGGTAATTTTTCGTTCTTCTCGGCTTTGGAGCTTTTATCTCTTCGCCTGCGTGTTCTGTATTTACTGTCTGTTCTGTTTTCAATCATTTACCTCCTTTAAACCTCTAAGGCTCTAGTTCTATATCCATATCTGATACCAGTTCTGAAAAAATCCGGTACAAATAATCTAATTCGTCATCCTCTTCAACAAATTCATAGACTGCTTCTGGGTCTTCCGGACGAGAAATATCTTTTAAAATATAGCAGTCCCCGTCTTCCTCTTCCCCGCTGTCTGTTACCAGCAGATAGTTTTCCCCATTGATTCTGGTTTCTTCCAATACAAAAAAATCTACCATGCTTCCGTCATCAGTCAGCATGGAAATCATTCCGTCTTTATTCATAATCATTCTCCTGCCTTTCCCCTTTTGCAATGTCTTCCTTTGCAGCGCCGGAATCCAGATAATTCTGAAGAATAAATACTGCTGCAATCTTATCAATGACTGCCTTGCGGTTTTCCCTGCGCACACCGCTCTCAATCAATACCCGTTCTGCTGAGACGGTAGAAAGGCGCTCGTCCCAGAATACGACCGGAAGCCCAGTACGTTTTTCCACCATAGCGGCAAATTCTTCTGTCTTTTTTACACGTTCCCCTGCGGAGTTGTCCATATTTTTCGGATACCCTAATACGATACGGGTAACATGGTATTCTTTTGACAGCTCTTCAATCCTGGCAAGAGTCCGGCGCAGTTTTCCCTCGTCGGTGCGGGTAATGGTTTCCACTCCCTGGGCCGTTAGTCCCAGGCCGTCGCTGACTGCTACGCCTACTGTCTTGGAACCGTAATCCAGCCCCATAATTCTTGTCATATTCATATTTTATTCTCTCCTGGCAGACAAAATGCCTGTCTGTTGTGTAAATAAGCAACAAAATTAGTCGGTTCATCACCAACTATCTGAAAGCTTTATATCCGGCTGTCCGGAAGGGCTATATTTTGCCCTTCTGCACGCCATCCTGTCTCACCTATTTTCCCCAACTGGTCTTAGCTGAGTTTTGTTTCAATGTAAACTGCCATCAGTTCTTCCAGAATCTCATCACGTTCTACTTTCATAATCAAGCTTCTGGCGCCCTTATGACTGGTAATATAAGTCGGGTCTCCTGACATAATATAACCAACTATCTGATTGATCGGGTTATATCCCTTTTCGGTGAGGGCAATATACACGTCTTTTAAGACTCTGCTTACTTCTACCGGAGTCTCCTGAATTGCTTTAAAATATTGAGTATTTTGAATATCGCCCATTTTTATCACGTCCTTAATCACTATTCTTCTCTATTCTAAACCAAAAGTTGTGTTTCGGCAAGTCTTTAATTTCTTAACTTTTCGTGAAGCAGCATCACTTCATCGTTTAGCATTTCCCCGGCTATTCCGGAAATAAACGTTCCTTTTACCGCTCTGCCTTCTCTCTCCAGCTCTTCTGCCGGCACTGCCATCCGCACATATTCCGGAGTATGGCCGGTATAATACCGTTTTCCATTCAGTGTAACCGGTTCTTCTAATAATATACAGCACTCTTTCCCCTGAAAACTCTGGCGGTACTGGGAAGACATCCGCTTTTCCATTTCCAGCAGAATATCGCTCCGGGAAGCTTTTATTTCTTCCGGCACCTGATCCGGCATCCGGTCTGCCCTGGTGCCGCCTCTGCGGGAATATTTAAAGATATGCATTTCGTAAAAATGCACCTTTTCTAAAAATTTCCGGGTCTCTTCAAATTCTTGCCCGGTTTCTCCCGGAAACCCTACAATCACATCTGTCGTAATCGCCGGATTGTCAAAAGCGCGGCGCAGACGGCTGCAGCCTTCCAGATACTCTTCTGGTGTGTAGTGACGGTTCATCCTCTTTAATGTCGCCTCAGAGCCGCTTTGGAGGGAAAGATGGAAATGTGGGCAGACCTTCGGCATGGAAGAAAGTTCTTTTGCAAATTCTTCCGTCACAATCCGGGGTTCTAAGGAACCCAGACGGATTCGTTCCACACCGTCAATCTCATGAACCTTCCGGATCAGGTCAATTAACCCGATGTTTTCTCCTTCTGGAAAATCTTTTCCATAGGAACTTAAATGAATGCCGGTAAGCACCATTTCTTTATAACCCTTTTCTACCAGACACATTACTTCTTCTACTACTTCTTCCGGACTCCGGCTGCGAATCCGTCCTCTGGTATAGGGGATGATGCAGTAACTGCAGAATTGATTGCATCCGTCCTGAACCTTTAAAAAGGCCCTGGTATGGTCGGCGATTTTCCGGATATGAAGCTCTTCATAATCCTGGGCTTTGGAAATGTCAATGACATAGGACTGCGGGGTATTCTGCTCTCTGGAAGACAGAAATTCCTCCAGAATCTCCGGCAGGTCCTTCTTTTTATTATTGCCAATAATTAAATCTACGGCAGCATCTCGTTTTAAGTGTTCTTCGGCAGACTGGGCATAGCACCCTGCTGCCACCACAATGCTGTCTGGATTCTGTTTTTTTGCACGGTGAAGCATCTGCCTAGACTTTTTATCAGCAATGTTGGTTACGGAACAGGTATTGATAATATAGACGTCGGCCTTCTGATTAAATTCTACAATCTGGTAGCCGGCGGCTTCCAGAAGCTGCTGCATGGCCTCAGTCTCATAGGCATTTACTTTACATCCTAAATTGTGTAATGCTGCTGTTTTCATACAAGGACTCCTGTGTTGTTTTCTGCAAACTTTCTATTGACTTTTGCTTGGTATCTTTGTAGTATAGTAGTAAGGTTCTAATAATTTTAGTAATAACTATAATACATAGATGCAAGGAGGATTCTTCCAATGAGAACTGTTCACATTTCTTTAAATTCCATCGATAAGGTAAAATCTTTTGTCAACGATTTAGCGAAGTTTGACGCGGATTTCGATTTAGTTTCCGGCAGATATATCATCGACGCTAAATCCATTATGGGTATCTTCAGTCTGGATCTTTCCAAACCAATTGACTTAAATATCCACACTGAGAATAACATTGAGGAGATTTTAAATACTCTGTCTCCTTACACCATTGATTAATCTTTCAGACTTATCGGGCTGCCGTTTTTACGGCGGCCCTTTTTCTTTCTATCTTCTATCTGCACCAGATTGTCTCTGTAGTCTCAATGGCTTTTTCTACCATCTCGTCAATCTTTTCAGCCAGATTTTCTTCGGAACGGCGGATAATTCCCAGGTTCGGCTTGGTTACCGGATGCTTCGCCACAAAAATGGTACAGCAGTCTTCATAAGGCTGGATGGAAGTCTCAAACGTACCAATTTTTTCTGCTACATCCACGATTTCCTGTTTGTCAAATCCGATTACCGGACGGAATACCGGCATGGTGCAGGCGTCGTCTGTAGCTGCTAAAGACTGCATGGTCTGGGATGCTACCTGGCCGATGCTTTCTCCGGTAATCAGACCGTGGCAGTTGTTGGCCTGTGCCAGTCTTTCTGCAATCCGCATCATATAACGGCGCATGATAATGGTCAGTTCCTCATGGGGACACTGATCGTAAATATAAAGCTGAATGTCTGTAAAGTTGACAATGTGCAACGGAATCGGCCCTGCATACTTGGCAACCAGCTTTGCCAAATCCACGACCTTCTGCTTTGCACGGTCACTGGTATATGGCGGAGCGTGGAAATAAGTAGCCTCTAAGCGGACGCCCCGTTTTGCAATCATGTAGCCTGCTACCGGGCTGTCAATGCCGCCGGATAACAGAAGCATTGCTTTTCCATTGGTTCCTACCGGCATTCCGCCTGGTCCCGGAATGGTCTCGGAGAACAGGTTAATCTTCTGGCGTACTTCTACGTGAAGGAGTACATCCGGATTGTGTACATCTACCTTTGTCTCCGGATAGGTCTCTAAAATTACTTCTCCCAGATCTCGGTTGATCTGGTCAGAGGTTACCGGATAGTGCTTATTGGCTCTTCTGGCCGCTACTTTAAAGGTAAAATGCTTGTCTGGATATACCTGGTCAATATACGTTTTTACCTGTTCTTTTAAATCTGCATATCCGTTATCTTCAATCTGAACCATTGGACAGATTGCCGCAATACCGAATACTTTTTTTAATGCTTCGACTGCTTCGTCAAAGTCAAATGGCCTGGATGCCTGGGCATAAATACGGCCAGCTTCTTTGGTTACTAAAAATCCGCCGTCTACGCTTTTTAATGCATGGTTAATCTGCTTTACTAATGCATCTTCAAACAGATACCGGTTCTTACCCTTAATGCCAATCTCGGCATACTTAATTAAAAATGATTGGTATTCCATAATGATTCCTTCCTGTGTTATCCTCTCTGATACCGCCTGAGAACCGGCAACAGTTCTTTCAGCGCCTCAATGCATATATCGACCTCTTCCGTGGTGTTAAAACGGCCGAAACTGAACCGTAATGTAGCGTCTAAATATTCTCTTCCCACTCCGATACTCTTTAACGTACCGCTGATAGCCGGATGGTTAGAAGAGCAGGCAGAACCGGAAGAAACGTAGATTCCCTTATCTTCCAGTGCGTGCAGCAGCACCTCGCTCCGGACTCCTCGAAAGCTTACGCTGGCAATCTGCGGCGCGCTGTACAGCCCCTTTTTGCTGTTTACAACAATTCCTTCTAGCTGGCTGACCTGATCGGTAAAGTAGTCTTTCAGACTGCAGAGATGGGAAATTTTATCTTCAAAATCGGTATAGGCCTCTTTTGCCGCCTGGCCCAGTCCGGCAATTCCAGGCACATTTTCCGTACCGGAACGCATATTTTTCTGCTGGCCTCCTCCTAAAATCAGCGGTCTTACCTTGGCTTTTTCATTGATATACAAAAATCCTACCCCTTTGGGGCCATGAATTTTGTGGCCGCTGACGGAAAACAGATCAATTCCTTGCTTTTTTGGACGGATCTGATATTTTCCGTAGGCCTGAATCCCGTCTACATGAAACAGGGCTTTGGGACTCTTTTCTTTTATAATGGCGCTGATTTCCTCAATCGGCTCAACTGCTCCGATTTCGTTATTCACATACATAATAGACACCAGAATAGTATCCGGACGCAAACTGTCCCGCAGCCCGTCTAATGCAATATGGCCGTCCTGATCAACCGGAAGGTAGGTTACTTCAAATCCCTGCTCTTCCAGGAAAATCAGGGGATTGTATACCGACGGATGCTCAATGCGGGTGGTTACAATGTGATTGCCTGCCCGCTTATTTGCCATAGCTGCGCCGATTAAAGCCATATTATTCGACTCTGTTCCGCCGGAAGTAAATACAATTTCCTTGGGCTGTACCTTTAAAGTCCCGGCAATGATTTCTGCCGACTCTTTCACATAGTCTTCTGCTTCTTTTCCCTTGCGGTGTCTGGCAGAAGGATTGCCGTAGTCTTCTGTCATGGTTTTCACCACAATGTCTTTTACGCTGTCTGACACCTTTGTGGTAGCGGAATTATCAAAATAAATTTCATTGTGACTTGTCATAGTTGTTATCTGCTCCTTCAATCAACGCTAAAATGCGCCTTCTGCCTTCATCATCACAAGAGACAAAACCGTGATTCCGGCAGTTTCTGTGCGGAGAATCCGCTTGCCAAGGGAAATGGGAACCGCTCCTGCTTTTTGGGCCAGTTCAATCTCCTGTTCGTCAAATCCACCCTCCGGGCCGATAAAAATCCCTACTGACCGGGTTTCTTTTCCAATGGCTTCTAATGCTTTTTTTGTATGTTCCATGCCGGATTCATGTTCATAAGGAATCCAGACCGCATCCAGACCCGCTGCAAACTGAAGAGCTTCTTTAAACGTCTTAACCGGCTGTATCTGGGGGATGATCCCTCTTTTGGACTGCTTGGCCCCGCTTTCAGCAATGGCCTGCCACCGTTCCAGCTTGGACTTTTCTTTTTTTCCGTCCAGCTTTACAACTGCATTTTTCGTGGCAGTTGGAATGATGGAATACACGCCTAATTCCACTGTTTTCTGAATAATCAATTCCATTTTATCGGATTTAGGAAGTCCCTGGAACAAATAAACCTGGACCGGCAGTTCCCCGCTGTCCTGTCTCTCCAGAATGGCGGTTTCCACCTGGCTGCTGTCAATTTGTTCAATCCTGCATACGTAATCCGTCCCTAAGCCGTCGCTGACGCGGATGACCTCTCCCTGCCGCATCCTAAGGGCATTTTTAATATGATTGACATCCGGACCGGTAATCACAATCCGATCTTCCCCAACTGACTGGGGCGAAACGAAAAAATGGTGCATATTATTTTCTCCTGGCTGTTACGGAAACCCATTCTCCCTGATAGGTCACTTCGATTACTTCAAACTCATCGTTTGCTTCAAATGCTTCCCGCACTGCCTGCTCTTTCATATTGATAATACCGGACGTAATAAAAATACCGCCATGTTTGATGTGAACCGGAATCTCCCTCTGAAGCAGGATAATCACGTCTGCAAGAATGTTGGCAACTGCAATATCGCACCACTCATAGCCTGCCCAGTCCTGCACTTCCTTATCGTCAATAATATTTCCCTGGATGACTGCAAATTTATCGCTGGAAATCTGGTTGGACTCCAGGTTTTCCCCTACTGCGTGAATGGCATTTTCATCCAAATCCGTTCCTTTTACTTCTTTTGCTCCCAGCTTTAATGCTGCAATGCCTAAAATACCGCTTCCGGTTCCTACATCCAGCACCTTTGTCTCTGGAGTAATATATTTTTGAAGCTGACGGATACAAAGCTGTGTGGTCTCATGCATACCCGTTCCAAAGGCAGTGCCGGGATCAATCTGAATCAGCAGCTTGTCCTTGTGCTCTTCTGGAATCTCCTCCCAGGTTGGCTTAATCAAAATATGGTCAACGGTAAAGGGCTTAAAATACTGCTTCCAGTTGTTAATCCAGTCCTTGTCTTCTGTCTCAGAAGCTTCAATGGTTCTGGCTCCTAAATTTACAAATAAAGCCAGATCATCCAGCCCTTCTTCTACTTTTTTTAAGATTTCTTCTGCGTCGTCATCGTCGTCTAAATAAAAGCTGACCTTTGCCACGCCGTCGTCTGGTCCTAAATCCGGAAGAATGTCAATAAACATTCCCTTGGTTTCTTTTTCTGTCAGAGGAATCTTATCTTCGATCTCGATTCCCTCAATGCCTATTTCGTCAAACATACTGCTGACTAAATCTACCGCTTCCGTGGTAGTCGTTAATGTAAATTTTTTCCACTTCATGGGGCTTCTCCTGTTCCTCTGGGTTCTATCTTACGATCTAATCCTAATTGTGCATTTTTCATCATAGCATATTTTCTTTTTACTGACAAGGAGGCAGCAAGGCAAACTCCCTGGATTCCGGTTTATTTTTCTCCGGATTCTACTTTTTTCAAAATTGTTTTTATCTCTGATACACATTCCAGAAAACGTTCCAGCTCTTTTTGGGATAAATGTCCGAACCGCAGTTCCAGCTGTTCTTTTACGTATTTTTTTTCTTTCCGGATCAGCGCTTTGCCCTTTGGGGTCAGACGGACAAATACCAGTTTGCGGTTTGCCTCATCATAAAAGCGTTCTGCGTATCCTTCCTCTACCAGAGGCGCGATTACCCTGGTGGCCTGTTCCCTGGAAGCCGCTATGCTCTCTGCCACCTGCCCCATAGTCATATCGCCTCTGCTTCCTAATGCCAGAAGGGCATAAAACTGATGGCGGGAAAATTTAATCTCCCTGTAATCTAATGAATAAAGCAGCACTTTCTGACACGCAAAAAAAGTCTCAAACAACGCTGTAATTCCCCTGTCATCGGTTATCCTGTCCATATCGTTTCCTCCTAGGGTTATTATATCTGATTGCTGTCAGATGTCAATGATTAATCTTTGATTATTATTGACAAATATCAAACGATAATGCTATACTGGCAGTATCATTATTTTGAAGGAGGAGTTTTATGGCAGATAATCGTTTATATGTGGAAGAATACGCCGCCCACCAGCTGAGAGAGTGCATTAATCACAATTCTATTAATCCGGCTCTCTTTTCTGAGTACGGTGTGAAGCGCGGCTTAAGAGATAAAAACGGCAAGGGCGTTTTAGCCGGCCTTACCAATATTTCTTTAATCCAGTCCAGAAAAGAAGAGAACGGACAGTCTGTTCCTTGTGACGGCCGTCTGCTCTACCGCGGCTATGACATCCAGGATTTGGTAAAAGGCTTTTTAGAAGCCCATCATTTCGGATTCGAAGAGATTACCTATTTGCTTTTATTCGGCGTACTTCCTACCCAGACCCAGTTAGCTGAGTTTCAGGACATTTTAAACCGCAGCAATTTCCTTCCTACCAACTTTGTCCGCGACGTCATTATGAAGGCGCCTGGCAAGGATATTATGAACTCCATGACCAAAAGTGTTTTAACCCTGGCGTCTTACGATGACAAGGTTTCTGACAACTCTTTGGAAAACGTTCTCCGGCAGTGTTTAAGTTTAATTGCTACATTCCCCAAAATGGCGGTTTATGCATACCACGCTTACAACCATTATGAAAGAGATGACAGTTTATATATCCACCGTCCGGATCCAAACCTTTCTACTGCTGAAAACATTTTGCGGCTTCTCCGTCCAGACAAGTCTTACACTGCCTTAGAAGCCAATGTACTGGATCTGGCCCTGGTTCTTCACATGGAACATGGCGGCGGAAACAACTCCACCTTTACCACCCGCGTCGTTACTTCCTCCGGCTCGGATACTTATTCCGTTATCGCAGCTGCCCTTTCTTCTTTAAAAGGCCCGAAACACGGCGGCGCCAACATCAAGGTCGTAGAAATGATGGCAGATATTAAGGAGCACGTAACCGATACCACTGACCAGGAAGCTGTCCACGCATATCTGGAAAAGATTCTCCACAAAGAAGCGTTCGACAAAAAGGGGCTGATCTATGGTATGGGCCACGCTGTATATTCCATTTCCGATCCCAGAGCCCAGATCTTTAAGGGATTTGTAGAGAAATTAGCAAAGGAAAAAGGACGCAACGAAGATTTTGCCCTTTATTCCATGATCGAGACCATGGCTCCCCAGATTATTGCCGGAGAACGCGCCATCTATAAGGGTGTCAGTGCAAACGTCGATTTCTACAGCGGATTTGTTTACAGTATGCTGGATATTCCAACCGAACTCTTTACCCCGATGTTTGCCATTGCCCGTATCGTCGGCTGGAGCGCCCACCGGTTAGAAGAATTGATCAATGTAGATAAGATTATCCGTCCTGCTTACCAGAGCCTGTTAAGTGAAGAAGCTCTGCCATATGTAAAGATGGAAGATCGATAATATAATTAGAAAGCAGCAATAGAGAGTCCAGCCTGGTTAGAAACCTGGAAACAGCTGGCTCTCTATTGAAAATATGCTTCTGCCTGTTTTTCAAATCCGCAGATAGAATCCGCTCTGGCAGCAATCTTATGCAATACCTTTAAGTTTTCAGTATCTTCCCCGCTTTCCAAGGTTTCCATTATAATCTGGCTGTGATTATATCACAAAAAAAGCGGCAGACAATGCTGCAAACTGTCTGCCACCTGAAACTCTTCAAAAAACCTTTATATTTCCTCAAATTCTGCCAGCTCATGTCTGGTCTCATATTCTTCGCTTCTTAAGCTTCTGTCCTCATACTCCACTTCTCCCGCCTGATTATCGTAAGGATCGTTGCGGTTCCATTTCATTGGTGGGTAGAATGGATGCTGGAACTGGGAAACAGCAGGCATCCGGTAAGGATCCAGATTGCCAAAATAAAATGCCCTCCGTTCCTCATCTCCTGCCCGGTATGCGCTTCCGCCAAAAGATACGTCGGCAAACAGCCATCCATAAGGAGCGATATAAAACTGTGCCCAGTCATGGCTTCCCACAGAATCTGGTTTCATATAAAGACCAGACTGCCATCTGGCAGGAACTCCTGCAATCCGGCACATGGTAATAAACAATAATGCCTGAAATCCGCAGTCTCCCTTCCAGCCGGACGCTACATAATCCGGAATCTGGGGAATGGTAATATAACTGCGGACAAAGGAGTACATAATGTGACTGGTCAGATAATTGTAAATCTTTCTGGCTTTTTCCAGAGGATTCTTCTCATCTCCCACGATTTCTGCCGTTATCTCTTTCAGATATGGAGTAAAACGGATATGTGGAAGCTGTTCCTCCAGGTACATAGACGGCTGGCCGTCCAGAACCGCTTCTGCCTTAGGATCCACATAGTTCATATGGGTTTCATAGGAAAACTCAATGGAATAGGTCTGCCCTACATGATGAACCGTATGGAAACACAGGGTTCTCTGGGGATACTGAGCATCTGAAAGGGTATATTCTTCTGGTCTGGCGTTCCGTTTTTTCCCATTTTCTTCAATCTCTACAGACAGAAGCTCGAAATTTTTTACCTGGGCGTATTCGACAGGAACTGGAAGATACACCTTTACCACTTCATTTTCCCGCTCCGCTTCTTTTTGAATGCGCAAAGTGCTTTTTACATGAAATCTGCAGGCCATACCGCCCTGGACTTTCATTTTTCCAATTACCTGATGCAAAAATTCATTTTCCATAGGCGACGGATACTGGGAACGATCTTTTAAACGCTCCCAGATCCAGGAACGGGTTTTTACCAGATTGTTAAAAAAATCATCTTTAAAATGAATCTGTCCTTTGATATAAATCCATTCTGCTGCATTCTCTTCCCACAGTCTGGTCAGCTCTTCTTCTTTAAAATCAATCAGTTTTTCCTGAAGAAGCTTTAGGGCATCCTGCCAGCTATAAGGATACTGGTCCGGAATACGGGACAAAATCTCTTTTTCATAGCGCAGACGCTTTTTTAATGCCTCTGGAATATCTGTTTTCAAACGCAGGTCAATCATCTTATCCGCTTGGGCAAAATCTCCATACCATTTTACCTTTTCGATATCTTCCGGCAGTGAAATGTGAAGATACTCTACATCAGAATACATGACGCCCTCCCTTTAGTCTTCTTTATTGAAAAAATCCTTAAAACTCTTTTTCTTGTGACCTTCTGCCTGAGGCGCTACTCCCCTCATTTCTTCGTCATAACGGCGCAGCGCTTCTTTTTGCGCTTCAGTCATACGCTCCGGAACCTGAACCACCAGGGTGACATAGTGATCGCCGCGGATATTTCGATTTCGTAAGGATGGAACTCCTTTTCCCTTTAACCGTACCTTGGTGTCAGTCTGGGTTCCTGCCTTTACCTCGTACTCTACTTCGCCGTCTACGGTCTTAATCCGGATTGGGCCGCCTAATGCCGCTGTTGCAAAGGAAATATATACCGTTGAGAAAATACTGATATCCTGACGTTTTAAGAACGGATGGCTGGAAACAACTGCCTCTACCAGTAAATCGCCTCTCTCGCCGCCGTTTACGCCAGGTTCACCTGCTCCTGCCAGACGGACGCTCTGGCCATTATCAATACCAGCCGGAATATTAACCTTAAATTTCTTACGTACAGTCTTATAACCGCTTCCGTAGCATTTGGGGCATTTTTCCTTGATAACTTTACCAGTACCGTTACAATCCGGACAAGTCTGGACGTTCTGTACCTGGCCAAAGAAAGACTGCTGGGTATACATAATCTTGCCTTTGCCGTTACACTTGGAACAGGTCACTGGTGAAGTGCCTGGCTTGGCTCCTGTACCATGACAGTCCGGACACTCCTCTTTGTAATTGATCTCAATTTCCTTTTCGCATCCGAAAACTGCCTCTTCAAAGGTAATGCGGACTGCTGTTCTTACGTTTGCCCCGCGCATAGGGCCATTGCTGCGTCCTCTGGAAGAACGGCCGCCGCCAAAAATATCGCCGAAAATATCGCCGAAAATGTCTCCCATATCTCCGGAAAAATCAAAGCCGCCAAATCCACCGGCTCCGCCGCCTGCACCTCCGTCAAACGCTGCATGGCCAAACTGGTCATACTGCTGCCGTTTCTGCGGATCGCTTAATACACTGTAAGCTTCTGATGCTTCCTTAAATTTCTGTTCGGCCTCTTTATCTCCGGGATTTGCATCCGGATGGTATTTTTTGGCCAGAACCCGGTACGCTTTCTTGATGGCTGCGTCGTCGGCATCTTTTGCCACACCCAGCACTTCGTAATAATCCCTTTTACTCTCTGCCATGTCTTTCCCTCTCAATGTATCGGAATAATGCCCGAAAGGGGTTAGACGCATACTGCGCCTAATCCCCATTCCAAGCATTTATAAAATCTCGTTATACGTCTTTTGAGTTTACACCTCTTTGAAGTCGCCGTCAACTACATCGTCTCCGTAAGGCTGGCTTCCTGCCTGGCCTGCGCCTGCATTAGCATCCGGACCAGGACCTGCCTGACCTGCTGCCTGTGCCTGCTCGTAAACCTTAGCAAACAGCTTCTGAGCGCTGTTCATCAGCTTCTCCTTGCCTGCCTTGATGTCCTCTACCTGAGCATCGGTCATCTGGTCAACCGGAGCACGGTTGATAGCTTCCTTCAAAGCATTTAAGTCTGCTTCTACTTCGGACTTATCGTTAGCGTCTAACTTATCGCCTACCTCTTCTAATGCTTTCTCGGTCTGGAATACCATGGAGTCTGCATCGTTTCTGGTATCAATCGCTTCTTTTCTCTTCTTATCCTGTGCTTCAAACTCTGCTGCTTCCTTTACTGCCTTTTCAATATCGGAATCAGACATATTGGAACCGGAAGTAATCGTGATGTGCTGTTCTTTTCCAGTACCTAAGTCCTTAGCGGATACATTTACAATACCGTTGGCATCAATGTCAAAGGTAACTTCAATCTGCGGAACGCCTCTTCTTGCTGGCGGGATTCCATCCAGACGGAACTGTCCAAGAGTCTTGTTGTCTCTTGCAAACTGTCTCTCACCCTGTACTACGTGGATATCTACAGCAGTCTGGTTGTCTGCTGCGGTAGAGAAGATCTGGCTCTTCTTGGTCGGAATGGTGGTATTTCTTTCAATCAGTCTGGTTGCTACGCCGCCCATGGTCTCAATGGAAAGAGAAAGAGGGGTAACGTCCAGAAGAAGAATATCGCCTGCACCTGCATCGCCAGCCAGCTTACCGCCCTGGATAGCTGCACCGATTGCTACGCACTCGTCTGGGTTTAAGGACTTGGATGGCTCCTGTCCGGTTAACTGTTTTACTTTCTCCTGTGCTGCCAGCATACGGGTGGAACCGCCGACTAACAGAACTTTGCCCAGTTCGGAAGCAGTAATGCCTGCATCCTTTAATGCGTTCTGTACCGGAATTGCAGTTCTCTCAATCAGGTCTCTGGTCAGTTCATCAAATTTTGCTCTGGTTAAGTTCATATCCAGATGCTTCGGGCCTTCTGCTGTTGCAGTAATGAACGGAAGGTTAATGTTGGTAGTAGTAGCAGTAGACAGTTCCTTCTTTGCCTTCTCTGCTGCTTCTCTCAGACGCTGCAGAGCCATCTTGTCTGCAGATAAGTCTACGCCTTCTGTCTTCTTGAATTCGTCAATCATCCACTGGGTAACGCGGTTGTCAAAGTCGTCGCCGCCTAAACGGGTATCGCCGTTGGTGGAAAGAACTTCGATAACGCCGTCACCGATTTCAATAATGGAAACATCAAAGGTACCGCCGCCTAAGTCGTATACCATGATCTTCTGTTCTTTTTCATTGTCCAGACCGTAAGCCAGAGCTGCTGCAGTCGGCTCGTTGATGATACGCTTTACTTCCAGGCCTGCAATCTTTCCAGCATCCTTAGTTGCCTGACGCTGTGCGTCATTAAAGTATGCAGGAACGGTAATAACAGCCTCGGTTACTTTTTCGCCCAAGTAGCTTTCTGCGTCTGCTTTTAACTTCTGCAAAATCATAGCGGAAATTTCCTGTGGTGTGTATTTCTTATCATCAATGGTTACTTTGTAGTCAGTACCCATATGTCTCTTAATGGAAGAGATGGTCTTGTCAGCATTGGTAACTGCCTGACGCTTTGCCGGTTCGCCGACTAAACGCTCGCCGGTCTTTGTAAATGCTACGATAGACGGAGTGGTTCTCACGCCTTCTGCGTTAGCGATAACGGTTGGCTTGCCGCCTTCCATAACTGCCACGCAGCTATTTGTTGTACCTAAGTCGATACCAATAATCTTGCTCATAGTTTTTTCCTCCTGAAAAAATATCCTAAACTTTATTAGTTAGCAACCTGGACCATGCTGTGTCTTACCACGCTGTCCCGATACATGTAACCTTTTTGTAACTCTGCTGCAATAATATTTTCACCCAGATTTTCATCTTCAATGTGCATAACCGCATTGTGGAAATTGGGATCAAATTCCTTTCCAACTGCCTCAATCGGCGTTACTCCCAAGTCCTCTAAGGTCTTGATAAGCTGCTTGTAAATCTTTTCCATGCCGTCGGCATAGGGATTGTCTTTTGCATCCTCGGTAACCGTAGCCAGCCCTCTCTCGAAGTTGTCTACCACCGGAAGGATTTTTTCAATAATATCTCTTGCTCCAATCTCATACATGGCAGATTTTTCTTTTTCTGTCCGCTTTCTGAAATTGTCAAATTCAGCCATAGACCGTTTTAACCGGTCTGTCAGCTCTTCTATTTTCTCATCTCTTGGGTCTTTTTTCTTTTTAAAAAAGCTTTTCTTTTCGGAAGCTGTATCTTTTTCACTGTCAGGCTCTGCGGTCTCATCTATGGTGTCGTGATTCTCTGTCTGTTCTTCCGGAGCGCCTTCCTGCTCTAATTCCTTATCCAGCTCTTCGTTTTTTATTTCTTCACCGCTCACTTTTTCAATCACCTTTCTTCGTTTTTAAAGGTCTCGTCTAACTGGGTCATCAAATTCCGCAATGTGGTCAAAACCTTTTCATAATCCATTCGTTTCGGTCCTATAATACCAATGGTGCCTCTTAATCCTTCTCCCAGTTCATAATTGGCTGTAACAACGCTGCAGTCTTTCATGCTCTGAACCGGCATCTCATCGCCTATATAAACCTGAATACCGGATTCACTGGTCTGCTCATTGGAATTAACATCATCAATCAGTTCCTTCAGGGCTTCCTTTTGTTCGAAGGCTCCCAGCAACTGGCTGGCTTTTTCTCCATCGCTTAACTCCGGATACTTGAAAATATTGGTAGCGCCACTGGTATAAATCTGTAAATCTTCTTCCTGGGCACGGATGGCTTCCGCCACCTCGTTTAACACCAGTTCCACTACCTGGCTTCTGGAACCTGCCTCGCCTTTCAGCTTGCTGATTACTCCCAGATTGATTTCCTCAATGGTAAGGCCATTTAAACTGCTGTTTAATAAAATATTTAAGTTCAGCACTTCTTCATCCGTAATAGGATCCTGAATGGAAATCATGGTGTTTTTAATAATGTTGCCCTCTATTACAACTACCACCAGAAGTTTTTTCTCATCCACCTTGGAAAGCTGGATGAATTTCAATTTGTTCTGATGATACCTTGGGCCGCTTATCATGGCGGCATAGTTGGTATTAAGAGCCAGCGCCTGAGCCATCTTCTTTAATACCAGTTCCAATCGGTCAACCCGCTGAATCATCAGTTCCTTGACCTCTGTCACCTCTGCATCCTTTTCCTGAAGAATCTGATCAACGTAGAAGCGGTATCCCTGATCTGAGGGAATCCGTCCTGCGGAAGTGTGGGGCTGTATGATATATCCCATCTCCTCCAAATCAGACATCTCGTTCCGAATGGTTGCAGAACTGAGTTTTAAATCAGAATACTTGGAAATCGTCCTGGAGCCTACCGGTTCGCCGGTCTCCAGATAGGTCTTTATAATTGCCTTTAATATCGTAACCTTCCGGCTGTCCAGCTCCATATACTCACCCTTTCCTTGCTTCTTAGCTTTTCTTTGTTAGCACTCGTTGATATAGAGTGCTAATACTTACATTTCATAATATATTCCTTTCCTAATGATTTGTCAACATCTTATTTCAAAAAAATCTATAAAATCTCTAAAATAAATCAGAACGGCGAGAGGGAGGACGGAAAAGTCAGTGGGAAGCTTGCTTACCATCTGAGTTTTCTGGACTGACTCTCATCGGATGATTATCAGGCACCTCCATCCCATACAATTGTTGATAGGATACCAAAACACATTAAAAATACACAAACCAAACTGAAAATTGTTTATAGAAGAACTAAATCATACGGAAATGCACAAAGCTAACCTGCAAATTGTTTATGAGACTTGAAAATAACTGAATGATAAACAATTTCAGCTAAAAATTGTTTATAGAGGAACAAAAACAGATAAAATTACACAATCCCATCAAGGAATTTGTTTGGAACACATTTTTATGTTTCTTGACTTTTAACATTTTTGTCATATAATATTAACATACCCTTATTAATTTGTTTTCCATGAGGTAATGTTATGAAAAAACAACAAAAGATGTATCTGACCTTGTGCGCAGCTTCTGCTGCCATCTGTATCGGAAATACCGTTCCTGTTCTGGCCGCAGCCCGCGGCGACGTAACTTCTGTTACTTCTGACGCTATCAGCGGATGGGTCTGGGAAGTTGGAGAGTTTGATACAACGCTTCCTGTCGAAATCCAGATTTTCGAAAAAGGCGGCAGCAAACCGGTAGAAACTTTATCTGCAACGGCCGAGCAGTTCAGCCAGGAAGTCAGCGACACCATCGGAGACGGCTGGCACGCATTTTCTCTTCCTGTAGACTGGGATGAGTTCGAAGGAAACTCCTTTGTGATCCATGCTTATACGGATATGGAAAATGAGCAGGTTCCCTTTGATACTATACAGTTTTCCCTGACAGAGCAGGATAAAAAGGAAGTTCCTGCTGCAAAAGAAGCATCTGTTGAAGCAGAAAATTCTTCCACTGAAGTTCCTTATACCGAACTGACTGGCGAAGAAACCTTTTTAGGAGAATTTACCATTACCGGTTACTGTGACTGTGATGCCTGCTCCAGCGGGTACAACCTGACCTATTCCGGTACTGTCCCCAAAGCAAACCACACCTTATCTGCCGATTTAACGGTTCTTCCCATTGGAAGTAAAGTCTGGATCGACGGAATCATTTATACCGTAGAGGATATGGGCAGTTCTGTTGACGGACAAAAAGTAGACATTTTTTATGATAACCACGAAGATGCCCTTGCCAAGGGAACCTTTACTTCTGACGTATATTTAGTTGAATAATCTTTCAGCGGATGCAGGATTTTTCTTGTATCCGTTTTCTTTTTCCCATCTGATTTCCAGTTTAATTTCCAATTTTTTCCTTGACAAATAAAAAAATCCATGTAAAATAAGAGCTTGTGTTCATTTATTACAAAATTGTTACATATAATTAATTGTGTATTACTTATTATTTCTATTTTATTTCAACCTTTTGATTGTAAATGAACACAGAAAGAGAGGATATCATTTTGAGATTATTCGCAAACGTAAAGAACTTGATCACAGGCGCTTTTTTAGCTGTATGTTTCACTGCTGCTCCTGCTTTTTCAGCATCTGCCACTCCCCTTACCGGAGCATTGGACGTAGTCAGTGATACCGCTGTTTCTGGCTGGGCCATCAGCGATACAGAAGAACCTGCCGAAATCACAGTAACCATTACGGATGCTGCTGGCCAGGTGGTTCAGAGTCTGAGCGACAGCGCAGATATGTGCCGCCAGGATTTAATTGCTGCTGGAAAAGGCGACGGCACGTACGGATTCTCCATCGAAACTGATTGGAATTCTTTAGCAGACGGCCTTTATATGGTTCGCGCTTATGCAGATGGAAACGAGCTTCCAGGAAGCCGTCACTATGTCAAAGGGCTGGCTGGCGGAGCAGGTCTCCAGTCTTTAGGAACCTTTAAATTAACCGGATACTGCCCCTGTTACTCCTGTTCAGAAGGATGGGGCCGTCACACTTCTACCGGCGCTATGGCTTCTGCCAATCACACCATTGCCGTAGACCCCAAAGTCATTCCGTATGGGACAAAGGTTATGATTAATGGAACGGTTTATACTGCCGAAGACAAAGGCGGCGGTGTCCGCGGCAACCATATTGACGTATTTTACAATACCCATCAGGAAACTAAAGTTCAGGGTACCCAGTACCAGGAAGTGTTCCTGGTAGTCTGACGCCTGGCAGCAGAAAATGCCTGTAAGACTTCTTCTATTTTTCCAGTCTTACAGGCATTCTTTTAATCTAATAAAAATTCACTCAACACATAATTACTGATGTCAATTCCCCAGTCTGTCAGGGCAATCCGGCTTCCTTCTTCTTTTAAAAGCCCATTGGCAATCAGCTTGTCTATCCGGTCTCCATACACGCTTCTGATTTTTACGCCAAAATTAGCTGTAAAATCAATATCCGAAACCCCCTTCATCATCCGCAGTCCCAAAAACATAAATTCTTCTATTTTGGATTTACGCGTCTGAGGTTCTACATTCTGATACAGTTTTACCAGACCATCATTTAAAAAATTCAGTTCCAGGTAGGTCTGCAAATCCGTTTCATTGGAAAATCTGGAACCATGGAAACAGGAAGAAGATCCCAGTCCCAGTCCCAGGTATTCCGTCCCAGTCCAGTATCCCACATTATGACGGCATTCAAACCCTGGCTTTGCATAGTTGGAAATCTCATACCGCTGGTACCCCTGGGTTTCTAAAAAGTCTCTGGTAATTTGGTACATTTTCCGTTCCGTCTCTTCGTCTGGAAGGGGTTTCCACAAACTCTCCGCATCATAACTGTCTCCAGCAAAGCGGTTGGCATCAAAGCTTTTTCCAGTACAGCCTTCTCCGTAATGATCCCAGAACGGAGTGTTTTCTTCTATAATTAAGCTGTAGGCAGAAATATGTTCCGGCTTTAACATTGCCACCTTTTTTAAAGTGTTTTTCCAGGATTCCAGAGTCTGTCCAGGCAGGGCAGACATCAGATCTACGTTGATGCTCCAGAATCCTGCCTGTCTGGCCCGCTCAAAGCTTTTTAAGAACTCTTCAAAGGTGTGGATCCTTCCTAACGCTTTCAGTTCCCTGTTGTCTGCCGACTGAAGTCCAAGGCTGATCCGGTTAATCCCGCACCCCCGGTATACGTCCAGTTTATGGGCATTTAAGGTCCCTGGATTGGCCTCAATGGTAATTTCCGCATCCGGAGCAATATCAAAATATAGGCGGATGGTCTCTACAACCGCCCGAATCAGTCCTGCTTCCAGGATAGAAGGCGTTCCCCCTCCAATAAAAATCGTAGTTACCTGATACTCTTCACTGGCCAGACTGGCGGCCTGGATTTCATCTAACAACTGTCTGATGTAATCCTCCTGCACAGACGCCAGGGCCCGAAACGATAAAAAATCACAGTACAAACATTTTCTGGCGCAAAATGGAATATGCACATAAAGCTCCAATGGTTTTTTCTTATTCATCATCTAGTTTCAGCACACTCATAAAGGCCTTTTGCGGAATCTCCACATTGCCTATCTGGCGCATTCTCTTCTTTCCTTCCTTCTGTTTTTCCAGAAGTTTTCTCTTTCGGCTGATATCGCCGCCGTAACACTTTGCCAGAACGTCTTTGCGCATCGCTTTCACAGTCTCTCTGGCAATAATCTTTCCTCCTACTGCCGCCTGAATCGGAACCTCAAACAGGTGGCGCGGAATCTCTTCCTTTAATTTTTCGCACATCTTTCTGCCCCGTTCATAAGCGGAACCGGCAAACACAATAAAGGAAAGGGCATCAACCTCTTCTCTGTTTACCAGAATATCCAGTTTTACAAGCTCTGACTGTTCATATCCCTTTAACTCATAGTCAAAGGACGCATATCCCCTGGATCTGGATTTTAACGCGTCGAAAAAGTCATAAATGATTTCATTTAACGGCAAATCGTATTTTAACAGTGCTCTGGTTCCCTCAATATACTCCATTCCCAGATAAACGCCTCTGCGCTCCTGGCAAAGCTGCATAATTGCCCCTACATATTCCGTGGTAACCATAATCTCCGCAGAAACAATGGGTTCTTCCATGTATTCAATTTCAGACGGATCTGGCAGGTTGGACGGATTGGTCAGCTCAATCATCTCGCCGTTGGTTTTGTGAACCCGGTAGATAACGCCTGGGGCTGTCGTAACCAGATCCAAGTTATATTCCCGTTCCAGACGTTCTTCAATAATATCTAAATGAAGCAGTCCTAAAAATCCGCATCGAAATCCAAATCCCAACGCCAGAGAGGTCTCTGGCTCAAAATGAAGGGCCGCGTCGTTTAACTGCAGCTTTTCCAGCGCATCTCTCAAATCCGGATACTTGGCGCTGTCTGCCGGATACAGACCGCAGTAAACCATTGGGGTCACCTTTTTATATCCTGGAAGCGGTTCTGCACAGGGGTTAAACTTATCTGTAATGGTGTCGCCTACCATGGTTTCTTTTAAATTTTTAATGCTGGCCGTAATATAGCCTACCATGCCTGCTGTCAGTTCTTCACATGGGATAAACTGGCCTGCGCCGAAATATCCTACTTCAACAACTTCCTCCTCTGCCCCGGTCGCCATCATCTTGATGGTGGTTCCCTTCTTTACCGTTCCTTCTTTAATCCGGCAGAATACGATAACTCCCCGGTAAGAATCGTAAATAGAGTCAAAAATCAACGCTTTTAACGGCGCATCCTTGTCTCCTGTGGGACATGGAATTTTTTCTACTATGGCTTCCAGCACGTCGTCTACGTTTAATCCAGTTTTTGCTGAAATCCTCGGAGCGTCATGGGCCTCAATGCCGATTACGTCCTCAATCTCTGCTGCAACCCTGTCTGGATCCGCGCTTGGAAGATCGATTTTGTTGATAACTGGAAATACATCCAGGTCGTGATCCAGCGCCAGATATACATTGGCCAGAGTCTGTGCTTCGATTCCCTGGGCTGCATCCACCACCAGAATGGCGCCATCGCAGGCAGCAAGGCTTCTGGAAACTTCGTAATTGAAGTCTACGTGGCCTGGGGTATCAATCAGGTTAAAAATGTACTCTTCCCCATCTTTTGCCTTGTATACCGTACGTACGGTCTGGGCTTTGATGGTAATGCCTCTCTCCCGCTCCAGATCCATGTTGTCTAATACCTGGGCCTGCATCTCCCTACTGGTCAGAAGGCCGGTTTTTTCAATAATTCTGTCTGCCAGCGTAGATTTGCCGTGGTCAATGTGGGCAATAATACAGAAATTGCGAATTTTGCTTTGGTCTATCGTAATCGCCATATTTATCGATTCCTCTTTCTTTCTCTCAATCATCCGTTGTTCATCCGCAGCGCTGAATTTCTCCTTCTGCGGATCTGTTCTTGAAAAATATAACATTTTTTTCTATTCCTTGCAACTGTCTGTATTAGTTCTCCTCCTGGTTTTTTCTCATTTTCCTGTTAAAACGTCTTCCAAAATCTCCGCCAGAGGTTCCATTGCGTTTTTGGCCTCTTCAAAGGTGTTGGTCTGGGCTCCCACTTCGATTAAAGAAGAACGTGGCCGCAGATGGAGATTGTAACGCAGTCCTTTCAGATAAATCTTTCTGGTATACCCTGGATAATCCTGGGCCGCTTTTAACTGCATCTGGAAACTGAAAGCCAGATTTTCCTTCAGATAGGGATTCGGAAGATACTCAATGGCTCCTTGGGGAGTGCTGCTTAATCCATTGAAAAACATGATTCTGGCCGTTGGTTTTCCATTAACCTCCGTAACCAGGCGGGTATTTTCAGAAACGCCGTCCCTGTGAATATCTAAAATCACCTGGATTTGAGGATTTTCCTGCAAAATTTCTGTAATCCCTTCCAAGGCATAAGTATAGGCCTTGCTTCTGTCCAACGTTCCGTTTACCAGATCATAGACGCTCCTGTCATGAATGACTCCAAACCCCTTTTCTTGTAACAGTTCCGTCAAATAGTCCCCAACCTCTACCACGGTCTGGTTTTCTCCCGAATCTGCAAAAGCTTCCTGGGAATGAGAGTGGTAAATCAGAATCTGGGGACTGCCGCTGTCTGTTTCTATAGTCAAATCTGTCTCCAGCATAGTTTTTGCACTGAGCATATCCCTTCCGGCAGTCGTAGATGTGTGCACATTGTAAAAATGTTTCATTAAAAAATCATAATCTGCCAGCTGGGCCATACTGTAGGCCGTTTGGGACGGTTCCTGTTCTGTCTCTGGTTCTTGGTTTTGTTTCTCCTGCTGCGCTGGTTCCTGGGTTTCCTGTTCCAGATAGGAGTGTTCTATGTAAAACTGGCGGCTTTCCAGAAAGGCCGGATAAGCCGGGTCTATATGTTTCCATGTTTTCTGCGCGTCCTTCTCTTTCTTTTCATAAGAATTCCAGGGATTCATGCAATCTAGGCAGTCGGGGAGTGTAAGCGGCGTTGTTCTCCCGTCTTTTCGTGTCCCGTTTTCTTCCGGCAGGCTGTGATTCCACAAAAATTCTGCCAGTTTCCCTGCCGTCCCGCCGCCTCTATCTGCCAGCCATTTTCTTCCCTGATAAAGTCCCAGCAGCGCCAGACTGATACAAAGCACTGCAAACATCCCTGTCCGAATCCATTCTGCAATCCGTTTCTTTCCCCGCATACCATCACCTGACCTCTTATCAAGGTATGCAGAGCGTTGTGCAAAATGACCTGTTATCTTCGAAATTCCATATCCGGCAAAAAAGCCATATGGATTCCTTCGGAGATGGTAAAGCTGATTTCTTTTACCGTTTCATCAATATCCGGCGGCGTCACATAAAGGGTGCCAAACTCTGGTTCCAGCAGTTCCCGGATCAGCGCGTACTGTTCCTCCCCGTTTAATCCCTCCAGATACGTTCCCATTCCCCTGGTTTTCTCTCGACCCTCTAATGCCTGTATCAGCGCCTGGACTGTATCCTGGACAATGGCGGCTGCTCCCACTACCGTAGGAACTCCAATAGCCAGAACCGGTATTCCCAGACTTTCTTTTGTCAGTCCGCACCGATGGTTTCCCACTCCGGATCCTGGGTGGATCCCGGTATCGGTAAGCTGGATGGTACAGCCCAGCCTGCGGATGCTTCTAGCTGCCAGCGCGTCAATGGCAATCACAAGATCCGGTTTGGTCTCCTTTACCACTCCCCTGATAATCTCTGCTGTTTCCATGCCTGTCTGAGCCATCACCCCTGGAATGATTCCGCTGATAGAAGGAAGGTTGTGTTTCTCTAAAAAACCGTCTCCATACTCCTGTTCCATATGGCGGGTCACACACAGATTTCCCAGTACACAAGGGCCTAAGGAATCAGGCGTAACCGCTGCATTTCCAAGACCTGCTGCCAGAATCCGGCAAGGAGGATGTCCCAGCACCCGGCTGGCCAGTTCTTGTAACTGACGAGCCAGTTCTTCCGAAACCTGTCTGTGGTAGTCTTCGTCTTTTTTTATCATCTGGTATGCTTCCAGCGTCAGATAGATGCCTTTTTCTTTTCCTATAGCCCGTTCTCCGTCTTGATCCAATACTTCCACTCTGGTCAGCTTGATTTTGTTTTCTTCCTGATACCATTCCTTTAAGGAAACTCCGGAAATTTCTCCGGCTTTTTCTTTTAATTCTTCCTTTCTTTCTACTGCCAAATCTGTTCTGATTTCAAACCTCATGCTTCTTTCCTTTCTTTTGCCTTTCTCCTGCTTATTTTTCTCAAAAAACCTGGGAATATGTATTGACAAGCCAGTAGAAATTCGCTAGAATAATAAAGTATGTTTACATTAAACTGTCCGTGTCCAGACTTTGATGGAAAACACAGAGAATATACATCTGAATGGAGGTGCTATCATGGCAAACATTAAATCTGCAAAGAAGAGAATTTTAGTAAACGAGACTAAGGCTGCTAGAAATAAAGCTATCAGATCCAAGGTTAAGACTATGATTAAGAAGGTTGACGCTGCTATCGCTGCTGGTGACAAGGCTGCTGCACAGGCTGCATTATTAGTTGCAATCTCCGAGATCGATAAGGCTACCAGCAAGGGCGTATATCACAAGAATACTGCTTCCCGTAAGGTATCCCGTCTTTCCAAGGCTGTAAACGCTATGGCTTAATTATAAAGAACGAGAGAACTTCAAAGCTCCCGCCGGATTAACCCACCGGCAGGAGCTTTTCTTATTTCCCGTTTGTTATTTGTTTGTTACTACTTTGTTATTTGTTTCCACTCACTGTAAATTCCTGGATTCCTTCTGAACCAGGCGCAATTTCGTATTTATCAAATACCAGAACCGGATTGCCATCTGCATTCATATAAAACTGAGACTCTTCTGTAATCTCCGGCAGAGCATCCTGGAAAAATACGGTTCCGCTTTCTTCTTTTGCTTTCATCTGTTCCAGAATCTGCGTTCTGGCCATCTCTTTATAATCGTCTCCCAGTACGTCTTGTAAGGTCAGCTGTTTTCCGTTCTTTAAATCAAAATTATAATATCTGCTTGCAAAACCAGCGCTGTTCCAGTTTTCTGCTCCCATAATTTCCAGGGACAGGTAATCTTCTGTCTGGATCTTTACTTCATACCATACTTTCACTTCCAGATTGTGGGTTTCCCACTCTTCTTGGGTACCTCCGGTATCTAAAAATGCCTTCCGGTATTCTTCGGCCCGCTTCACTGCCTGGTCTGCAAAGTCCTGGCAAAGCTTGTGGATTTCTTCATTTACAGAAGCTTCCATCTCGTTAAAGTCCTCAGAAATCATATCAATGCTGGGAATATCCACTGCAATTTTTAAATTATCCGTCTCGTTTTCATAGGATCGGAAGGTCAATACCTGTGCCAGTTCTCCTATAATCGGAAGGTCTCCTGCCGCTTTTGCAAAGGTCACGCTGGTGTTTAATCCGGCTGCAAAGACCACAACCAGGGCAGCAGCAACTGCTCCATATCTTCTGAATCGCCATAATGCCGTTATTTTCTTTCTTCTTTGCTGTGCAGTCTGGATTTCCTCCGAAACTCTCTTTGACAATTCATCCGGAATCGGAATTTCTTCATATTTCTTTTTTGCATCTTCTATCCGCTTCATATCGAATCCTCCTTCATAGACACTTTCAGCGCCTGCAGGCCGCGGTAAAGTTTGGCCTTTACTGTATTTAGATTCATTTCCATAATATCTGCAATCTGCTGCAGCGCCAAATCTTCATAAAATCTCAGCTTAATAATGGTCTGGGTATCTTTATCCAAACGATTAATCTGTTCATATAAATCGTCTTGGACATCAAACCTCCTTTCTTCGTAAACTTTCTCACTTTCTGCACTATTTTTGAACAAATCATGTTTCTTGTTTTCTTTGATGGTACGAAGGCTTTCATTGACTACAATCCGGTAAATCCATGTATTGACAGCATTTTCGTTTTTCAGTTCTTCATAATGCTCCAGCGCCTTGCACACAGAGTTCTGCACCACATCCAGCGCGTCCTCCTGATTTCTTGTATAGCTGTACGCCAGCCGGTAGAATTTGTTCTGGTTTTCAATTATGTAGTCGATTATTTTTTGATATAAATCCTTTTTCATCACCATATCCTCTTAATCTTTTCTGCCTTTCTATTTATATAGATGTTTCAGTATTAAAAAAAGTTGCATATATTAAAAATGCCGGACACGATTGATATGTACCCTCTTTACTGGACAAACCAGTAAGGAGGGTATTTTTATGCGT
>CAJMQQ010000019.1 GCA_905215625.1 uncultured bacterium
GGAATCTATGATATGGATCCGTCTAAATTAGTATTGTCGGTAAGAGAAACCAGTATGACAGGCGAGAAACTGGCAGAAATTTTAAGAGAACGGTATTCTCTGGAAATGGAAATGAGCGGCAACGACTATACTCTTGCCATGACATCCCCATTTGACAGGGAAGAGGGATTCCTTCGCTTATGCATGGCATTGGAGCAGATTGACGCGGAATTAGATACAAAAAAGCCGGAGACTTTTATTCCAGATAATCGCGCCTGGTCAAATCAGGGAGAAATGACAATTTCAGAAGCGTGGAATAGGAAAACACAGCGGATTTTATTAAAAGAGGCAGAGGGAAGAATTAGCGGTGAATTTGTCTATATCTATCCGCCGGGAATTCCGGTAGCCGCGCCGGGAGAGAAAATCAGCAAAGAAATGCTTCATACCATTATGGAGTATAAAAAAAATCATCTGCCAGTCCAGGGATTAAAAGATCCGGCAGCAGAATACATTGAGATAGTGATTGGAGAATAACATGGGAAAGATTTTTTATCTGATGGGAAAAAGCGCATCTGGAAAGGATACGTTATATCAGGAGATTTTAAAGCGTCTTCCTCAATTAAAAACAGTAGTGCCGTATACGACACGTCCCATCCGGATTGGCGAACACAATGGAAGAGAATATTTTTTTACAACACAGGAAGAACTCGGCAGACTTCTGAAAGAGGGAAAAATCATTGAATGCCGGACTTATGAGACGATGATGGGGCCATGGAGCTATTTTACGGCAGATGACGGCCAGATTGATATAGAAAACGAAAATTATCTGATGATAGGAACCCTGGAATCCTATGAAGAGACCAGAAATTATTTTGGAAAAGAACATTTGTGTCCTGTTTATATTACAGTAGAAAACGGACTGCGTCTGCAGCGGGCCCTGGATCGGGAAAAACGCCAGCCGGCCCCTCATTATGATGAAGTATGCAGAAGATATCTGGCAGACGAACAGGATTTCTGCCAGGAGAGATTAAACCAATGCGGAATTGAACATTATTATGAGAATGAGAATCTGTCCTCCTGCCTGGAAAAGATTGTAGAGGAAATCAGCAGGGATTGCCAATAAATAAGCTTTCTAAGAGGGAAAATTTATGTTATACTGTCTCTTGTACACAGATGTGGAAACAGCCTTTTCGAGAGAAAGGAGTTACTGAATGAAAACATTTGAAGAGATATTAGGCCAGAAGGCCATTAAAGAGCATTTTATGACCGCAATTCAGGCGGATAAAATTTCCCACGCATATATTTTAAATGGGGAAGAAGGAATGGGAAAAATGGAATTGGCAGAGGCATTTGCCCTGACTCTTCTTTGTGAAAACAGGGAAAAGGATTCGGCAGTTCCCTGCTTATCCTGCCATGCCTGCAAGCAGGTGCTTTCCCATAATCATCCAGATTTGATATACGTGTCTCATGAAAAGCCTGGAAGTATTGGCGTAGACGACATTCGAAGCCAGATTAACGATACGGTGGCGATTCGTCCGTACAGCAGCAAATATAAGATTTATATTGTAAATGAGGCAGAAAAGATGACAGGGCAGGCCCAGAACGCTCTTCTAAAGACCATTGAAGAGCCGCCGGCTTATGTTGTCATTCTTCTTTTAACTACAAATCAGGAGTTGTTTCTTCCCACTATCCTGTCCCGCTGCGTCCAGATGAATTTAAAACCTCTTCGGGACGGGGACATTAAAAATTATCTGGTTCAGAAGGAGAAAATAACGGAAGATAAGGCAGAAGTGTACGCTGCATTTGCAAGGGGAAATCTGGGAAAAGCCATTCATCTGGCTGAATCAGAAGAATTTCAGGCCGTATACCAGACGATGCTGGCATTGTTAAAACACCTGCGGTCTATGGATATTGCAGAACTGATGGAAACCATCCGGAAGTTAAAAGACGATAACTTAAATCTGGATGAGTGTTTGGATTTTATGCAGCTCTGGTATCGGGACGTATTAATGTTTAAAGTGACCAAAGACATGAATCTGCTGATTTTTAAAGAAGAATATTCAGCGATTAACGATATGAGCAAGAACAGCAGCTATCAGGGACTGGAAGCTGTTTTAGAGTCCATTGAGAAAGCCAGGGCCAGACTCCGTGCCAATGTAAACATGGAACTGGTAATGGAACTGATGCTGCTGGTAATGAAGGAGAATTAATAGATGACAAAAGTAATCGGAGTCCGGTTCCGTACTGCTGGAAAAGTGTATTTTTTTGATCCGGGAGACAAAAATATTAAATGCGGCGATCACGTAATCGTAGAGACAGCCAGAGGCATCGAGTATGGTTATGTGGTTCTTGGAACCAGAGAAGTAGAAGAAGGAAAGGTTGTCCAGCCTTTAAAGCCAGTTATCCGGATGGCAACAGAGGAAGATCAGGCGATTGAAAAGCGCAACAAAGAAAAAGAAAAGGAAGCCTTTCAGATTTGTCTGGAAAAGATAAAAAAAAGAGAACTGGATATGAAGCTGATTGATGCAGAATATACCTTTGATAATAATAAGGTTCTCTTTTATTTTACTGCTGACGGGAGAGTGGATTTCAGGGAACTGGTAAAGGATCTGGCATCTGTATTTAAGACCAGAATCGAACTGCGCCAGGTTGGAGTAAGAGACGAGACAAAGATCATGGGAGGAATCGGCATCTGCGGCCGTCCTCTTTGCTGTCACACCTATCTTTCCGAGTTTGCGCCGGTATCCATTAAAATGGCAAAAGAGCAGAATTTATCCCTGAATCCGACTAAAATTTCTGGTGTCTGCGGCCGTTTGATGTGTTGTCTGAAAAACGAAGAGGAAACATATCAGGTATTAAACAGCAAACTGCCCGGAGTTGGGGATTTTGTAACCACTGCAGATGGATTTAAAGGTGAGGTTCACAGCGTCAACGTTCTGCGCCAGCTGGTAAAAGTAATTGTTACAGTAAATGATGAAAAAGAAATACGGGAATATAAAGTAGACGATTTGCGTTTTAAACCCAGAAAAAAGAAAGAAAAGAATAAAGCAGATAAGCTGGAAGACGCAGAGTTAAAACAATTGGAAGCACTAGAGAAAAAGGAAGGAAAACCCAGACAAAATGGAAATAAATCTGAAGGAAAACGAGCGCATTGATGATTTACAGAGAAATGGGTACGGAATCATTCAGAATACAGGGGCATTTTGTTTTGGAATGGACGCAGTTCTTTTGTCCGGATTTGCATCAGTAAAACCAGGAGAAACGGTTCTGGATCTGGGAACCGGTACGGGAATTATCCCCATCCTTTTAGAGGCAAAGTCAGAGGGACGCCATTTTACCGGTCTGGAAATCCAGGAAGAGATGGCAGATATGGCCAGAAGAAGTGTGATTTACAACCATCTGGAAGAAAAGGTGGACATTGTAACTGGAGATATTAAAGAAGCCGGACAGATTTTTGCCCTGGCTTCTTTTGATGTCATTACTTCCAATCCACCTTATATGAATGACGCCCATGGACTGAAAAATCCGGATCTGCCAAAAGCCATTGCCAGACATGAGGTACTCTGTACCTTAGATGATGTAGCGGCAGCAGCGGCCAAATTATTAAAACCAGGCGGCCGGTTTTATATGGTTCACCGTCCTCACCGGCTGATTGAGATTATTACAGCTTTAAAGAACTATAAGCTGGAACCGAAACGGATGAAACTGGTTCACCCGTTTATTGACAGAGACGCCAACATGGTACTGATTGAAGCAGTCAGAGGTGGAAAGTCTATGATAAAAGTAGAAGCTCCAGTTATCGTTTATAAAGAACCAGGAGTGTATACAGATGAGATTTACGATATTTACGGCTATTAAATAGATTGACTGAGACAGGAGGAGTTTAAGATGGCAGGAATGCTGTATTTGTGTGCAACACCTATCGGAAACCTGGAAGACATTACGTTTCGGGTGCTGAAGACATTACAGGAAGTGGATCTGATTGCGGCAGAGGATACCCGCCACAGCATTAAGCTTCTCAACCATTTTGAAATTAAAACCCCTATGACCAGCTACCACGAGTATAATAAAGTGGATAAGGCCAGGTATCTGGTAGAACAGATGAAAAATGGAGTCAATATTGCTTTAATTACAGATGCCGGAACTCCAGGTATCTCCGATCCGGGCGAAGAATTGGTCCGTCAGTGCCATGAAGCAGGGATTCAGGTTACATCTCTTCCAGGAGCCGCCGCCTGCATTACTGCTCTTACGATGTCGGGTCTTCCGACCAGGCGTTTCTGCTTTGAGGCATTCCTGCCTTCCGAAAAGGCGGATAAAAAGGAACGCCAGTGGATTTTAGAGGAATTAAAAAGAGAAACCAGAACCATGATTGTATATGAGGCGCCGCATCATCTGGTAAAGACGTTAAGGGATTTGTATGAAGCATTGGGAAACCGGAACATTACGATTTGCCGGGAATTGACTAAAAAATATGAAACCGCTTTTTTGACTACATTTGAAGAAGCTCTGGATTATTATGAAACAGAAGAGCCGAAGGGAGAATGCGTCATTGTCATCCAGGGAAAGTCTATGGAGGAGATCCGCAGAGAGGAAAAAGAATCCTGGGAGAATATGAGCCTGGAAGAGCACATGGACTACTATGAAGCCCAGGGAAAAGACAGAAAAGAAGCAATGAAGCTGGTGGCAAAAGATAGGGGAATCAGTAAAAGAGATGTGTATCAGGCATTGCTGTAAAAAGTCAGAAGGTACCGATCCGTTGTGAATCGATACCTTCTTTTCCTTTTTTCTTCTTTATTCTACGATTTTCAGACCAGCTAACTGGGCAAGTTCCCGAATGGTTGACTTGGATATGTATTTTCCTTCATATTCAATTAAGTCTTCCGTTCTGCCATTGAAAACGTCTCCCGTTTCTGCCTTGCGAAGGATAATATAATCATCCTGAACTGTGATTTCAAGACCATCTTTCACATCAAGATCCAGGCTTCTCCGCAGCTCGATGGGTAAAGTGATTCTTCCAAGCTCGTCTAATTTACGGATAACGCCGGTAGTTTTCATAAGTTTATCCCTCCTGTAAAAATTTTAAGTAAATCAAAAATCCAATAAAACTGCACTGGTATTGATTAATAATACATTAGCATAGCAAGCGCTTTCTGTCAATACGATTGGTTATCCCAAAGCCTAGAAAAATATTTGCTTGACAAATAATATGAAATTGTATATTATTACTTTGACATTCAAAATATTTGAAACTAAAATATTATGAGATTAAAACAACAGGAAGGCAAATATGCGAATAATAAAAATCGCGGGAACTGGTTCCTGTGTGCCAGAGACCAAAATTACCAATGAAGATTTGGCAGAGAGGATCGATACCAGTGATGAATGGATTAAAAGCCGCACTGGTATTAGGGAGAGAAGAATTACCCATAACCGGACTACGTCTGGTCTTGCGGCAGAGGCGGCAAAAAAAGCCCTTTCAGATGCTGACATGGATGCAGAAGATGTGGAACTGATTCTGACAGCAACGTCTTCTCCAGAAAATTTTTTTCCAGGCGCTGCCTGTGAAGTACAGGAACAAATAGGAAATAAAAGCGCTGCAGCTTATGACTTGAGTGCGGCCTGCTCTGGATTTCTGTTTGCACTGAATACAGGATATGCATTTTTAAAATCTGGTATTTATAAAAATGCATTAATTATCGGGGCAGACGTTATGAGCAAGCTGGTAGACTGGAAAGATCGAAGTACTTGCGTTTTATTTGGAGACGGAGCAGGAGCAGTGGTAATAAGAGCTGAAGAACGGGAAAAAGAAAAAGGTGGAATCCAGCAGTTCCTGATGAAATCGGATGGTTCTAAAGGCATGGTACTGACTTGCAAAGCCCGGACAAATGGGAATTTTCTGACTAAGACAGATCCTGATATGGGGTATCTTTCCATGAATGGACAGGAGGTATTTAAGTTTGCAGTCAAGAAGGTGCCGGAGTCTATCGAACAGCTTTTAGAAGAATCCGGGGAAGAAAAAGAAAATATCAAGTATTTTATTCTTCACCAGGCGAATTACCGGATTATTGAGGCAGCTGCAAGACGGCTGAAATTGCCTCTGGAACGTTTTCCAATGAACATTGAGAGGTATGGAAATACTTCCGGAGCATCCATTCCGATTTTACTGGACGAGCTGAATCGGGAAGGAAGGCTAAAGCCGGGAGATAAGCTGGTTTTATCCGGATTTGGCGCTGGGCTGACCTGGGGAGCTACACTGATAACTTGGTAAAATATTAAAAATAAAGAATGAAGCAGAAAAGGAGAAACCGATTATGTTAGAAGAAATGAGAAAGATGATTGCAGAACAGTTAGGAGTTGAGGAAGAAACCATTACAGAGGCATCTTCTTTTAAAGAAGATTTGTCAGCAGATTCCTTAGATTTATTTGAACTTTCTATGGCATTAGAAGACACCTATTCCATTGAGATTCCTTCAGAGGATTTAGAAGAACTGACCACAGTAGGCAAGGTAATGGATTATTTAAAATCAAAAGGTGTGGAAGCATAATGAAAACAAGAATCACAGAACTGTTAGAAATTGAATATCCGATTATCCAGGGCGGAATGGCATGGGTGGCAGAGCACAATCTAGCTGCCGCAGTATCGGAAGCTGGCGGACTGGGATTGATTGGCGGAGCAAATGCACCAGGAGAAGTTGTCAGAGAAGAAATCCGCAAAGCCAGAGCAATTACAAAAAAACCCTTTGGTGTCAATGTAATGCTGATGAGTCCTCATGCAGATGACGTGGCAAGAGTGGTAGTGGAAGAAGGTGTAAAGGTGGTAACCACCGGAGCCGGAAATCCGGAAAAGTACATGGAAATGTGGAAGAATGCCGGAATTAAGGTGATTCCGGTAGTGGCTTCTGTAGCCATGGCAAAGCGGATCGAGAGAATGGGCGCAGATGCAGTAGTGGCAGAGGGAATGGAATCCGGCGGTCACATTGGTGAACTGACGACGATGACCCTGGTTCCCCAGATTGTGGATGCAGTATCCATTCCGGTGATTGCTGCCGGAGGAATTGCAGATGGCAGAGGGATTGCCGCCGCATTTATGCTGGGAGCCGAGGCGGTTCAGATGGGAACCCGTTTTGTAGTAGCAAAGGAATCTACGGTACATGACAATTATAAGCAGAGGCTGATAAAAGCCAGCGATATTGATTCAACTGTTACCGGAAGATCTCATGGTCACCCAATCCGTTGTCTGAGAAACCAGATGACCAGAGAATATCTAAAGCTGGAAAAAGAAGGAAAATCCTTTGAAGAACTGGAGTATTTAACTCTTGGCGCTCTTAGAAAGGCAGTCCAGGACGGAGACGTGAAAAACGGTACTGTCATGGCTGGCCAGATTGCAGGCATGATTGACAAAGAAATGACTTGTAAAGAAATGATTGAGGAAATGATGGAAGAGGCATCCAGACTGCTGAAACGGTAATCTTGTCAGCAGTGACGGAAGGAGCAAGAAATGAGCAGAACTGCATTTATTTTCCCTGGACAGGGCGCACAGGTATGCGGCATGGGAAAAGATTTTTACGAGAAAACAGAAACAGGCCGTCAGATTTATGACCAGGCAACCAGACTTCTGGGATTTTCCATGCCGGAACTTTGTTTCGAAAAAAATGACCGGCTGGATATTACGGAATATACCCAGGCCGCTCTGGTAACCACCAGTATTGCCATGATGAAGGTATTGGAAGAAGCCGGTATCCGTCCGGATGTAACAGCTGGTTTAAGTCTGGGAGAGTATGCTGCGCTGACTGCGGCAGAAGTAATGAGCGCAGATGATGCCATTACAGCGGTTCGCCAGAGAGGAATTTTGATGCAGCAGGAGGTTCCGGCAGGAATCGGATCTATGGCAGCGATTCTGGCATTGGATGCCCAGACCATTGAAACGGTTCTTTCCTCTATGGAGGACGTCTGGATTGCCAACTATAACTGCCCAGGACAAATTGTCATTTCCGGCAGAAAAGAAGCAGTAGAAGAAGCTTGTGTAAAATTAAAAGAAGCAGGAGCCAAAAGGACGGTAGTTCTCAATGTCAGCGGCCCGTTCCATTCCAAAATGCTGGAAGGGGCAGGAAAAAAGCTGGGGCAGGTTCTGGATGCCATTGAAATCCGGAAACCAGTGATTCCTTATGCGGCAAATGTAACGGCAGAGTATGTAACCGAAGCAGATCCTATTAAACGGCTGTTAATGGAACAGGTATCCTCTTCTGTCCGCTGGCAGCAGAGTGTAGAAACCATGCTGAAAGACGGCGTAGATACTTTTATTGAAATCGGTCCTGGAAGAACTCTGGCCGGATTTGTAAAGAAAATCAGCAGGGATGTTAAAATATTGAATGTAGGAACGCTGGAAGACATAGAAAAGACAGTGGAGGCGCTTTCATAATGGAGAAACTTCTGGAAAATAAAGTAGCAGTAATCACCGGAGCAAGCCGGGGAATTGGACGTCAGATTGCTTGTTCCATGGCAAAAGAAGGGGCGATTGTGATTGTAAATTACAATGGCTCAAAAGAAAGGGCAGACGAGGCGGCAGAAGAAATCCGGAAATCCGGAGGACAGGCAGAGACGTACCAGTGCGATGTAGCGGATTTTAACCAGGCGGCAGGCCTGATGGAGTACGTGATAAAAACCTACGGCCGTGTGGATATTCTGGTAAACAACGCCGGAATTACCAGAGACAACCTGTTAATGAAAATGTCGGAAGAAGAGTTTGACGCAGTATTAAATACCAATTTAAAAGGGGCCTTTAACTGTATCCGTCATGTTTCCAGACAGATGATTAAGCAGAGAAGCGGAAAAATCATTAATATTTCTTCCGTATCCGGAGTGTTGGGCAATGCAGGACAAGCCAATTACAGTGCTTCTAAGGCTGGAATTATCGGACTTACCAAATCTGCTGCAAGGGAAATGGCAAGCAGAAACATTACCGTAAACGCCATTGCGCCAGGATTTATTGATACGGAAATGACACAGGTATTATCAGAGTCTGTACGGACAGCAGCAGAAGCCCAGATTCCTATGAAGCATTTTGGAAAAACAGAAGATATTGCAGATATGGCAGTTTTCCTTGCTTCTGGCCGGGCAGGATATATTACTGGACAGGTAATCCATGTAGACGGTGGTATGGCCATGTAAGCCAGCCAATCCGAAAATAAAGGAGACAGATTTATGAATAGAAGAGTCGTTGTAACCGGTATGGGAGCTATTACTCCAATCGGCAATGATGTAGAATCCTTTTGGAAAGGATTGAAGGAAAAAAAGCTGGGTTTTGGCCCTATCACTTACTTTGATACGACAGAATATAAGGCAAAGCTGGCAGCACAGGTAAAGGATTTTGACGCCAGACAATATATGGATGCAAAAGCAGCCAGAAGAATGGAGCCATTTTCCCAGTTTGCGGTAGCAGCTTCCAAAGAAGCGCTGGCAGATGCAGGAATCGACATGGAAAAAGAAGATGCGTACCGGGTAGGCGTCAGCGTTGGCTCTGGTATCGGAAGTCTTCAGTCAGTAGAAAAAGAACATAAAAAGCTTTTGGAAAAAGGCCCATCCAGGGTAAATCCTCTTTTAGTTCCTATGATGATCAGCAACATGGCGGCTGGAAATGTTGCCATTCAGTTTGGTTTAAAGGGAAAATGTATTAGCGTAGTAACCGCCTGCGCAACGGGTACCCATTCCATTGGCGAAGCCTTTCGGGCAATCCAGTACGGCGAGGCAGATGTGATGCTGGCAGGAGGAACCGAATCAAGCATTACTCCATTAGGAGTAGCAGGATTTACAGCCCTTACAGCCCTGTCCACCTCAGAAGATCCAGAACACGCGTCCAGACCATTTGACGAAAACAGGGACGGATTTGTCATGGGAGAAGGAGCAGGCGTGGTTGTACTGGAATCCTTAGAACACGCCAAAAACAGAGGGGCAAAGATCCTGGCAGAGGTAGTCGGATACGGCGCAACCTGCGACGCATATCACATTACTTCTCCCGCAGAAGACGGAAGCGGCGCAGCAAAGGCTATGGAATTTGCCATGAAAGACGCCGGAATCACTCCACAGGACATCGACTACATCAATGCCCATGGAACCAGTACCCACCATAACGATTTGTTTGAAACCAAGGCTATTAAGCTGGCGCTGGGAGACCATGCTTACCAGGTAAAGATTAATTCTACCAAATCTATGATTGGCCACTTATTAGGAGCAGCCGGCGGCGTAGAACTGATTGCCTGCGTAAAAGCCATAGAAGACGGATTTGTCCATGCAACAGCAGGACTAGAAACAAAGGGAGAAGGCTGTGATCTGGATTATACCATGGGAGAAGGCGTTTCCGTGAATATAGAATACGCGCTCAGCAATTCCCTTGGATTTGGCGGCCACAATGCCAGCCTGATCGTAAAGAAATTCAGCGAATAACAGGAAAGGCGGAGACGGTTATGGAAATTAATGAGATTATGAAGCTGATTCAGGCAGTATCAGATTATGGACTGAGCAGTTTTGAGTTAGAAGAAGGAAATATTAAGATTGCTCTCAAAAAGGAAAAAGCATCTGGAACTGTACAGATATCCGGAAGTGCAGCGGAACCTGTTTCCATACTGGAAAAAAAGACAGAACCGGATATTGGATCCGACAAGGTAATGACTTCCCCACTGGTAGGTACTTTTTACAGCGCTTCTTCCCCGGATGCCGAAAACTTTGTCCAGGTAGGGGATCATGTGAAAAAGGGTCAGGTACTGGGAATTATTGAAGCAATGAAGCTGATGAATGAAATCGAAAGCGATTTTGACGGTATTGTAGAAGCGATTTTAGTAAATAACGAAGATGTGGTGGAATACGGTCAGCCATTATTCAGGATTCGTTAAAAGGAGAGTTTGCTATGTTGGGAATTAAAGAAATTCAGGAAATTATTCCGCACCGCCATCCATTTCTGCTGATTGATTGTATCGAAGAGTTAGAGCCAGGAGTACGGGCAGTTGGATATAAATCCGTTACGTATAATGAACCGTTTTTTGCAGGCCATTTTCCGCAGGAACCGGTTATGCCGGGCGTGTTAATCGTAGAAGCGCTGGCTCAGACCGGAGCAGTTGCTATCCTGGGTCTTGAAGAAAATAAAGGAAAGATTGCGTATTTTGGAGCAATTAACAATGCAAAATTTAAGCATAAGGTAGTTCCAGGAGACCGGCTTCGTCTGGAATGCGAGATTATCAGACAGAAAGGTCCGGTAGGAGTGGGAAAAGCGACTGCTACGGTAGACGGAAAAATTGCAGTATCTGCAGAATTAACTTTTATGATTGGGTAGGAGATTGCCATGTTTCAGAAAATTTTGGTTGCCAACCGGGGAGAGATTGCAGTTCGGATTATACGGGCCTGCAGAGAAATGGGAATTAAAACAGTTGCAGTATATTCAGAGGCAGATAAAGACGCCCTTCATACATTGCTGGCGGATGAAGCCATCTGTATTGGGCCGGCGCCTTCTTCCAAAAGCTATCTGGATATGGAACGGATTCTGACTGCGACCGTTGCCATGAAAGCAGATGCGATCCATCCCGGATTTGGCTTCCTTTCTGAAAATGCCCGATTTGCAGAACTTTGCGAGAAATGTAAGATTGCATTTATCGGGCCATCAGCATCTGTGATTCACAAAATGGGCAATAAATCGGAAGCTAGAAAAACTATGATGGAAGCAGGAGTTCCGGTTGTTCCAGGTACGAAAGAATCTGTAATAGACATGGAACGAGGGCTGGAACTGGCTAAAAATATTGGATTTCCGGTCATGATTAAAGCGGCTTTAGGCGGCGGCGGAAAGGGAATGAGAATTTCCAGAAGTGAGGAAGATTTCCCGGGAAATTTCCAGAACGCCCAGCAGGAGGCCGTAAAGGGATTTTCCGATGATACCATGTATATTGAAAAATATATTGAGAATCCCAGGCACGTAGAATTTCAGATTCTGGCAGATAAATTCGGCAATGTGATTCATTTGGGAGAACGGGACTGTTCGATTCAGAGAAGACACCAGAAAGTGCTGGAAGAGTCTCCCTGCATTGCGATTTCAGAAGAACTGAGAGAAAAAATGGGGGCTGCCGCGGTAACGGCTGCCAGGGCAGTACACTACGAAAATGCAGGAACCATTGAATTTTTGCTGGATAAACATAATCAATTTTATTTTATGGAAATGAATACCAGAATCCAGGTAGAGCATCCGGTTACAGAACTGGTTTCTGGTCTGGATTTAATCAAAGAACAGATTTTAATTGCTGCAGGCGAACCTCTTCTTATTACCCAGGATCAGGTATCATTAAGAGGCCACGCTATCGAGTGCCGGATTAATGCAGAAAATCCGAAAAAGAATTTTATGCCCTGTCCGGGAAAAATTACCAGTGTCCATATTCCAGGAGGCAATGGGGTCAGAGTCGATACCCATATTTATCAGGATTATCAGGTTCCGGCCAATTATGATTCTATGCTGTTAAAGCTGATTGTCCATGGAAAAGACAGAGAAGAAGCAATTGCCAAAATGCGCAGTGCCCTTGGAGAACTGATTATCGAGGGAATTGAGACAAATCTGGATTTCCTTTATGAGATTTTAGATAATCAGGCGTTTGAAGAAGGAAAAACCGATACGGATTTTATTGGAACTTATTTTCCGGAATACTGCAGATAGCCGGAAATTTGCTGTAAAGGGGAGAGATTGTAATGCTGAAAGATATGTTTAAGAAAACATACACCCGAATCGATTCAAAATACAGACCGTCAAACACAGAGGAAGAGCCGAATATTCCGGAAGGGCTTTGGCGCAAGTGCAATAAGTGCGGACAGCCGATCTATGTGGAAGATGTGAAAAACAATGATTATGTCTGTCCCAAATGCGGTGGATATTTCAGGGTTCATGCCCGCAGAAGAATCGAGATTACAGTGGATGAAGGAACCTTTGAAGAATGGGATAAGGAGATGGGATTTTCCAATCCATTGGATTTTCCAGGTTATGAAAAAAAGGTTGTCGCAGCAAGGGAAAAGACAGGACTGGATGAAGCGGTCGTGACCGGAAGCGGAACAATCGGCGGCCATAAAGCGGCTGTCGGCGTCTGTGACGCCAGATTTCTGATGAGCAGCATGGGTTATGTGGTAGGCGAGAAAATTACCAGAATGGTAGAGAGAGCCACCAGGGAAGCGTTGCCGGTAATCCTGTTCGCCTGTTCCGGCGGCGCCAGAATGCAGGAGGGAATGGTTTCCCTGATGCAGATGGCAAAGACTTCTGCAGCCTTAAAGCGTCACAGGGAGGCAGGACAGCTTTATATTTCAGTTCTGACGGATCCGACGACAGGCGGGGTAACGGCAAGCTTTGCCATGTTAGGGGATATTATTCTGGCAGAGCCGAAAGCATTAATTGGATTTGCAGGCCCCAGAGTGATTGAGCAGACCATTGGGCAGAAGCTTCCGGAAGGATTTCAGAGATCAGAATTTTTATTAGACCATGGATTTGTAGATAAAATCGTGGAACGCAGGGAGATGAAAGAAAACCTGGCAAGGATTCTGAAGATCCACGAAAAACAGGATGAAGCCAGAGAAACTCTCAGAAAATCAGTTGGAGAAAATAGCTGGAACAATCTTCTTTCCCTGGATTCTGAGGCAGAAAAAACACAGGGAAAATCTCCCTGGGATACGGTTTTATTATCTCGAAAGCCGGATCGCCCTACTGCGTTAGACTATATAGAGAGTCTGTTTGATGATTTTATGGAATTTCATGGGGATCGCTGCTTTCGGGATGACGGCGCGGTTGTTGGCGGAATCGCCATGTTTCATGGCGTGCCGGTTACCGTAATCGGCCAGCAGAAAGGACGGAACACCAAAGAGAATATTAAGCGGAATTTTGGTATGCCGTCTCCGGAAGGATACCGGAAAGCGCTGCGGCTGATGAAAGAGGCAGAGCAGTTTCATCGGCCTGTTATCTTCTTTGTCGATACTCCTGGCGCGTTTTGCGGAATTGAGGCAGAAGAACGGGGGCAGGGAGAAGCCATTGCCAGAAATCTGTTTGAACTGTCTTCTTTAAAAACTCCGGTTCTTTCTATTGTGATTGGAGAAGGCGGAAGCGGCGGCGCTCTGGCTCTGGCTGTGGCCAATCAGGTATGGATGATGGAAAACAGCGTGTATTCCGTTTTGTCACCGGAAGGATTTGCGTCCATTCTGTGGAAAGACAGCAAAAAAGCGCCAGAAGCAGCAAGAGTGATGAAAATGACAGCCAGGGATTTAAAAGAACTCCATCTAGTCGAGCACGTAATACCGGAAAAAACTCCGGCGACCATGGAAACAATTTCAGAAATCGCTGCAGATATAGATGCTGCTATGAGAGTATTTTTTAGTGAATTTGCAGAGGTATCAGGAGAAGAGGCGGCGATGCTCCGCTACGAGAGATTTAGGAGGATGTAAAAATGGGAAGATATAATCCTCTGATAGTAGGAGATTTGGTAGTTGAAAATCCAGTTGTCCAGGGCGGCATGGGAGTAGGAATCAGTCTGTCCGGTCTTGCAGGAGCTGTGGCAAAAGCAGGAGGCATGGGAATTATTTCTGCAGCCCAGATCGGGTTTCGGGAGCCAGAATTTGAAAAAAATCCTCAGAAAGCCAATTTAAAAGCCATTGTTTCAGAACTGAGAAAGGCCAGAGAGATTGCCGGTTCAGGTTCGTCAGAATATGGCAATGGAAAACGCCGCCCGGTTCTGGGATTTAATATTATGGTTGCTACGAAAAATTATATGGACTATGTCCGTACTGCAGTGGAAGCAGGAGCTGACATTATTATCTCCGGTGCGGGGCTTCCGATACACCTTCCAGAGTATGTCAAAGGGGCAAAAACCAAGATTGCGCCTATTGTATCTTCTGCGAAATCTGCATCGGTTATCCTGAAGATGTGGGACAGAAAGTACGGCAGAACAGCAGATATGGTAGTAATCGAAGGCCCGTTAGCAGGCGGCCATTTGGGATTTCACAGAGAAGAACTGACAGAATATGGGGCAGATACCGGAAATGTTCCGGAAACCTACCGCCAGTCTGCTTATGAGGCAGAAATCCGCAGTATTCTGGAGGTTGTACAGGAATATGAAAGAAAATATGATTGCGCGATTCCGACGGTCAGCGCAGGCGGAGTGTTTACCAGAGAAGATATGGCGCGCCATATGGCTCTCGGAGTAAATGGCGTTCAGGTAGGAACCCGATTTGTCACGACGAAAGAATGTGATGCGCCTATGGCTTATAAGCAGTCGTATATTGATGCAAAAAAAGAGGACATTGTAATCGTAAAAAGTCCAGTCGGAATGCCTGGACGTGCGATTAACAATGGGTTTATCAAACGGGTGAGTGGGGAAAAAGAAAAAATCACCCATTGTTTCCAATGTCTGGAACACTGCAATCCAGCAGAAGTGCCTTACTGTATTACCCAGGCATTGATTCGGGCTGCAAAAGGGCAGGTGGAAGACGCCCTTTTATTCTGCGGCGCCAACGCTTTCCAGTGCAGTAAAATTGAAACAGCAGAAGAAGTAATCAAAGACTTGTGTATGTAGAAAACACCTGACAGAACTGTGGATAACCTGCAGTTCTGTCAGGTGTTTTGTGGTTAAAGGTGGTTTAAGTAAGACTCTACATTTACATAGGTAATAGTATTCGTTGCCATTTACACGTTTGGTAGAAATTGGGTATAAAAATCTACTGAAAGAACTATTTCGAATTTCTGATATAAGTTTCTCTTTCTACTAACTTAGCAGAAAGAACAATACGTTCCAAAGCTTCTTCTCCATTTAATAAAGACATTAAAGTATTAATAGCGGTGGTACACATAAAATCAATCCGGTTATCAATACTAGTAAGATAAGGAGTACAACAGATAGCATAGTCAGAGTTATTAAATCCTATGACAGGAATAGACAGACCAACAGCATTTAAGGCTTGCAACGCGCCAACGGCTAAAATATCATCGGCAGATAAAATAGCATCAATGGGGTATCTTTTCTCTAAAAGATGTTCAATTTGATGTTTAGCACTCATTAATTCGTGGGTATCTAAAGGAACCTGGATACATGATGATTCTTCAGACAAACCACATTCTCGAATTCCTTTTAAAAATCCTTCCCGTTTCTGACAGGCACTATAGGTAATATTATCTTCTAAAAAATAAATACTTCTGCATCCCGTCTTGTATAAATCCAATACCAGATTATAAATGGCATTTTTTTCATCACAGGAAATATTATAAACGCCGGGAGCATTTACATATCCATTAATTACAATAATAGGAATGTGCTTGGCAATAAAAGTATAAGTTTCCAAGTCACTTTCATTTTCATAAGAAGAGCCAATTGTTAAAATGGCATCTACTTGTTTTGCTGCCAATAAATCAAAAATTTTTCTGTTATAAGGCCGGTAACCGCCAGTACAGCATAACAGGGAGTCAAAACCGTTACTGCGGAGTAAATGTTCTAATATAGACACGATTTTTGCATGGTTAATATCATTCATTTCTGGACAAAGAATACCGATTGTTTTAGTAGACTTGGAATTGAGACCACGCGCAAAGATGTTTGGAGTAAAATTATTTTCTGCCATAACAGCCAAAACCCGTTCTCTGCTTTTTTGACTTACAGAGGGCTGATTATTAATAACTCTGGATACAGTGGCAACAGAGACACCGGAAAGCCTGGCAATGTCTTTAATATTCATAGGCAATGTCCTTCCTTTCAATCTATCTTATTGTAACATAAATTACCAAAATTTACAAAGAGAATGAAGAAAAAATGAATGAAATATGTAACTAGTAACATTTGAAACTATCATATTATTGGATAGAATATATAAAAATATGCGATATATATAAAATAAATAGGGCAAAATGCGGAAAAGCACTTGACAAGAAGTTGAAAACAGTATATAAAGGAAATAGAATAAATGTAACTAGTTACAAAACATAAGGGGAATTAACTACTGCTTCAAGTGTGAAAAGGAGGGGATTATATGGAAATGTTGGAGGTTAAGGATCTGACAAAAAATTTTGGGGAAAATCGGGTTCTTAGAGGAATCAATACAACGGTTAAAAAGGGAGAAGTAGTATGCGTAATTGGTCCGAGTGGATCGGGTAAAAGTACCTTTTTAAGATGTATCAACAAATTGGAAACACCTAGCGGCGGACATATTTTTTTCGAAGGTGTGGATATGGTTGAAAAAGGGGAAGAGGTTGATAAAAAGATTCAGGAATTGGGAATGGTATTCCAGCAATTTAATCTGTTTCCCCATATGACAGTATTAGATAACATTACGTTAGCGCCAATTCGTGTAAAAAAGGTTCCAAAGGAAGAAGCAGAAGAAAAGGCAAAAGAACTTCTGAAATTAGTAGGGTTGGAGGAAAAGGCCAATGCTTATCCTGGCAATTTGTCAGGTGGACAGCAACAACGAATTGCGATTGCGAGAGCACTTGCAATGGAACCGGAAGTAATGCTGTTTGATGAGCCAACCAGTGCACTCGATCCTGAAATGGTAGGAGAGGTTTTGGAAGTTATGAAGAATCTGGCTCAAAAAGGTACAACCATGATTGTAGTAACCCATGAAATGGGATTTGCAAGAGAGGTAAGTGACAGAGTTCTGTTTATTGATGAGGGCGTTATTATGGAAGAGGGAAATCCAAAAGATTTCTTCTCAAATCCTACAAATGAGCGTTTAAAACGGTTTTTGAAAAAGGTATTATAGGATGGTTGAAAAGGACAGGATTCTTCCTTCTGATAAAAACTATATAGAATTTCCAGTACAGGACTTTTTAAAGCAGATAAAGGAGGACGGTTTTAAAAAAGCTGAGATATGGGCCGCAGTTCCCTGCATATTTGTAGATGCTTATGGCTGTGGAAGTTTAGAGTATTTAAAGAAAACGTTTGAAAAAGCTGGGGTTCAAATAGTTTGTTATCGTCCAGCGCCTTATGGATATGCTCTATATGCAGAGAAAAATAGTTTTTTCAGAAGGTCTTCTCTGGAATATTACTATAGTAGTATAAAAGCAGCAGAAGAATTGAACGCATCTATAGTGGCAATAGAAGTATCTTTTGGCCCATTGGATCAAAACGAAGAATTGAAACGAGAACTTGTGGCAGACGGAATAAGAAAAATTGGAGAACAGTGTTGGAATAAAAATATGCGGTTAGTATGGAAAATTAATCCCTACCCGGCAAAAAGTATAACATATTGGTTAGAAGAAACAAAAATACTTTACGAAATGCTGGGGAACTGCAAAGATAAAGTAGGACTGGAAATGGATTTGAACTGGTTTGGAAAAAGCAGAAAAGAAGTTTCTAACTGGTTTAAAGCTTTTGGAAAAAGTATCTGGTACATTAGTGGTATTCATGAAGAAAGACTTTTGGTAGAAGAGGTTGAAAGTCTTGGATACAGTGGGTTTTACGGACAAGATTATTTAAAAAGGAGGATTATGGGCTGATGAATATGCTTTCCTGGGATCAGGTAGCAGCTATGAATCAGCATTATCAAAAGTATTCTTTTCACTATTTTTTAGAACAACAAAAAAAATTGGGCATAAAAAATTTAGAACTTTGGCTGGGAACACCACATTTTTACTTAGACAGAATGGGGAGCGACAATTGTGAAAAGATTCGTGACCAGGCAGAAAAGTTTGGGATGAAGATAGTTTCTGTAACAACTCCCAGTTTTGCATGGCAATTTCAATATGCAAGTAAAAATGAATCGATTCGAAGAAATGGAATTCAATATTTTAAAAACGGAATCAGAGTGGCAGCTAAATTGGGAGCAGGGATTATGACAGTTAATTCCGGATGGGGATATCCGGGAGAAACAGAAAAAGAGGGATTTGAACGTTCTGTTGAAACTTTAAGAGAACTAGCAGAAACGGCAAAAGAACAGAATATTATTTTGACCCTGGAATCTCTTACTTCCAAAGAATCTAAAATAGGAGATACTCTGGAAAAAATAGAAAGAATCTGGAAAGCTGTGGATAGTGAAAACCTGGAGATTATGGTGGACACAGTGGCTTTGGGCTATCAGAAAGAGGAGCTTGAAGAGTGGTTTAAGACATTTGGAAAACATCTGATACATATGCACTTTATTGATATAGATAAAGATAAACAGACAGACGACCATCTGGTATGGGGAGACGGAAGTTTTTCTTTAAGTGAAATGTCAGATATATTGAAAAAGTATCAATATAAAGGGTATGTAGTACAGGAAATAGCGGCAGAACGTTATCAGATGAATCCAGAAAAAGCGGATGAAAGAGGAGTTAGAGAACTCCGGAAATATTTTAAATAATTTAGGAGAGGGATAATATGAAAAAAACAGCGAAGACAATGATGGCATTGGCAGCAGCAACAATGGCGGTTTTATTAACAGCATGTTCTGGAGATAAAGCCGGACAGACTACAGCAGTAGAAACAACGGCTCAGACAGAAGTAACAACAAAATCAGAAGAGACGTCTTCAGATACAAAAGAATCTTCGGAAGCAGCGGATGATTCATTGCAGAAGGTACTGGAATCTGGAAAACTCAGAGCAGGGGCAGAAGGAAACTGGAATCCATTTGTGTATAATGATATGGAAGCAGATGGAAAATTAAAAGGATATGACGTTGAAATTGTAGAAGAAATTGCAAGACGAATGGGTGTGGAAGTAGAGTGGAGTATTGCCAGCAAATGGGATGGCGTTATAGCAGGACTTCAGGCAGATCGTTATGATGTGATTTTCTGCGGTATTACAAAGGCAAATTTAGCTAGTGGTGCAGATTTAATAGGAACCATCGCTTATCGGGAAGATCCAATCGTTCTGGTAGTAGCAGATGATAATACAGAAATTAAAGGATGGGAAGACTTAAATGGAAAATTGAGCGGAAACGCTTTAACTGGTGATTATGGTGCAATTGCAAGATCTTATGGTGCAGAATTGACAGATGCTTCTTTGGATCAGTCAATGGAATTACTTCAGCAGCACAGAATTGATTGCCATGTAAACTCTCAGATTGCATTTAATACTTATATGAAAGAAAAACCAGAGGCAAAAGTTCATGTGGCAGCAACTTATGTTCCAGAGGATCCAACAGACTCTGAAATTTATGGAATGCTGACAAGCAATAAAACTTCTTTAAGAGATCGGATTAATGAAATCCTTCAGGAAATGCTGGATGACGGCTATTGCAAAGAATTAGCAGTAAAATACTTTGGTCAGGAAGTAGCAGATAACATTAACGTTTTTAAATAACAGACATCCAAAAAACAGGGGGATTGACAGATGGGCAGAATATTAGAGATATTGGTCAGTTCATTTTGGCCGTTACTGAAAGCAGGCTTAATTACAACGGTTCCTTTGACACTTATTTCGTTTGTACTTGGTATGATCGTTGCATTTATTGTGGCAATGATGAGAATGTCAAAAGTAAAAGTATTGTCTTTAATTGCTCAGTTTTATGTATGGGTAATTCGTGGAACTCCATTAATTGTACAGTTGTTCGTAATTTTCTATGGACTTCCAAGAGTAGGAATTGTATTTTCTCCTTTTGTTTCTGCGGTAATAGGATTGGTTATTAGTGAGGGTGCATATGATTCTGAAATTATACGAGCAGCACTTCAATCTATTCCGAAAGGACAATGGGAAGCAAGCAGAGCATTAGGAATGAAGAAATTACAGACATTGGCATTTGTAATTATTCCGCAGGCAGCATTAATTGCAGTTCCTTCTTTAGGAAATATGTTTATTAGTTTGTTAAAAGATACCTCTTTGACTGCTATTTTGACTGTAAGGGAGATTTTCCAGGTTGGTCAGCAGATTGTAGCAGTTACATTTGAACCGTTATGGCTGTATCTGGAAGTTGCTGTAGTATATTTGATTTTCAGTTCTATCTTAAGTAAACTTCAGGGTATTCTGGAGAAGAAACTTGGAAAGCATATGATAGCAACAGATACTGCTAAAAGAAGCAATGTTAAATAGGAGAAGAGCGAATGGGAGTTATTAAATATCAGAAAAAAGAACAGATGGTACTGGAAGAATTGGAGAATGGCATTAAGCGGGTAGAAATGCTTCCAGGTATGGTAGAAGGAGTTTTTACATATAAATGTCAGGTAAGCGCAGGTACTATCGTTGAATTAGAGACATTTGGAGACAAGACACAGATTTATTATTTTACAAAAGGAGAGGGCTTTGTTGTAACTCCTAAAAAGGCTTTTAATATCGAAGAACCATCTTTATTTATTCCAAACATGGATTTAGAAAAGAATGAACTTCATGCTGTAACGGATATGGAATTTTTGCAGTTAGTATGCACTATGCTTCCAGAAGATAAAGAGCGATTTGAAAAATGGCATATTTCTCTTCCGAGATTTAATCCTATTAGTAATTGCATCCAATATATTGAGGGATTCAGGCCAGAGGGAATAAAGGCATACTCTATTTTAGATACAGATTTTCTGACCAGAATGACAATGGGAGCAATTATTGGAAAAGGCCCGAATGCGGCAGAACCTCATAGTCACGATAATTTGTACCAGTGGTATTATGGAATGCCTGGAACAAAGTTTATTTATCGGGCTGCAGGAGAAGAGATTGAATTGACAGAAGGAGACTGGGCATTTATTCCAACAAATATTGAACATGCAATTGAAATTAAGGAAAACGAAAATGTCAATTATGTATGGTTCGAAATTGAAGTAAGCAAAGAAGAGAAGGAGGAAAAATAAAATGGCTATTGATATTACAAAAAGAGAACAGGTACAGTTGGAATTTCACGATGGGTATGCGCAGACGGAGGTATTACAAGGAGTATATCCATTGGTAAAGACTTATAAGTGTGTGATTCAGGCGGGTCATCAGGTGTCTCCGGAAGTCTTTTCAGACAAAATCCAGGTATTTAGTTTCGTAAAGGGAACTGGTTACATATGTGGAGAAAAAGAGGCTTATAACATTAAGGAATTAAGTTTTTATATCCCTAATTTTGATAAAGAAAAGTTTTCCATTTATGCAGCAGAAGATTTGGAAATTGCCTTATGGGTAGTAGATATGCTGGAGTCGGATAAAATTGCTTATGAAGATACACATATGGTATTGCCAAGTTTTAAGACTTTCTCCCAGTTAGAGCCTTATGACCAGAGTTGCAAGGGACCACATACTAAGAGTTGGACTGTAATTGCAGATGGAAATCTGGCCAGAGTTATTATGGGAATTGTAAAGGCAGAAGGAGAAGGAACAAAAGAAAGAGGACATGGTGAAGTAGCTCAGTGGAATTATACACTTCCGGGTTCTGATTTTACCTTTACAGTGGAAAACGAATCGGTACACCACGAAGAACATGAGTTTAGTTATGTAAAAGCAGGTTTAGACCATTCTCTGGTGGCAGAACCGGGAAAATCTGTAGGATATATCTGGTTTGAGCATTATGTTGCAGAAAAAAAGGTTATTCCACAGCATTATGAGGAGAATTAAATGATAACAGGAGAGAATAAGGGCAAAGGGCTAATAAGGAGATTTCTGAAGTTCATTGTTCCTTCCATCCTGTCCATGTGGATTTTCGCCTTTTATACTATAGTAGATGGATTCTTTGTGGCAAAAGGCGTAGGACCAGAGGCATTGGCGGCAGTAAATTTGTCTATGCCCTTTAATAATTTTGTATTTGCAGTAGGGCTTCTGTTTGCGACAGGAGCCTCTACTATGATTTCTTTTGCATTAGGAAGAGGAGACTTAGAGGAAGCAAGAGAAATCTTTAGCCGGAATCTGGCTGTTGTGACAATATTAGGTTTGCTGATTACAGTAACGGTGCTCTTTAACTTGGAATCAGTAGCTTTGTTTTTAGGGGCTACAGATATGACGTTAGAGTATGTAAAAGGATATGTGCGCTGGATTGCAATCTTTGCTGTGTTTTTTATTGTATCCTACAATTTGGAAGTACAGGTAAAAGCAAACGGGGCACCTCAGCTTACGGCGATAGGGGTTGCATCTTGTGGAATTACTAACGTAGTTTTGGACTATGTATTTGTGATGGAATGGAAAATGGGAATTGACGGTGCAGCAATGGCAACTGGTCTGTCTCAAGTGATTTCTACATCCATATTTTTAATTTACTTTGCTACGCATAGAAAAAATTTACGGATACAAAGATTTTCCTGGAAGTTTGGAATATATAAACAGATTATTAAAATTGGAATTCCAAATTGTTTTATGGAACTTGGCGGCGGTATTACAATTTTTATGTTTAACGCATTCATTTTAAAGATAATTGGAGAAGAAGGTGTTATCAGTTATACCGTATTAGCATATGTTTTTACATTTGCAGGAAATACGATGTCCGGTATTACTCAGGGTTGTCAGCCATTGAGCAGTTTCTTCTGTGGCGCGGGACAGAACTATAAGTCCAGAAAAATTTTAAAGTATGGAATTACTACCGTATTGATACTTTCTGTTGTTATGGTTGCTGCAATTCAGTTGGTTCCACAAACGATAGTAACGGTATTTCTGGAAGAAGAGAATGCGGGACTATTTGATTATACGGTGTGGGCATTACGCTTATACAGTCTTTCCTTTTTGGTAATGGGATATAATATTTTGATTAGCGGTTTCTTTACTGCAATTAATGAACCGAAATATTCCTTTATTATATCTGTATGCCGAAGTTTTGTATTTTTGTTTCTGGCACTTTTGATTATGTCAAACTTGTTAGAAGATACTGGAATTTGGCTGGCATCACTTCTATCAGAGAGCGTATGTTTGCTTGTGACTGCACACTTTTATGAGGATTGGAAAACCATCAGAATATGATGCAGCAGTAAAATTTGATGAAAAATGATATAACATTTGGCGCATACCATAGTCTGCCTCCCGAATAGGAATGTATCAGACATTCTGTTTGGGAGGCGTTTTATCGTGATGAACTGGCTGTGGGCTGGAATGATACTATTGGGAATTATCTGGGGGATTTTTCATGGAACACTAGCTGCTGTGACAGAGGGAATAATTCAATCCGCAAAGGATGCAGTAACATTGTGCATAAGTATGCTTGGAATTATGTCGTTTTGGACAGGAATTTTAGAGATTGGAAGCAGGGCTGGAGTAATCGAAGCCATGGTGAAAAAGATGAAACCGGTAATGAAATTTTTGTTCCCAAGGCTTCCGTTGGAACACCCTGCGGCAAAATCTATTGCAGTAAATATGATTGCAAATATGCTGGGAATGGGATGGGCGGCGACTCCAGCCGGATTAAAAGCGATGGAAGAGTTGGAAGAACTGGAAGAGAGCAGAAGGCAGAAGAAAGAACGGACAGGTTATAGAGAAAACGGAACCGGAAATATGACGAAAAAACGTCTGATACCGGTTCCAAGGGGAACAGCCAGCAATGAGATGTGTACGTTTCTGATTATTAATATTTCCTCCCTTCAATTAATTCCAGTGAATATGCTTGCTTATCGGGCGCAATATGGCAGTTCGGATCCATCCGCGATTATCGGACCAGCGCTGTTTGCTACTGCAGCCAGTACCCTGGCGGCAGTAGTGTTTTGCAAGTGCATGGATATTAGAAGGTAAAAATGAAAAGATAAGATTAAAACGAATAAAAAGGGATAAAAAGTAATAAAAATGTTTAAATCGGATAAAAATATGTTATAATACATAAAAAAGGAGGGAAAACTATGACACTACGCGCAGAAGATGTATTCCGGCCAGGAGCATTTCCACAATATACTTATATATCCAGAAAATCGACAGTTTCAAATTTGTCATATGAGTTTCGTTTAATGCAGGCAATAAAAGTATCCGGTTTTTTAACATCATTAGTTGGTCCTTCAAAAATGGGAAAAACAATTCTTTGTGAAAAAGTAATTGGATTTCAGCATATAGTAGAAATTTCAGGTGCAGATTTTGATGAAGACACCGACTTTTGGAAATTGGTTGCTGCAAAGGCGGGACTTGCTTATGAAGGACAGTTTGCTTCTGAAAAGAAGATTGCAGAAACCAGTGATAAATATACGACAAAAGAGACCTTTTCTTTAACAAAGGATAAGATTATTGAACATTACAAAGAGGAAGGGCTGGTTCTGGTAATTGACGATTTTCATTATGCACCAGAAGGAAAGCGTATGCAGATTGCACAGCAGTTAAAAGATGCAATCAGAAGAGGATTTAAAGCAATCGTTGTATCTCTCCCTCACAGAGCAGACGAAGCGATTCGGCAAAATGCAGATTTATCTGGAAGACTGAGTTTAATTAACATGGAACCCTGGAAAGTAGAGGACTTAAAAGAAATCGCAAAACTCGGATTTTCAAGACTGGAGATAGAAATAGAAGATAATATTGCAGAACAGATTGCAATAGAGAGTCTGTCATCCCCACAATTAATGCAATATATTTGTTTGAATATCTGTACGATATTAGAAATGTCAGATAAAAAGAAGATCGAACAGGAAGTATTAGAAACAGCATACCGCTATACAACAGCGAACTTTGAGTATGGGGACGTAGTAGCTTTAATGCGGAAAGGGCCGAGTACAAGAGGAAAAAACAGAAATAAATTTCAAATTAAAGATGGATGCCGGTGTGACTTATATGAATTAATCGTAAAGTCTATTGCAGAAAACCCGCCAATTATGAAACTGGAGTTCGAGGATGTCAAAGAGAGAATTTATAGATTGATAGCAGAAGATGGCAAAAAACCAACGCCTCAGGCGATAAAAGAAAGCCTGACAAAGCTGCAGGAGCTGCTGCATGGAAGGGAAGATATTTTCAAAGTTCTTGATTGGAAAGAGGGGAAGCTCTATATTTTAGATCCACTGTTTTTGTTTTATCTGCGTTGGGGAGGGGTTAGCTGATAGTATGATGTGCGATATAAAAGTATTTGGGAAGCAATAGAACGGCTCCGTAATGCAATGGAACCGCAAGATTTTCACAGGACGATTTCTCTAATTCAGGATTATATGAAAAAGCTTGGACTGGGGACACAGGAAATTTTAAAATTAGAAAGATTAGCATACTATCCGTCAAATAAATATTCAGAAAAAGCGGACAGGGAAAATATGAATATAGCCAGAGACAGGGTGATTTCATATCTTGGAGAGATGTTAAATGACAGTGCAGAAAATGACCAGATTGTCAGAATTTTGGATAATTTTTAAAGAAAGCTATGAGAAAAAGATACAGGAAAAGAAAATTCATATCGTAATTCATCAGCCTAAAATTCTGTAAATAAGGGCTAGGGGAAAGCACACTTCTCCTAGCCCTTTATCCTCCCATCCCCCATCGTATTCCTCCTAAAATCAACAGATGCACCGGATAGAACCAATAGAAAAAGTAGCGGAATCGGGGCTTTCCGGGTTTGCCGTTGTAAAACCAGATAGGGACGGAGGCAAATACAGCGGTATATTCAGACAAACATAACAGGCTGCTAAAGATGGCCCGTTCGGTTTTGCTGTCTCTGAGAAGATAAAAAGCAGAGATAAGCAGAATACCGAGAACACTGTAGTCCGTATTCAGAAGAACGGAAACGCCGCAGCCGGCAAGGACTATCAGAGGTTTTAACAGGAAAGGCAGATTCGTGCCAATGACCTGTCTATCAATTTCAGCCATTCCATATAGTACCATAAGACCAATAAGCAAAACAAAAAATGTATTTTGAAGCTGGATATTTAGATGGCCGAAGATGGCAAAGTCAAAAGGAATTTCTGAAATCAGGGCAAAAAGGGCGAGTCTTCCCATATATTTTTTGAGATTTTTGGTGTGGCAGAATCCTTCTGTCAGCAGAAAACAGAAAATGGGAAAGGAAATCCTGCCAATACAGCGGAGAATCAGGGCCAGCCAGCATAAAAAGGCCTGCTGGCCGTTTCCATTTACAGCGCCAGCATAAAGACCGGAAATAGAAAGGTCAGGAACGCCTTCCATCAGGCTTCCCAGGCATACAACACTAAAGTGGTCGATTACCATCGTGATAGCAGCAATCCATTTTAATGCGTGTCCTGTCATAGTTCTGTCCTTCCTAAGCGTTCCCGTTCATAATAGAAAATATATTGCTGCATAACTCCGCGAAATCCCTTATAAAAATGAAAGTTATCGTTAATGATGGTTTCCATAAGAGCAGACTTTGGGAGGGGTTTATAACGTCTGGGGTGCTTTGGATAATATTCTGCCATTAAAATTTTCTGAATCCAGGTGTCCACCGGAAAGGCGTCAATGTGATGAAGACCAAACAGGCAGATGCAGTTGGCTACCTTTTCTCCAATGCCGTAAAATTGTTTCAGATAAGACATGGAATCCTGGTAGTCCAGGGTTTTCAGATATTCCAAATCCAGAAGATGATTGCAGACGTCCTTCGTGGTTTTAAATATGTATTTGGCCCGGTATCCCAATTTCAGATTTTGTAAATCCTCCAGGGAAGCAGTAGATAACTGCTTTGGAGTAGGAAATGCGTATGCTGTATCCGTATCCGAAGCATCTGAAGGCTTAGAAAAAGTCTGAATGGGAGAGCCGTACTGTCTGCTTAACTGTTCGACTGCCTGCCGGATAGCAGGAATGGTTTTCTGCTGGGAGATAATAAAGGTAATAATCATTTCCCACAGATCCTGCCGCAAAATCCGGATGCCGTTTCCGGTTTTTCCTGCCGCAGCCAGATAGGTGTCTTCTGGGCGGACTGCATTTAGAATAGCCTGATAGTCAGTATGAAAATCAAAATAGTTAAACCAGAAGTCCAGATCTTCTTCCGGACAGGTAAAGGCGATAGATGGAGAGTCAGAATCAGCCGTTTCCTGAATTTCCAGATAACGTCCGCAGCTGATGACCGAATATCCGCCCTTTTCCATAGGAAGCATCCGAAAACATTGTCCGGACTGGGCAATCTGGTCTAAGTTAAAACATGGAATTGAAATAATGTTAGTCGTAATCATAGTAAGATAGTATCAACAAGAAAAACGGATGTCAATAAAAAATGGATGTGAAAAATGGCGGAGAGGTTTTAGTCTGTATGTTTTCTGAGAACTTCGCATAAGCTGTTAAAAAGTTTTATTCAGGAAACACGTTATGAACTATCTGTTGTTTTTGTCAAATGCACTGGTTCCGCTGGTGCTGTTTTATATGATTGGATTTGGTCTGCTCCAGAAAAGGCCGGTACTGGATGACTTTCTGGATGGAGCAAAAGAGGGAATGAAGACCACGATAAAAGTAATGCCTACTTTAATTGGCCTTATGACAGCGGTTGGCGTCTTAAGAGCGTCCGGATTTTTGGATTTTTTAGGAAAACTATTAGCAGGTCCGGCCAGCCGGATTCACATTCCAGCGCCGATTGTACCGGTTGCACTGGTGCGTCTTATTTCCAATGCGGCGGCAACAAGTCTGGTGCTGGACATCTTTCAAACCAGTGGGCCGGATTCACTGGAGGGGATTATCGGGTCTATTTTGATGAGCAGTACGGAGACGGTTTTTTATTGTCTGAGTGTTTATTTTGGAACGGCTCACATTACAAAAACCCGATATGCCTTAAAAGGGGCGATAGTGGCTACGATTGCAGGAATGGCAGCAAGCATTTTTATTGGGATGATTGTTTTTTAACAATTTATACAAAAGTCACAGAAAAAACACAACTTTGTAAGAATTTCATAAGGAATTAAGAGGTTGTTTTCTGGGAAAAAATCATATATAATCTAAGAAGCTTTTGAAGAAAGGTTAGGAAAGGAAGAGACGTGGATAATTACGGGACTTTAAATGAAGTGTTGGTAAATTTGTTCAATGATATTATGGATATTGAACAGAAGGCGATTATTACACCCGAATTTAAAGATATTACCAATAACGATATGCACGTCATTGATGCCATAGGAGTTGGCACCCCGAAAAATATGTCTTCCATTGCCAGAGAACTATCCGTTACTGTAGGTACCTTGACAATCGCCATGAACAGCTTGGTAAAAAAAGGATATGTTGTCCGGGAGAGAAGCAGCGAGGATCGGCGGGTTGTATATATTTCCCTTTCCGAAAAAGGAAAAAAAGCGTATGAGCACCATGCCAGCTTTCATAGACAGATGATACAAGGCGTTATGGAGGAACTGGATGGAAAAGAGCTGGAGGTTTTAGTAAAGACCTTAAAGCATTTAAATAGCTGGTTTCGTCAGGTCCAGCAGAAGGATTAAGAGGAGGCAATACCAATTATGAAAAAAACAATTCTGTACATTGCAGCAGCGCTGATGGCAATTTCTTTAGCAGCGTGTACGCCAACCCCAGAAAAGCAGGCTGAAACTGCACCGGTTCCAACGTCCAGCGCAGACAGCGGAGATAAATTAGTAGAAGGCAAGGTTCCTGGACCAGAGTATGATACAATTTCCGTATACAGCATTAATGAAGATGGAACGGGTCTGCTTCAGAACATGGATTCTTTAGAAGAGCTGACCAATCAGGGTCTGGTAGACAAGCTGATTGAATATGGCGTACTGGAAGAAGGCACAACGATTCTTGGTCTGGATGTAAAAGAAGACGACGCCTCCGGTATTGTAAATCTGTCTGCGATCCCAAGCTTTGAAGACGACGCATTTATGGAGCAGGCAACATTAGAAGCCCTGGTAAACACCTATATTGAAAATTATGAATTGGAATTAGTAAAGTTTCAGGTAAACGGCGAAGATGTAACATCTGATTTGTTGGAAACAGATGAAAACGGCTATTCTACGTATTTTGAAGATTACGAAGAGATTCAGAAGTAATTAAGATGATAAAGAAAAAGGAAGCGGTATCCAGAGCAGAGTTTGCTGATGGATACCGCTTTTGCCTTATTTTGGTTGTTGTTATTGCATTTTCTGGGTCAGAAGCCAGGTCTCTAACCGGCTGCGGATAACAGAAAATGGAGCAGGACCAATATCAAGCATTAATTTATGAAATTCTTTCGCGTCAAATTTGTCGCCAAGTTCTTTTTCTGCCTGTTCTCTCATCTCACAAAATTCCATATATCCAACATAGTAAGTCAGGTAATAGCCTGGATTTTCAATTAAGGTCTGATAAATTTCGGATACGATATTGGAATTTTCCACATCATAATAATCCGACAAATACTCGCGGGTCTGATCTTCATCCCAGCCAAAATAATTGATGTTTAAGTCTAACAAGGCGTTTAAACCGATACTGGCCGAAGCATTATACATAAGAAGTCTGGCGCCGTCCGGATCCATTCCATTTTGAAATGTATAGGACAAAAATTCTGAGTACAGTCCCCAGCCTTCCGAGTAGCCGTTAAAGGACAGCAGACAGCGGATTGGACAGGGATTGGTGCTGTAAAAGTAAACATTCTGATATAAGTGACCAGGATAACCTTCGTGAGCTAACGTAGTGTATAAGTGCTGGGTGATCCCGTTGTTCTCCGTCATATTCAGATAAATGATATTTTCATCGTAGCGATCCATGGGAGGAACCATATAGAGCGCGGGAGAAAGGGTATCTTTCAGTTCTGGAGCCACATTTTTTATTTCGTAAGAGTGATCCGGTATTTCTGGAAAGTCACTGGAAATTTCCTGTTTTAGAGACTCCAGGATTTCCTGGGGATCTTCTGGGGAAAATGAAAAGGTTTCCACCTGATCCAGAAGCTCCGGACGATTGCGGATAATGGCAGCCATAGCAGCAATATCGGCCACATTTTTCTTTTCAATGGCATTCTGCAAATCTGACATATTGGTATAAGAAGTTCCAGTATTAGAACGAACCAGATATTCAAAGTATTTTTTTCCGTCCGGATAGTGACACAGGCCGCCTTCATACTGACCGGTTCCCTTTAATTTGGAAAGCCCATCCGCAAGCTGCTTGTAAGCAGGGATAAACTGTTCGGATAAAATGGCAGAATTCTGCTGGATATAGGCATTTTTCTCTTCTTCTGTAAGAGAAGGAAACTCTTCCAATCTGGTAAGAAAAGAGGTATGAAGAAGGTGATAGTCTGCATCAATCATGTAGGGTTGGCAGGATTCTACAATGTGATCTACAGCAGCGTCGCTGCAGAACAGTCCGGCCGAAGCCCTTTCCTGCTCAAAGGTCAGAATCTGATCAAAAAATTCATCTGTATTGGACAGCAATTCCAGATATTCGTCAATATCTTTTTTTGTGTAAAAATGATATTCAGACAGAACAACGGGTAAATCAATCTGAATACCGGTAAAGGAAGAAAGAGGGGTCTGATACAACTCGATTCCTTCCAATGAAAGTTCGGTATCTACGTGTTCATTGAGAATGTCCAGGGTCAGGATTTGATCATCTGTTAAAAGGGAACGGTTAAAGCTATTCAGCTGGGAATCCAACGCTTGAAGTTCCATTAGATTTTCCTGCATATCAGGGACGGAAAATTCTCCAAAGGTACATGGATAATCGGTAATGCCATATTTTGCCGGATCACTGACGCTGTAATGAAGAGTCAGCAGAGACGTAGTCAGGGAATCACGAAAGGTTTCGTCCATCAGATCGTCAAATCGGGCCTGTTCGGCAGCAGCAGTTTCTTTTTGCGCGTCCGGAGAAGCCGGACTGGACTGACTGGTATCGGTTTCGTAATCATCCGAAGCGCTGGGCAAAGGAGTATCCGGACGCTGAATGGAACACCCATTTAGCAAAAGGGTACTGGATACAGCAGCAGCCAGCGCGAATACGGAAAATTTTTGAAGCTTAAAATAGGATAAAAATTTCATTCGCTGTCCTCCTGTAAATAATATCCATTATATATTATATCTCCTATAAATACAATCATTCCGAGAACCCTTGACAAAGTTGAGGGAAACAGTTAGACTTACCATATATTTGAAAAAAGCAGTGAAGAGAAGAGTATGCGGCCTGTCCATTTAACAGAGAATCCCAGATAGCTGAGAGGGGAGAAATGGAAAACCGGCAGAAGATGGTCTTGGAGCTTCGCGGCTGAGTATATCCGGAACAGAATGCAGTATCAGGCGGATCGATTAGGCAGCGACGGGAACACCCGTTATAGTGGAGGACTGTATGGGCAGTCCATAAGGTCTGTTTTGCGAGAAACAGATAAATTAAAGTGGTAACGCGGGATGCTGTCTCGTCTTTAAATGCAAGTTTAAAGGCGGGATTTTTTTCGGTTATGAGAAAGGGAGGAAAACGATGACACAGAAAATCAAAAAACCATATTACATTACAACTGCAATTGCATATACGTCAGGCAAACCTCATATCGGCAATACCTATGAGGCAGTTTTAGCAGATGCTATTGCCCGTTATAAGAGAGAACAGGGCTATGACGTGTTTTTCCAGACTGGTACAGACGAACATGGCCAGAAGATTGAGTTAAAGGCACAGGATGCAGGCGTAACTCCAAAAGAATTTGTAGATGGAGTTTCTTCAGAGATCCGCAATATCTGGGATATGATGAACACCTCTTATGATAAGTTCATCCGTACAACCGATGAATACCACGAGGCCCAGGTTCAGAAAATTTTTAAAAAGCTGTATGATCAGGGAGACATTTACAAAGGATATTATGAGGGACTTTACTGCACTCCATGTGAATCCTTCTTTACCGAATCCCAGTTAGTAGACGGCAAATGTCCGGACTGCGGACGGGAAGTCCAGCCGGCAAAAGAAGAAGCTTATTTCTTTAAAATGAGCAAATATGCCCAGAGATTAATTGACTATATCAATGAGCATCCAGACTTTATTCAGCCGGTATCCCGCAAAAACGAGATGATGAATAACTTCCTTCTTCCGGGACTTCAGGATCTGTGTGTTTCCAGAACTTCCTTTACCTGGGGCATTCCGGTCAGCTTTGATCCAAAGCACGTAACCTATGTATGGCTGGATGCGCTGACCAACTATATTACCGGTATTGGCTATGACTGCGACGGAGAAAGCAGTGAACAGTTCAATAAGCTGTGGCCTGCAGACCTGCATCTGATCGGAAAAGACATTATCCGGTTCCATACCATTTACTGGCCAATTTTCCTGATGGCTCTGGATCTTCCGCTGCCAAAACAGGTATTTGGACATCCATGGCTGCTGCAGGGCGATGGTAAAATGAGCAAATCCAAAGGAAACGTTCTTTACGCAGATACCCTGGTAGACTTTTTCGGCGTAGATGCAGTCCGTTACTTTGTTCTCCATGAAATGCCATTCGATAACGACGGCGTGATTTCCTGGGAACTGATGGTAGAGCGGTTAAATTCTGACCTGGCAAATATTTTAGGAAACCTGGTAAACCGTACCATTTCCATGAGCAATAAGTATTTCGGCGGAGTGGTAACTTCTACCGGAGCAGCAGAAGAAGTAGACGAGGATTTAAAGGCAACCGTTCTGGAGGCAGTCAAGAAGGCAGACGCAAAGATGGAACAGCTGCGGGTTGCAGATGCGATTACGGAAACATTTGGCATTTTCCGCCGCTGCAACAAATACATTGACGAGACAATGCCATGGAGTCTGGCTAAGGACGAAACAAAGAAGGAACGTTTGGAAGAAGTTCTTTACAACCTGGCAGAGGCCATTACCATTGGTGCATCCCTGCTGGCATCCTTTATGCCAGATACTTCTGCAAAGATTTTGGCTCAGTTAAATACAGAAAAACGGAGTTTAGAGGAAATGGACAGCTTTGGCAAGTACCCATCCGGCAATAAAGTAACAGAGAAGCCGGAGATCCTGTTTGCCCGTATGGATCTGAAAGAAGTTATGGAAAAGGTAGAGGCAATGCAGGCAGAAGCTGCAAAAGCCAATGCCGCAGAAGGCGAAGCAGAGGACAAGGAACCAGAAGCAGTTATTGATTTAGAGGCAAAGCCAGAAATCACCTATGATGATTTTGAAAAGCTGCAGTTCCAGGTAGGTGAGATTATTGCCTGTGAAGCAGTAAAGAAGTCCAAAAAACTTCTGTGCAGCCAGGTTAAGGTCGGCTCCCAGGTACGTCAGATTGTAAGCGGAATCAAGGCTCATTATACTCCGGAAGAAATGGTTGGCAAAAAGGTAATGGTTGTTACCAACTTAAAGCCGGCAACTCTGGCTGGAGTAAAATCCGAAGGTATGCTGCTGTGTGCAGAAGATGCAGAAGGCAATCTGGCTTTGATGAAGCCGGAGAAGGATATGCCGGCAGGAGCAGAGATCTGCTAAAACCATTTAATAGAAAACGAACAACGGCGCTGTACTGCTCTGATGGGGCAGGCGGCGCTGTTTTTTGGCTCCTTGCATTTTTACGGGTTCTGGGGTATAGTAGTGAAAAATACCAGTGTTTTCCAGAAAGGTGGGGCCTGCATATGAGAAGAAGAGGAAGTTACCATAGACGCCGCGGAAGAAGAAAAGGGGCCGGTATCTGGACCGGTAATTTTCTGAAAATGATTGCAGTTCTTGCGATGATATTGGATCATTTTGCAGCAGCAGTCATGGAACAGGGAATTCTTGCGGCCTGCAATGGCGATCCGGACAAAATCAGGCTCTTTTTTGACTCAGAGGCAGGCGCTCACTTTTTGATTGCAGACAGGATTTTAAGAGGGGCTGGAAGAATCGCTTTTCCGATTATCTGCTTCCTTTTAGCAGAGGGCTTTTTTCACACCAGAAACCGGAAACAGTATCTGCTGCGGATAGGAGTTTGCACAGTGGTTTCCGAAGTGTTCTTTGATCTGGCCATCTATGATTCCTGGTTTTATATCGGTTATCAAAATGCAGGATTTACGCTGTTTTTAGCGCTTCTTGTGCTTATGGGAATGCAGCATTTCCGCCGCAGTCCTGCTATGCAGATTTTGTGTATTGCGGCAGGAAGCGGCGTAAGCTGGCTTATCCGCAGCGATTATTGTATTGTCGGCATTATCCTTCCAGCAGTATTTTACTGGTTTGTCAATGAACCGGTATTCCAGCTTATAATCGGAGCCATTGTATCAGCGGCAGAGAGTGTCCGCTTTTTTGGATCAGCGGCACTGGCGTATCTTCCTATCATGTTGTATAATGGAAAACGGGGTTATTGGCATTTAAAATATTTTTTCTATGTTCTTTACCCGATTCAGTTTCTGGCGCTGTATCTGCTCCGTGAGGCGCTGATTCGCGGAGAATGGCTGAATCGCCTGGTTTTACAGGCAATACATTAAAAGAGGAGTTTTTTGACAAGATGATATTTGACACACATACCCACTATAATGACCAGGCGTTTGAAGAAGACAGAAAAGAGTTAATTGAAAGCCTTCCCCTCAATGGAATCGGACTGGCAGTTAATGTGGGAGCAGATTTAGAATCCACGTCGGCTTCTATACAACTGGCAGAAACCTATTCTCATATGTATGCGTCTGCCGGAGTCCATCCCAGCGATACTGGAGAATTAAAAGAGGAAAACTTTGTATGGCTGAAAAATCAGACCAGACATAAAAAAGTAGTAGCAGTAGGAGAAATCGGACTGGATTACTACTGGGATGAGCCGGAACGCAGCGTTCAGAAATTATGGTTTGAACGTCAGATAGAGCTTGCAAGGGAGACGAAGCTTCCGGTTATTATCCACAGCCGCGATGCGGCGAAAGATACCCTGGATATGATGAAGGGCCTTCACGCAGAAGAAATTGGCGGCGTCATCCACTGTTTTTCCTATGGAACGGAGCTTGCAAGAGAGTTTTTAAATATGGGATTTTATCTGGGAATTGGCGGTGTACTGACTTTTAAAAATGCAAAAAAACTGAAAGAAGTGGCAGAATACGCACCGATAGACCGGATTGTCTTAGAAACCGACTGCCCTTATATGGCGCCGGTGCCCAACAGGGGAAAACGTAATTCTTCCCTGAATTTGCCTTATGTGGCAGAAGAACTGGCGGCAATCAAGGGATTAAGCAGGGAAAAAGTGGAAGAGATCACCTTTGAAAACGGTCTGAAGCTGTATCGGATTAACAAATAGCATTAGGAAAGAAAAGGACTATATGAAAGAAAAATTAGGAAATCCACAGAAAACCATAGAAGTTATCCAAAAGTACCAGTTTGCTTTTCAAAAGAAATTCGGACAGAATTTCTTGATTGATGGGCACGTGCTGGAAAAAATCATCAATGCTGCAGGGGTCGGAAAAGAGGATATGGTTTTAGAAATTGGCCCTGGTATCGGTACGATGACCCAGTATCTGGCAGAGAATGCAGGAAAAGTCGTGGCAGTCGAAATCGACAAAAACCTGATTCCGATTTTACAGGAAACCTTGTCTGGATATGAAAACGTAACAGTTATCAATGAAGATATTTTAAAGGTTGATATTAAGGCGCTGGCAGAAGAATATAATCAGGGACGTCCTATTAAGGTCGTTGCCAATCTGCCGTATTATATTACGACGCCGATTATTATGGGATTATTTGAAAGCGGCGTTCCCATTGACAATATTACGGTAATGGTTCAGAAAGAGGTGGCAGATCGGATGCAGTCTGGACCTGGAACCAAGGATTACGGCGCCCTGTCTCTGGCAGTCCAGTATTATGCCAAACCGTATATTGTGGCAAATGTACCGCCAAACTGCTTTATTCCAAGACCAAATGTAGGTTCTGCTGTGATTCGCCTGACCAGGCATGAAGAGCCGCCGGTAAAGGTAACCGATCCGGCTTTGATGTTTGATTTGATTCGGGCTTCTTTTAACCAGAGAAGAAAAACACTTCAGAATGGCCTGAATAATGCCCAGAATTTAAACTTTACCAAAGAACAGATTGGCGCAGCCATCGAAAGTATGGGATTGTCTGCAACCGTCCGGGGAGAGGCCCTGACGCTGGAGCAGTTTGCAGGACTGGCCAATTATTTTACAGAAAACTGCAGATAACAGATAGTGGATAGAAAAAGGCAGCCTGGATGACAGACCGCCTTTTTTGCAGTTATTAGAATTTAGACATTGCAGCTTCGTCAGCAATCAGGATAACATCCGGATGGAACTGAAGAATAGATGCAGGAACCTGAGGGGTAACTGGGCCGTTTACAACCTGATATAAAATATCAGCCTTGTCAGCACCGGAAACCAGAATCAGGATTTTCTTTGCTTTCATAATGGTTCCGCAGCCCATGGTGTAAGCCTGTCTCGGAACATCATCAATAGAAGCGAAGAAACGTTTATTTGCTTCAATGGTCATTTCGGTTAAATCTACGCAGTGAGTAGTCTGTTCGAAGTGGTCGCAAGGCTCGTTAAAGCCGATATGTCCGTCATGTCCAAGACCTAAAAGCTGTAAATCCACGCCTCCTAAGTCTTCGATGACTTTCTCATAACGGGCGCATTCTGCAGCAGCATCGATGTTGGTGCCATCCGGAATATTGGTGTTGGCAGGATCGATGTTTACGTGCTGGAACAGATTGTGATTCATAAAGTAGTAATAACTCTGGTCATTGTCCTTTGTAAGACCGCGATACTCGTCCAGGTTAGCAGATTTAATCTGAGAAAAATCCAGATCGCCGGCATTGTAGGCAGCAACCAAATTTTTGTAAGTGCCAATAGGCGTAGAACCGGTAGCAAGACCAAGAACGCTGTCTGGTTTTGCAATGATCTGTGCAGCAATGACAGCGGCTGCCTTACGGCTCATTTCTTCGTAGTCCCTTACTTTGTAGATCTTCATTTCAAGAAACCTCCATTTTCCATAAAATGCATTGCAATAATTACAATATTACTTATAGAATATCATTTTCATAGCATAGTTTCAATGGGTATTTGCATAAACATAGACTAGAGGTGATGGTATGTCTAATTATAGGAGACTCATTTCATATATTTATGAATATGAAGGGAAAACAAAAGGGAGAAACGTGGGATTTGCAAAGCTGGAAGCAAGAAGCGGGCAGTGCAAAATCAGCGTCAATGTGAAACGGATTTTTACAAATGGAGATGCAGGAGTTTATCTGCTTTCCTCCACAGGAGAGATTTTACTAGGAAAATTGTTTCTGAGAGGAGGAAATGGGGAGTTCCGGACAACGGTACAAGTGGAAAACGTAGAAGGAAGCGGCTGCGAAATGGATGTCTGTTATGGCCTTTCGATTCACGATCCAAACGATGACTGGCGTACTTACCGGACAATCTGGGAAGACGAAGTCACCTGCGCAGCGGAGATTGAATTGTCTAAGGCAGCTCCGGAAGAAAAACCAGAAGTGATGGAAACTGCAGAAAAAGCGGTAACAGAGATGGAAGAAGAACTTGCCAGGGAAGAAGGGGCAGATAAGACGCTTGCAGCCGATACCCCAGATCTTCCAAAGGCCCAGACGATTTCTACAGGAGTAGGAGAATGGAAAGGGATTGGGGTCAGCAAAGAGGAAGGGCAGCAGCCCTATATTCCGCAGGCAGGGGATCAAAGGGAACTGGAACAGTTGGATTTAGCGGAAGAACCGGAAGAAGCTCCAGAACAAATCTGGGATCGGCTTGAAAAAATGTATCCCAAAATTCCAGCGTTTGACAGCGAACATGGATGCGTGATTCTGTCAATTAAACCCCAGGATATTGGACTTTTGCCAAGAGAAGTGTGGGTATATGGAAATAACAGTTTTCTTCTTCATTGCTATTATAATTACCGGTATCTGATTCTGGCCCGTCTGGAAAATCCCAGAGGGAATCCAAGATACCTTCTTGGCATTCCGGGCCATTATTACAGCAATGAAAAATATATGGCCGATATGTTTGGGTTCCCCCATTTTGTGCTGTCAAAAAAACAGCCGTCTGGAGACGGCCGCTTTGGGTATTGGTACACAGATATCCGTTTTTCCGCATCTCATTAGAACCGTGAATGGAATCGCTGTCCTAATAGTCGATTCCCCTGATAGAAACGCTGCCCACAAAAGGTTTGACAATGTCTGCAAACTCCTGCAGTTCGCCTAGTGAAAAGCTGGTAAATCCAGGCTGGAGGACGTACTCAGATTCTTTGAAATTCTGCAGAAAATATTGGGGGCAGCCTTTTATCCAGGGGCCAATCTGCTCAAAATCCCTGGAAGTGTGAAGCCCGTTTACCACTGTAGTGCGGAATTCATAGGGAATGGTTCCGGACAGGAGAAAAGAGATGCTTTCCTTTACCGGTTCCAGATTCATAGATGGAAGGCCTGCAGCAGCAGCATAGTGGTCGGAGCCGGCCTTAACATCCATTGCCACATAATCTAATAGTCCGTCTTTTACCAGATTTTTCAGCACATCGGTCTGATATCCATTGGTATCCAGCTTTACTAAGAACCCTAGATCTTTTACTTTACAGATAAATTCGGCTAAATCCGGCTGCAGAGTCGGCTCGCCGCCGGTAACGCAGATCCCTTCCAGAATGCCCGTCCTCTTTTTTAGAAAAGACAACACTTCTTCGTCTGTATAATCCGCTTCTGCATCGAAAGAAATAATTTCGCTATTCTGACAGAAGGGACAGCGGAAATTACACCCTCCGGTGAAGACAGTGGCTGCTACATGGCCTGGAAAGTCTAATAGAGTTGTTTTCTGTAATCCGCAAATTTTCATAATTATCATTTCCAATCTAATTTATTTCGTAGTATAATAGAGTATAGCATACCCCGCTTTGCGGGTCTAGCAGAAACAACAGGAGAGAGTTATGACTCAGGATGAAAAATATATGAGACAGGCCATCCGCCAGGCAAAAAAGGCGGAAGTGCTGGGAGAAGTTCCCATTGGCTGTGTGATTGAACATAAAGGAAAGATTATTGCCAGAGGTTACAACCGTCGTATGACGGATCACAGCGCGCTGGCCCATGCAGAGATTATTGCCATTAAAAAGGCCTGCAAAAAAATAGGCGACTGGCGTCTGGAAGATTGTACGCTGTATGTGACATTAGAACCGTGCCCCATGTGTGCTGGAGCGATTGTCCAGGCCAGAATCCCCAGAGTGGTAATGGGCTGCATGAATCCAAAAGCCGGCTGTGCCGGTTCGGTTCTGGATATGCTTCACGAGGACGGATTCAATCATCAAGCAGAAACAGAAAGCGGCATATTAGGAGAAGAGTGTTCCACGATGATGAAAGCTTTTTTTAAAAAGCTTCGGGAAAATAAAAATGAAAAGCGGGAGGGAACAACATGAAGAAGATTTTATTGGTATGTAATGCAGGAATTTCAACTAGTATTTTGGTGTCAAAAATGAAACGGGCTGCTTCAGACGAGGGGATGGACGTATCGATTGAAGTAAGATCCATGGCTGGGGCAAAAGAAGTGATTGGAGAAATGGACATTGTACTTTTAGCGCCCCAGATTGGCTATGAGCAGAAGAATTTAAAAGCAATTTCCGGCGGGATTCCGGTAGAAAAGATTGACATTACGGATTTTGGCCTGAAAAATGGAGAAAATGTATTAAGAGCCGCCTTGAAAGTACTGGAAAAAGAGGACTGACCTTGACATTTTTTTAAACTCCATGTATACTAAATAAGCTATCCAAGCATAAATAAGTCACAAAGTTTCCACGCAGCCGGGGAGATAGCGGTGCCCTGTACCTGCAATCCGCTCTAGCAGGGGTGATATCTTGCCTCGCGCATTTTTTCTGCAGAGCTGCCTTTGGCAAGTGGCGTTGATGTCTGGGTCTTGCGCAACAGAAATCTGTGAACCGTGTCAGGGCAGGAA